>NZ_JAOQNS010000005.1:0-300000 GCF_025961475.1 Rhodobium gokarnense | reverse complement strand
TTTGAAAGCGGCGCGGCCGCCGCACGGCGCACGGCGGGCGGCAGCGCGCGCCTGGAAAGCCGCAGCGTGCCGGCGATCGCGCCGCCCTCCTTCATGCAGGAAACCGCCGAGATGCTGCTGCACGACGCCTGGGCCGGCCGCGAGCGCTTCGAATTCGCGCTGCGGCGCGACCGCGTCGCCATCGAGCCGGGCGACCTCGTCACGCTCGTGGAGGAGGAGGTGACCCGACCGCTGCTGGTCACCGAGGTCGCCGATGCGGGGCTGAGGCGGATCTCCGCCCGCACCATCGACCCGGACGTCTTCCGGCCGGCGCCGGCGCCGGCAGCGATCGGCAAGCAGGCCCGCCCGACCGTCTTCGGCGCGCCCGACGTGGTCATGCTCGACCTGCCGGTGATCGATCCGGACGAGCCCCACCACCGGCCGCGCATTGCTGTCTCCGCAAGGCCCTGGCCGGGAACGGTCGCGGTCTGGCGCTCGGCGACGGGAGCGAGCTACAGCCGCGTCGCGGTGCCCTCCCAGCGCGCGACGATCGGCAGCCTCGCCGCATCGCTGGCGCCGGGTCCGCTGGCGCGCTGGGACAACGCCAACGCCCTGACGGTGAGCCTCATCGGCGGCAGCCTGTCCTCGCGCGACGACAGCGCCGTCCTTGCCGGCGCCAACGCCGTGGCGGTCCTTTGCGCCAATGGCGCATGGGAGGTGCTGCAGTTCGCAGCCGCCGACCTCGTCGCCGAAAGCACCTACGAGCTGACCCGGTTGTTGCGCGGCCAGCTCGGCACCGAGGACGCCATGGCGGTCGGCGCTCCGGCCGGCGCCGATTTCGTCGTTCTCAACGCGGCCGTGGAACAGGTGCCGATCCGCACCGACGAGATCGACCTTGAGCGCATCTACCGCATCGGCCCGTCCCGGCGCACCGTCGCCGATGCTGCCATGGCCGAGGTTAGCTACGCCGCCGGTGGCCGCGGCCTGAAGCCGTTCAGCCCGGCACACCTCAGCGCCCGGCGCATCGCGGAGAGCGGCGACGTCGCCTTTTCCTGGGTCCGCCGCACCCGCATCGACGGCGACGGCTGGAGCGGCCGCGACGTGCCGCTTGGCGAGGAGCGCGAGCGCTATCTGGTCGAGGTTCTGTCGGGCGGCACGCCGGCCCGTTCCTTCGAGGTGACCGGCCCGGCCGTCACTTATGCCGCCGCCGACCAGGCCGCCGATTTCGGCGCGCTGCAAGACAGCTATCACCTGAGGGTCACCCAGCTCGGCGCCCGTGTCGCCGGCATTCAGCGCGAGGCGATCGTCCATGTCTGACACCCCCCACCTGAAGCTCCCGCTCATCGAGGCCTCCCAGGCGCAAAAGCACGTCACCCACAACGAGGCGCTGATGCGCCTCGACGCGGTCTGCCAGCTCGCCGTCAAGGACCGCAATCGAACGGCGCCGCCGGCAAGCCCGCAAGAGGGCGACCGCCACATCGTCGCCGCCGGCGCCACCGGCGCCTGGGCCGGCCGCGACACCCTCATCGCCCACCGGCTCGACGGCATCTGGACGTTCCTCACGCCGGAGCCCGGCTGGTTCTGCTGGGACGCCGATCCGGGCAGCTTCGTCGCCTGGACCGGCAGCGAATGGGTCGACATCGAGACCGGCGCCTCGCTCACCGCCGAATATGAGCGCCTCGGCGTCAACACCGCGCCGGACGCCACCAACAAGCTGGCGGTGAAGTCGAACGCCGTGCTCTTCGCCCCGGTCGCGGTGGCCGACGGCGGCAATGGCGACGTCCGCTTCGTCGTCGACAAGGAGGCGGCCGGCAACACCGCCTCGCTGCTGTTCCAGGACGCCTGGTCGGGCCGAGCCGAGATCGGCCTTGCCGGCGACGATGCGCTGCGCGCCAAGGTCAGTGCCGACGGCAGCACCTGGTCCGACGCCTTTTCCGCCGACCCGGCCACCGGCACCCTGACGCTGCCGAACGGTGCGGCCCTTTCAGCGCTCAACGGCGGCGCGCTCGGCGGCCTGCGCAACCTCCTCATCAACGGCGCGTTCGGGGTTAACCAGCGCGGCTTTGCCGGCGGCGCGCTTGCTGCCGGCACCTACGGCCACGACCGCTGGAAGGCCGGGGCCGGCGGTGCCGACTACAGCGTTGCCGCGGGCGTCGTCACGCTCGCCTCCGGCTCCCTCGTCCAGGTCATCGAGAACCCGGATCTCGCCGGTGAGACGGTCACGGTCTCCGTGGAGGATCCGAGCGCGGACATCATCGTCGACGTGGCGGGGACGGGGGCGACGATCTTTGCCGGCAGCGGCCGGCGCGGCGCCACGGTGACGGTCGATGGCGGTGCCACCGGCGACGCGGCCGTCACCCTTTCCGCGACGTCCGCGTCCTTCCGCCGCGTCCAGCTCGAGGTCGGGCCCCTGGCAACGCCCTTCGAGCGCCGGCCGCCCATGCTCGAATACATGCTGTGCGCGCGCTATTGCATCACCGGCGTGCCGTTTTCGTCGGCCGGCTACGCCGGCTCCGGCGGCCAGGCGTCGCCGTCCTGGGTGTGCGTGCCGGCGCCCGTGCCCCTGCGGACGGCCCCGGCCGTGACGATCCATATCGATATCAGCGGCAACCTTGACGATGGGGCGGCCGACGCCCGGGACATCTATCCGCTGGGGGTGACCATTCAGGCGCCGTCCCTTGACGGCGGCCGCACCTATTGGGCCGGCACGCTCGATTACGATGCCGAATTCTGAGCAGCCCGCCGGCGGACCTGCGGCCGGGCACGGACTTGTGCGGGCGGGAACATTTCGGCATTCATGAACCATTCACCCGCGACCCGATAGGGGTGTGGCAATGAATGAGACGGTATCTGCAAGCGGCATGGCACCCACACCAAACGGAAGCGGAAAAGGTCCAGCCCCGGACCGCGCGGCGCGTCTGGCGATGCCCGTGCTGGCGGGCGTCGGTTCGATGCCGCCGGCAATGCCCCTTGCTCCTGCGTACCGGACCGGGAGGTCGGCCGTCATGACGAACTGGATGCGCCAGGCCCTGCTGTCGGTGCTGCTGGTCCTGATGGTGGCGGGACTTCCGGCTGCCGCGTCGGCCGAGTGCCTGAACCACGAACAGGCCCGCCGGGCCGTCGCCCGCGGCGAGGCCGTCAGCCTGTCGGTGGTGCGCCACAAGGCCCGCGGCGAGATCGTCAAGGCGCGGCTGTGCAAGAGCGGCCGCCGCTATTTCTATCGCGTCACCGTGCTGTCGCGCAAAGGCAAGGTGCGGGTCCAGCGCATCGGCGCGACGCCCTAGCAGCCTGATGTGACGCCCTCAAAAGGAGATCGATTGTGCGTATTCTGGTGGTCGAGGACGACCCCGATCTCAATCGCCAGCTCGTCGAGGCCCTGAAGGACGCCGGCTATGCGGTCGATACCGCCAGCGACGGCGAGGAGGGGCACTTCCTCGGCGACACCGAACCCTACGACGCCGTGGTGCTCGATATCGGCCTGCCGAAGATGGACGGCATTTCGGTGCTGGAGGAGTGGCGCCGCGAGGGCCGGACGATGCCGGTGCTGATCCTGACCGCCCGCGACCGCTGGAGCGACAAGGTGGCCGGCATCGACGCCGGCGCCGACGACTACGTCGCCAAGCCGTTTCACATGGAGGAGGTGCTGGCCCGCCTGCGCGCCCTGGTGCGCCGCGCCGCCGGCCACGCCTCGGCCGAGATCGAATGCGGCACCTTGCGGCTCGACACCCGCGCCGGCCGCGTCACCGTCGACGGCAATCCGGTCAAGCTCACCTCCCACGAATACCGCCTGCTCGCCTACCTGATGCACCATATGGGCCGCGTCGTCTCGCGCACCGAGCTGGTCGAACACCTCTACGACCAGGATTTCGACCGCGATTCCAACACCATCGAGGTGTTCGTCGGGCGCCTCAGGCGCAAGCTCGCGGTCGATGTCATCGAGACGGTGCGCGGGCTCGGTTACCGGATATCGGCGCCGGCGAATGACGCCTAGGTCGCTTTCCTCAAGACTGTTCATTGGCGCGGCCGTGTGGAGCGCGGTGGCGCTGATCTTTGCCGGCTTCATCCTCTCCGCCGTCTACCAGAACTCCGTCGAACGCTCCTTCGACGAGCGGCTGAACGTCTATCTGAAGCTCCTGGTCGGAGCCATGGTCAGCGCCGATGCGCCGGTCTCTGTCGACGCAGAGGCAGGGCCGCCGGGCGAGCCCGAAGCCGGGACACAGGCCGAAGCGCAAGCCGAAGCACAATCCCAAGCACAGGCCGAAACGCGCGCCGCCGCCGCACCGGATGCCGGCCCGCAGCAACCCGACGCCGAGCCGGACGCCGACGACGACACCGCCACCATCGACCTGCCCGATCCCGGCAGCCTCGGCGAGCCGCGCTTCGAGCTGCCCCTGTCGGGCTGGTACTGGCAGGTCGGCTCCGACAACGCCACCGGACTTGCCATGACCTCCGGCTCGCTGCTCGGCGATGCGCTCGCCCTGCCGAGCCGGTTCGGCGCCGAGCCGGATGATACCCGCACCTGGCGCGGCTACGTTCCCGGCCCCAATGACGAGGAACTGCGCGTCATTGAGCGCGAGATCAGCTTCCCCGAACGCGGCACCTTCCGCATCGCCGTTGCCGGCAATGCCGACGAAGTCCGCGCCGACGTCGCCTCCTTCCGCTCCACCGTCGCCCTGACCCTTGCGGTGATGGGCTTCGGCATCATCGTCGCCGTCATCTTCCAGGTCCAGGTCGGCCTCAGGCCCCTGCAGCGCATGAGCAACGCGCTCTATGCCATCCGGACCGGCGCCGCCGACCGCCTGCACGGCGACTTCCCCGCCGAGATCGAGCCGCTGGCCGAAGAGCTCAACGCCCTCATCGATTCCAACCGCGAGGTCGTGGAGCGCGCCCGCACCCATGTCGGCAACCTCGCCCATGCCCTGAAGACGCCGCTCAGCGTCGTCGTCAACGAGGCGCGCAGGGAGGACACGCCCTTTGCCCGCAAGGTCCGCGAACAGGCCGAGCAGATGGGCGTGCAGATCACCCGCCACCTGGAGCGCGCCCGCATCGCCGCCCAGCGCCGGGTCATCGGCGCCGTCACCGATGTCGGCCCGGTCACCGAGCGCCTGGTGCGCGCCATGCGTCGCATCCATGAGGAAAAGACCGTCACGCTGAGGATCGACGCGGGCAAGCCGCCGGCATTCCGCGGCGAGCAGCAGGATTTCGAGGAGATGCTCGGCAACCTCGTCGACAATGCCTGCAAATGGGCGGCGTCGGAGGTGACGGTGACGATCGCGGCGGCCGCGCGCCGGCCGGGGGTCGACCGCGACATGATGCTGATCCATGTCGACGACGACGGGCCGGGGCTGACGCCGTCGGAACGCGAGGAGGCGATCAAGCGCGGCCGCAGGCTCGACGAGACCGTTCCCGGTTCCGGCCTCGGCCTGTCCATCGTCACCGAACTGGCGCGCCTCTACGGCGGCGAGATCCGCCTCGACGCGGCGCCGGCCGGCGGCCTTCGCGCCACACTTTCGCTGCCGGCGCTTTGACATTGGCGTCGGGCGGCCCCATCTAGCCTGTCTAGGCGCAATTCGGCCATCATTTCGTGGCATGCGCTTCACTGTCGGTAACGTGCTACCATTGGTCGTGAAATCGTGCGGCGGCGGGGCCTGCCGACCCGTCTCCGGAAGGGATGTCTCCGGCGACGAGACTGTGGATTGACGACGATGCGGATCGGAGCACTCATTGTGGGCGCCACCCTCGCCGGCCTGGTCGGCGGGTGCGATACGCTCGGCCTGTCGAGCAGCTCCGACGGCGATGTCTCGCTGAAGAGCCGTTACGGCAGCGGCGAGCCGGTTCCCAAAAGTAAGGCCGGGGCCGCCATCGAAGCGCTGATCGGCCAGGAAATCAGTCCCGAGCTCGACGACGAGGACCGCCAGGCGATCTACGAGGCGCAGTTCCGTGCGCTGGAGTACAACCGCTCCGGCTCGCCGGTGGCCTGGAAGAACCCGTCCTCCGGCAACAGGGGCGAGGTCATCCCCGGACCGACCTACACCATCAACAACTCCCGCTGCCGCGACTATACCCACACGATCTTCGTCGACGACGCTCCCAAGGTGTTCCGCGGCACCGCCTGCCGCCAGCCGAACGAGACTTGGCGCTCGGTCTCCTGACCGCTTTCCCATTCGCCATTCGATCCCGCAGCCGGGCCCGACTGCGTCCCGTTTTCGCGCCTGATTTCCTTCGGCGATAAGCAAAATCTTAAGGGGTTTCCCGTCTTTTTAGACAATCGAGCATGTCGGAAGAGACGAAGGGGCCGGGGCGGCACTCCATGGCCAATCAAGCGCTGATCGAAGAAAAGGTGAAGACATACCTGCTGAGCCTGTCGCCGCAGGCGCGCAAGATGTTCCTCGCCAAGCTGGAGACGGCCGGCGGCAACGGCCTTTCCGACGCACAGCGAAAACTGTTCCTTTCCGTCGCCCGGTCCGTGGTGCGCGAACGCGCCACGGAAGCCGAGCGCGCCGACATGATCATGCGCGCCTTCTTCCGCCCGGTGGAGCCGTTCCTCTACGACGGTGAGTTGCAGAAGCGCCAGCGCGGCCGTATCGCTCGCTCCTCCCTGGAGCGCATCTGGGGCTGGATCTCGCGCGACGTCGCCCCCGATCCCCTGGTCGCCGTGCTGAAGGGCGAGGGCACCGGCGACATCGACGACGACCAGATCGAGGAGCAGACCGCCCAGATCCGCGCCGAGACCCTGCGCGTCATGCGCTCCCACCTCAAGGACATCCAGCAGGTGCCGCGCGGCAAGCAGCGGCTGGCGGCCCAACTGGGCGGCGGCGACCAGATGGAGGATCTGGAAGACCTCATCGCCGTGCTCTCCCACGAACGCGAATTCGCCTCCTTCTTCAAGAAGCTGCCGGCCCGTTTCACGACCGCGGACTTCGCCCCGGACGGCTACGCGCTGAAGATCCTGAAGGCCTTCCTCGGCTCGTTTCCCAAGGACCCGGCCTTCGTCGCCGCCGCATTGCTCGATCGGCTGCCGTCCGCGGTCTTCCTGGTCACCGTCACCAAGGGGCTGGCAAAGGCCGATTCGGTGAAAAAGATCGACGTTGCGCCCTACCGCGCCTTCATCGACGTGCTCCTGTCGGAGGTCGGGCGTCTGGTCATGGGCTTCACCGAAGCCCAGCAGGGCGGCAAGGACATCGAGACCCTGACCGGGATGATCGACCGCTACCACGAGGTCGTGCGGGCCCTCGACGTCGACATCCAGATCGAGGAATACGGCGAGTGGAGCGCGACGCTTGCCGCTTCCCGGCGCAAGATGTCGGACCGGGTCGGCATCGAGATCGAGCCGGCGATCGCCCTCGTCCGGCGCATCCTCAGGGTATCCGACGATGCCAGCGGCGTGCTCGACGTCCATATGGTCGCCGACGCCACGCGTGCCCTGCACATCCTCACCGCCGCCCGTCGCGCGGTCGACAGCCTTGCCCTCAACGACCTGCAGTCGCGGACCTGGCGCAACGTTCGCCAGTCGGTGGAGACCCTGTCCTATGGGCTGCTTGAGCGCATCCGCGCCGGCGATGCCGGCACCTGCGACCTGCCGATCAAGAAACTCGACGCGGCCATCGACTTCTCCCGCATCGTCTTCGACGAGGACTATGCCTACGGCCTGCAGCGGACCCGAAACAACGCCGTCGCCAATCTCGACAAGCGCGCAACGGGCACCTGATACCGCTTGCCCGGCAACATTGCGCTGGCGCATTTTCCCCATGACAAAAATCTGATAGAGGCGGCGCTTGCTCATATGCGCCAGCCGGGATAGGCATCGCCTCGCCGGCCGGCTCAAACGGGCGCCTCGCCGTGACACCTTGTCACGACGGCCCTGCGCCGAATGCGCGTTATGTCATAACAGCGCAATGGAATGCGAACAGGTTGCAAGTGATGGTTCTCTGGACACTGATTGCAGTCATGACGGTAGTCGCGGTGGTCGCCGTGATCGTGCCGCTGCTCCTGCAATCGGGCAAAAAGCCGGCGCCCGCCGCCGCCCACGACGTCGCGGTCTACAAGGACCAGCTCGACGAGGTGTCGCGGGACCTCGACAGCGGCCTCATCGATTCCGCCGAAGCCGAGGCGACGCGCGCCGAGATCGCCCGGCGCCTGCTGCGTGCCTCCGAAGCCGAAGCAAAGGCGCAGCCGTCGCAGCGCTCGCGGATGCCCTGGGCGGCCGCGGCCGCGGCCATCGTGCTGGTGCCCATCGTCAGCGTCGCGCTCTATCTCGCCGTCGGCTCGCCGGGCATTCCCGACCAGCCGCTGTCGGCCCGCGCGCCGGCGACCTCTCCCCATGGCGGCGACGTCGCACGCCTGTTGGAAGGGGCTGAGGCCTATCTGAAGGACAATCCGAGCGACGGCACCGCCTGGTCGCTGGTTGCGCCGGTCTATCTGCGCGTCAACCGGCCGAGCGATGCGGCGACCGCCTTCGGCAAGGCGATCGAGCTTCTGGGTTCCAATGCCCAGCTACAGATCGGCCTTGGCGAATCCATCGTCGCCCGCGAGGGCGGCAAGGTCGTGGAGGACGCCAAGGCCGCGTTCCGGCGCGCCCTGGAGCACGAGGCCAATGCCGTCGAGCCGCGGTTCTTCCTCGCCGTCGCGCTCAACCAGGAGGGCAGCTTCAAGGAAGCCGCCGCCGCCTGGGAAGCGTTCCTGAAGACCACGGACCCGCGCGAGCCCTGGGTCCGCTTCGCCCGCTCCGAGCTTGAAAAGGCGCAAAAGGGGGCGGGGCTTCCGGTCAAGATGCCCGACGTCGCCGCCGCACCCGAGGTCACAGCACCGCAGCAGCCGGCGCCCCAGGCGCCCGCCGGCGGCGAGGCGACCGCGCCGGCCGCACCGGGTCCCTCCGCCGAGGACGTCGCCGCGGCGCAACAGATGAACACCGAAGACCGCCAGGCGATGATCAACGACATGGTGTCGCGCCTTGCCGAGCGGCTCGAGACCGACGGCGGGTCGGCCGACGACTGGATCCGCCTCATGCGCGCCTACATGGTGCTCGACAAGAAAGACGAGGCCAGGCAGGCGGCGGCAAAGGCCATCGCCGCCCATGGCGGCGACGCCGCGGCCAGGGCCCGCATCGAACAGGCAGCCGGGGGGCTGGGGATACCGCTTTAGATCCTGACCTGAGCTAAGGGAGACAGGTGTCGCGATGACACGCAAACAGCGTCGCTTGAGTTTGATCGGAATTGCCGGTGTCGTGGTCGCCTGCGCGGTCGGCCTCATCCTTTTCGCCCTGACCGACCAGATCGTGTTCTTCCAGAGCCCGACCGACATCGCCGAGCATCCGGTGCCGCCGCAGCAGCGCATCCGCCTCGGCGGCCTCGTCAAGGAAGGCTCGGTGGTCCGCGGCGAGGGCACCACGGTGACCTTCACCGTCACCGACACCGCCAACGACGTGCCGGTGACCTTCACCGGCATCCTGCCGGACCTCTTCCGCGAGGGGCAGGGCGTCGTCGTGGAGGGCATGCTGGCGGTCGGCGGGACCTTTGACGCCGACACGGTGCTGGCCAAGCACGACGAGAACTACATGCCCAAGGAAGTCGCCGATTCGCTGAAGAAGCAGGGCGTCTGGCAGGGCACCGAAACCAACTGACGGCGCTGGGAAACACCAGCACCGGCGCGCAAGGCAGAACCACCAAGGGGACAACGAGACGATGATCGCAGAACTCGGCCACTACGCCCTGGTACTCGCCTTTGCCCTGTCGCTGATCCAGTCGGTGCTGCCGATCTGGGGATCGCAGCGCGGCGACGCGCGCCTGATGGCGGTGGCATCCCCCGCCGCGGCCGCCCAGTTCCTGTTCGTCGGTCTCGCCTTCGCCGCCCTGACCCAGGCCTTCGTGCAGTCCGATTTCTCGCTGGAACTCGTGTGGGCGAACTCCCATTCGACCCAGCCGCTCATCTACAAGTTCACCAGCGTCTGGGGCAATCACGAAGGCTCCATGCTGCTGTGGGCGCTGATCCTTGCCTTCTTCGGGGCGCTGGTCGCCGCCTTCGGCCACAACATGCCGGCGACGCTGAAGGCCAATGTGCTGGCCGTCCAGGGCTGGGTCGCCGCCGCCTTCCTGCTGTTCATCCTGACGACCTCCAACCCGTTCGCGCGCATCTTTCCGGCGCCCATGGAGGGCCAGGACCTCAACCCGATCCTCCAGGACATCGGCCTCGCCGTGCATCCGCCGCTGCTCTATCTCGGCTATGTCGGCTTTTCGATCGCCTTTGCCTTTGCCGCCGCGGCGCTCATCGAGGGGCGCATCGACGCGGCCTGGGCGCGCTGGGTCCGGCCCTGGGTGCTGATCGCCTGGATCTTCCTCACCCTCGGTATCGCCATGGGCTCCTACTGGGCCTATTACGAGCTCGGCTGGGGCGGATGGTGGTTCTGGGATCCGGTCGAGAACGCCTCCTTCATGCCCTGGCTGACCGGCTCGGCGCTGCTCCATTCGGCCATCGTCATGGAAAAGCGCGACGCCCTGAAGGTGTGGACAATCCTTCTGGCCATCCTCACCTTCTCGCTGTCGCTGCTCGGCACCTTCCTGGTCCGCTCCGGCGTGCTGACCTCGGTGCACTCATTTGCCAGCGACCCGACCCGCGGCGTCTTCATCCTGCTCATTCTCGCGACCTTCATCGGCGGCGCCTTCGCGCTCTTTGCCTGGCGCGCGCCGAGCCTGCGCCGCGGCGGCCTGTTCGCGCCGATCAGCCGCGAGGGCGCGCTGGTCTTCAACAATCTGTTCCTGACGGCCGCCTGCGCCGCTGTCCTCATCGGCACGCTCTATCCGCTGGCCCTTGAGGCGACCACCGGCGAGAAGATCTCCGTCGGCGCGCCGTTCTTCAACATGACCTTCGGGCCGCTGATCCTGCCGGCGCTGATCGTCATGCCGTTCGGCCCGTTCCTGGCCTGGAAGCGCGGCGATATCCTTGCCGTGTCCCAGCGCCTCGCCGTGGTCCTCGGCCTTGTCATCCTCACCGCGCTGATTACCGCCTGGGCCGTCGACGGCGGACCGCTGCTCGCCATTCTCGGCGTCGCGCTCGCCGCCTGGATGATGATCGGCGCCATCGCCGACATCGCCAGCCGCATCAAGCTGTTCCGTGTGCCGGCCGGCAACTCGCTGCGCCGCGCCGTCGGCCTGCCGCGCTCTGCCTGGGGCACCGCCTTTGCGCATTTCGGCGTCGGCGTCACGGTGCTCGGCATCGTCACCACCTCCGCCTGGCAGCTTGAGAACATCCGCGTCATGAAGCAGGGCGAGACGGCGACGATCGGCGGCTACGAGGCGACGTTCCTCGGCTCGCAGGGCCGTGCCGGCCCGAACTACCGCGAGATCGCCGCCCGCTTCCGGATCACCCGCGACGGCAAGGAACTCGGCGTCATGACGCCCTCCAAGCGGGTCTACACCGCGCGCGGCATGCCGACCTCCGAGGCCGCCATCCGTTCCATCGGCTTCTCCCAGCTCTATCTCGCCATTGGCGATGAGATGAATGCCGGCGGCGTTGCCGTACGCCTCTACTGGAAGCCGCTGGTGCTCCTGGTCTGGCTCGGCTGCGTGGTCATGGCCTTTGGCGGGCTCCTCTCCCTCAGCGACCGGCGCCTCAGGGTCGGCGCGCCGACCCGCGCCCGCCGCACTGTTGCGGCCGCGGAATGACCGCGGCCAAGGAGCGAAAGACGATGAAGCGGATCGCCGCCCTTTTCCTCGCGCTGTCGTGGCTTTGCCTGCCGGCCGCCGTCCATGCCGTCGAGCCGGACGAGATGCTGAAGGATCCGAAGCTGGAAGCGCGCGCCCGGGAGATTTCAGAGGGCCTGCGCTGCCTCGTCTGCCAGAACCAGTCGATCGACGATTCCAACGCCGAACTCGCCAAGGATCTGCGCGTGCTGGTCCGTGACCGCCTCACGGCCGGCGACAGCAACGAGGAGGTGATCGACTACCTGGTCAACCGCTATGGCGAGTTCGTGCTCCTGAAGCCGCGCTTCGGCGGCCACACGCTGATCCTCTGGCTGACCGCTCCGGCGGTTCTGGTGCTCGGCATCATCGCCGTGTTCTTTGCCTGGCGCCGCCAGCGGCGCTCCGCCGCCGCCGGGCCGGGCGGTCCGGTCGAGCTGACCGCGGCGGAGCGGGCCGAACTGGAAAAGGTCCTGAAAGACCGCAAGGGCGGTTGATCCGGCCGCGATCCGGCTCGGCAAATCCCCTTCGATCCCCTATTGTTGGCGCCTGTTGCGATGCGGGAATCGCCAAGGGGGAGTTCGATGTCGGCCGAGGTCCAGCGCATTTCGTTCAAGGGCAGTCTCGACAAGCCGCTCTCGGCCCGCCTCGATCTTCCCGCCGGCACGGTCCGGGCCACCGCGCTCCTTGCCCATTGCTTCACCTGCTCCAAGGATCTCGCCGCCGTCAGGCGCATCGCCGGCGAACTGGCGCGCCACGGCTTTGCGGTGCTGCGCTTCGACTTCACCGGCCTCGGCTCCTCCGAGGGGGAATTCGCCAACACCGACTTTTCCTCCAATGTCGGCGACATCCTCGCCGCCGCCGAGTATCTGCGCCGCAATTTCGAGGCGCCGAAGCTGCTTATCGGCCATTCGCTGGGCGGTGCTGCGGTGCTCACCGCCGCGCCGCGCATCCCCGAAGCGGTGGCGGTCGCCACCATTGGCGCTCCGGCCGACGCCGAGCACGTGACCCGCTCCTTCCACGCCCATCTGGACGAGATCGAAAACACCGGCTCTGCGACCGTCACCCTTGCCGGCCGTGAGTTCCGCATCCGCGACGACTTCCTCGCCGACGTCCGCGGCCAGAACGTCCATGACTGCGTCAAGGCGATGAAGAAGGCGCTGCTGATCCTGCACGCGCCGCGCGACGAGGTCGTCGACATCGAGAACGCAACGGCGCTGTTCGTTGCCGCCAAGCACCCCAAGAGCTTCATTTCCCTCGACACCGCCGACCACCTGATCAGCGATCCCTCGGACGCCGCCTATGCCGCCAAGGTCATCGCCGCCTGGGCCGGGCGCTATGTCGGGGCCGAGCCCCCGGCCGGCGATGCCGACGACAAGGCCATCCGCGTCTCCGAGACGGGCGAGGGCACCTTCCAGGCCTATGTCCAGGCCGGCCGCCACCGTCTCCTCGCCGACGAACCTGAGGGCTATGGCGGCAATGACACCGGCCCGTCGCCCTATGACTATCTGTCGGTCGCCCTCGGCGCCTGCACCACGATGACGCTGCGCATGTACGCCGACCACAAGAAGCTGCCGGTCGAGCACGTCTCCGTGGAGGTCTCCCACGGCAAGGTGCACGCCGCCGATTGCCAGGACTGCAGCGAGGAGGTGCGCGGCCGCGGCGGCAAGATCGACCGCTTCGAGCGGATGATCTCCATCGACGGCGACCTCGACGCGGAAACCCGCGAGCGCATGCGCCAGATCGCCGACCGCTGCCCGGTGCACAAGACGCTGCATGCCGGCGCCGCCGTCGTCACCCGGCTGGTGGACTCGGACTAAACCCCGGCGCCCGCACGGCGGCAGGATCGCTGAAGTCCCGGCGTCGGGGCGGGATTCGCGCCGTTCCGCGCCGGTATCCCCTTGGAATCTTACAAAAGTTTAATCCAATCGACAGGGCGCTGTAAGGCGACGCGCCCCATATTGCCTGTCAGTCGTACGGCGATGCCCCGTCGCCGTCCTCCAAAGTTTCGCTTCACGCTTGAACTGAGAATGTTCGACAGGAGAACACCGACCGATGACGAATAATTCCCCCCGACGCGCCGGCTGGACCGCCGCCATCATCCCGTCCTCCAAGCGCGCCCTGATGGCCAGCGTCCTGGCCCTCGGCGTTGCCGGCGGCATGATCGGCCAGTCGGCCCTGGTGCAGTCCACCCCGGCGCTCGCCGAAAGCGCCCAGACGACCATGAAGCCGTTCAGCTTCGCCGACCTCGCCGAGAAGGTGAGCCCGGCCGTCGTCTCCATCAGCGTCAAGACCGAAGCCACCCCGAACGTCTCGTTCTTCCAGGAATTCCCCGACTTCCCGGACGGCCATCCGCTGGAGCGCTTCTTCCGCCGCTTCGGCGAGGAACGCTTCGGTAACCGCGGCGACGACCAGGGCAAGCGCTGGCGCCACCGCCGCGGCCGCCATCCCTATGCCATGGCCCAGGGCTCCGGCTTCCTGATCTCCTCCGACGGCTACATCGTCACCAACAACCACGTCGTCGACAACGCCGAGGAAGTGACCGTCACCGTTCAGGGCGGCAAGACCTACACCGCCAAGGTGATCGGCACCGACAAGAAGACCGACCTCGCCCTCGTCAAGATCGAGGACAATGGCGGCTTCCCGTTCGTCTCCTTCGCCGACAAAGACGTGCGCGTCGGCGACTGGGTGATGGCGGTCGGCAACCCGTTCGGCCTCGGCGGCACTGTCACCTCCGGCATCGTCTCGGCCCGCGGCCGCGACATCGGCGCCGGCCCCTATGACGACTTCCTGCAGATCGACGCCCCGATCAACCGCGGCAACTCCGGCGGCCCGACCTTCGACCTCGACGGCAACGTCGTCGGCGTCAACACCGCCATCTACTCGCCCTCCGGCGGCTCGATCGGCATCGGCTTCGCCATCCCGGCCTCCACCGCCAAGGAGATCGTCGCCGACCTCAAGGACGACGGCAAGGTCGTGCGCGGCTGGCTCGGCGTCCACATCCAGACCGTCACCGACGACATCGCCGAGAGCCTTTCGCTCGACGAGCCGACGGGCGCCCTGGTCGCCGAAGTGCAGCCGAACAGCCCGGCGGAAAAGGCCGGCCTGAAGACCGGTGACGTGGTCACCGCCGTCGACGGCGAGAAGATCGACAACTCCAAGGAACTGGCCCGCGTCGTCGCCGCCTACCAGCCGGACAGCACGGTCAAGGTCGAGGTCCTTCGGGGCGGCAAGGCTCAGACCATCGACGTCAAGCTCGGTCGCCTGAACGACCGCGTCGCCAGCGCCGACCGCGACAGCGGCAACGGGGACGACACGCAGTCCTCGAGCACCTCGCTGGAAGATCTCGGCATCGCCGTCGTCCCGGCCGCCGAGACCGGCGCCGCCGATCAGGGCGTCGTCATCACCGACATCGATCCGGAGAGCGATGCCGCCGCCCGCGGCCTCAGGGTCGGTGACGTGATCCTGGAAGTCGCCGGCACCGCCGTCGAATCCCCGCGCGACGTCGCCCGTGCCATCGACGACGTCAAGGGCTCCGGCCGCAAGGCGGCGCTGCTCCGGGTCCAGAACGGCGACACCGCACGCTTCGTCGCCATCCCGCTCAGCCGCGGCTAGCCCCTCCGGCCGCAGCAAGATGTCCGGTTCCGTGGTGCCTCATCCCCGATCCCCCCACACGGAACCGGCGTCACGGGACGGCAGGCCTCGCCATCCGGCCTGCCGTCCCGGCCTTTTTCCGGGGACGCGTCACGGGCGCGTCCCTTTCCCCTTTTCTGCCCCGTCCGGTTTGTCTGTATAGTGCGCCCCATGCGGATTCTGGTGATCGAAGACGACCGCGAAGCGGCGGTCTATCTCGGCAAGGCCCTCAACGAGGCCGGCCACGTCGCCGACCATGCGCTGGACGGCGACACCGGCTGGCAGATGGCGGCGACTGGCGGCTACGACGTGCTCGTCGTCGACCGCATGCTGCCGAAGCGCGACGGCCTGTCCATCGTCGCGGAGCTGCGCCGCTCCGGCGACCGCACCCCGGTGCTGATCCTCTCCGCCCTCGGCCAGGTCGACGACCGGGTCACGGGCCTGCGCGCCGGCGGCGACGACTATCTCGCCAAGCCCTATGCCTTTTCCGAACTGCTGGCCCGGGTCGAGGCGCTAAACCGGCGCCAGAAGCCGGAACACGCCGAGGTGCTTTACAAGGTCGGCGACCTGGAGCTCGACCGGCTGTCCCACACCGTGCGCCGCGGCGGCCAGGAGATCACCCTGCAGCCGCGCGAGTTCCGGCTCCTGGAATACCTGATGAAGAACGCCGGCCAGGTGGTGACCCGCACGATGCTGCTGGAAAACGTCTGGGAGTACCATTTCGACCCCCAGACCAACGTGATCGATGTGCACATGTCGCGCCTTCGCGGCAAGATCGACAAGGGCTTCGAGACGCCCCTGATCCAGACCGTGCGCGGCGCGGGATATGTGATCCGTGACGGCGCTCGGTAAACTCTTCCGCACCACGGCGTTCAAGCTGTCGGCGATCTATCTGGTGGTGTTCGCGGCGCTCGCCGTGTTCATCATCATCTACATCGCGCACAATACGTCAGAGGTTTTGGGCCGCCAGCTCAACGAGACCATCGACGAGGAGATCGGCGATCTGGTCCGGCAATATGACCGCGGCGGCATCGGCCGCGTCGTGCGCTTCGTCGATCACCTGTCGCGCCGCCCCGGCGCCTCGCTGTTCCTGGTCACCGACTTCAGCGGCAATGCGATCGCCGGCAACGTGGCGAGCGTTCCGGCCGCCGTGCTCGCCGATCCCGACGCAAGGCCCCAGCGGTTGCGCTATGCCCGCTTCGACGGCACCGGAAACGAGGTCGGCGACCAGTTGGCGCTGGTCAAGGTGGTGGAACTGCCGAGCGGCTTCCGGCTCCTCGTCGGCCGCGACATCGGCGAGCGCGAGCAGTTCCGCGACGTCATCCGCCAGGCCTTCCGGATCACCATCGTCGTCATGATCGCGCTCGGCCTCCTGTCCTGGTTCTTCGTCAACCGCCGGGTGCTGAAGCGCATCGATTCGGTGTCGGAGACCAGCAAGCAGATCATGTCCGGCGACCTGTCCGGCCGCCTGCAGATCACCGGCACCGGCGACGAGTTCGACCGGCTGGCGGAAAACCTCAACGCCATGCTCGGCCGCATCGAGCAGTTGATGATCGGCCTCAAGGAAGTCTCCGACAACATCGCCCACGACCTGAAGACGCCCCTGACGCGGCTCCGGAACCGGGTCGAGACGGCGCTGCGCGAACCGATCGACGCGGCCAATACCCGCGATGTGCTGGAACAGGTGATCGAGGATTCCGACCAGCTCATCCGCACCTTCGATGCGCTGCTCGCCATCGCCCGGGTCGAGGCTAGTTCCTCCGGCGTCGTCATGTCCGACATCGACATCGCCGAGATCGCCGCCGAGGTCGCCGAGATGTACGAGCCCGTCGCCGAGGATGCCGGCATGCGCTTTTCGGTCGACATCGCCGGCCCGGCCAAGATCCACGGCAACCGCGAACTGATCGCCCAGGCGCTCGCCAACCTCATCGACAACGCGCTGAAATACGGCAAGCCGGAAGAGGGGGCTGACGAGGGCGCTGCCGAAGGCGAGGACCGCAACCAGATTTCGCTGAAGGTTTCTCGCGACGGCCCGGCGGTGGTCGCGACCGTCGCCGACCGCGGCCCCGGCATTCCGGAGGCCGATCGCGACAAGGTCCGCCAGCGCTTCGTGCGCCTGGAAGCCAGCCGCAACGCGCCGGGCTCCGGCCTCGGCCTCAGCCTTGTGCAGGCCGTCGCGCGGATGCATAACGGCGACCTCGATTTCGCCGACAACGATCCGGGCCTCGTCTCCAAATTGAGGTTTCCGGCAAGATAGGCCGCGGCCGACATGCGTCGCGGCCTCAAAAAAGCCAGGGAGGCGCGGCCATGGCCGAAACGGGCGCAACAGGGACCGAAGGGGCAACGGGCCCCCTTGCCGGGCGCATCACCGCGAGCGTCCCGCCGGCCGAGGCGGAAATCGCGGAAGGCCTCGTTGCCGACCTTCTCGCCCGCGCTGAGGCTGCCGAGGACGGCGAGACCGTCATCCGTCTCGTCAAATCGGATCCGTCGCTGGCCATCTTCCTCGGCGGCGTCTTTTCCAACGCCCCCTATCTCCGCGACATCGCCCTGAAGGATCCCGCGTCCCTCGGTGTCATCCTCGAAGCGGACCCGACCGAATTCATCGCCGGTCTCGTCGACGAGGCGCTTGCGCCCGCCGAGGACGAGGCCTCGCTGATGACGCGGCTCAGAAAAATCAAGGCGAAGGCCGCGCTCGCCATCGCCCTTGCCGATCTCGGCGGCGCCTGGTCGGTCGTCGAGGTCACACGCGCCCTCAGCGACATCGCCGATGCGGCGCTCAAGGCGACCGTCCGCTTCCTGTTTCGCGACTACGCCCGCCAGGGCAAGGTCGAGGGGCTGAACGAGGACGACCCGGAGGCTGGTTGCGGCTATGTGGTGCTGGCCATGGGCAAGCACGGCGCCCGCGAACTCAACTATTCCAGCGACATCGACCTGATCATCCTTTACGCCGCCGACCGCGCGCCCCTGACGGACCGCTCGGACGCCGCCACCTTCTTCGTCCGGCTGACGAAAAGGCTGGTGAAGATCATGCAGGAGAGGACGGCCGACGGCTATGTCTTCCGCGTCGATCTTCGGCTCCGCCCCGATCCCGGCGCCACCCCCGTCGCCATCTCGCTTCCGGCCGCGCTCACCTATTACGAATCCATGGGCCAGAACTGGGAGCGCGCCGCCCTCATCAAGGCCCGCGCCGCGGCCGGCGACAAGGTCGCGGGCGACGGTTTCCTCGCCGAGATCGCCCCGTTCATCTGGCGCAAATATCTCGACTACGCGGCGATCGCCGACATCCAGTCGATCAAGCGCCAGATCCACGCCCATAAAGGCTTCGCCGCCATCGGCGTCGCCGGCCACAACGTCAAGGTCGGCCATGGCGGCATCCGCGAGGTGGAGTTCTTCGTCCAGACCCAGCAGCTCATCGCCGGCGGCCGCAACATGTCGCTGCGCGGCAAGCGCACGCTGGAGATGCTCGACGAGCTGGTCCATCTCGGCTGGGTCGACGGGGCGACCCGCGACGAGCTCGCCGCCGCCTATGCGTTCCTGCGCGGCATCGAGCACCGCATCCAGATGGTCAATGACGAGCAGACCCAGCTCCTGCCGGAGGAGGAGGGGGCCCTGATGCGCGTCGTCCGGCTTGCCGGCTACGACGACCTCGACGCCTTCGCCGCCGACCTGCGCCATCACCTGGAGACCGTGCGCGGTCACTATGCGGAGCTGTTCGAGGCCGAGCAGCAGCTTTCCGGCAGCCTCGGCAATCTCGTCTTCACCGGCGACGACGAGGACCCGAACACGGTGGAGACCCTTGCCGGCATCGGCTTCAAACAGCCGCGCGAGGTGATCCGCGCGATCCGCGCCTGGCACTATGGTCGCTATCCGGCGATGCGCTCCACCCGCGCCCGCGAGGCCCTCACCGAACTGACGCCGGCGCTGCTTGAAGCCCTGGCGGCAACCGAAAACGCCGATGCCGCGTTCCGCGCCTTCGACGAGATGGTCTCGCGCCTGCCGACCGGCGTGCAGCTCTTTTCCATGCTGCATTCCAATCCGAACATGCTCGGGCTCATCGCGGTCATCCTCGGCGCCGCGCCGCGCCTCGGCCAGACCATCGCGCGGCGGCCGCGGGTGCTCGGCGCCGTCCTCGATCCGGCCTTTTTCGGCACCGTGCCGAGCGGCGAGGAGATCGCCGGCCGGGTCACCGACTTCCTCGCCGAGGCCCGCGACTACGAGGAAAAGCTCAACCGTGCCCGCATCATCGGCCAGGAGCAGATGTTCCTGATCGGCGTGCGGGTGCTGACCGGCACCCTCTCCGCCAGCCAGGCCGGCGATGCCTTCGCCACCCTTGCCGGCGTGCTCGTGCGCACGCTCTTGGAGGAAGCGACCGCGGAGATCGAGCGCGCCCACGGCACCTTCCCGGGCGCAAAGGTCGCGCTCTTGGCGCTCGGCAAGCTCGGCGGCGGCGAGATGACCGCGGCCTCCGACCTCGACCTGATGCTGCTCTACGACATTGACGAGGACGCCAAGGAATCCGACGGTCGGCGCGGGCTGGCACCGAGCCAGTACTACGCAAGGCTGACCCAGCGGCTGATCGCGGCGCTCTCCGCGCCGACGCCCGAGGGCACCCTCTACGAGGTCGACATGAGGCTCAGGCCGTCCGGCAATGCCGGGCCGCTCGCCACCCATGTCGCGGCCTTCGAGCGCTACCAGGCCAAGGACGCCTGGACCTGGGAGCACATGGTGCTGACCCGTGCCGCCGTCATCGGCGGCGATGCGGCCTTCGGCGAGCGGGTCCGGGCCTGCATCGACGAGGTCCTGGTGCGCGAGCGCGATCCGGCAGCGCTCGCCTCCGAAGTCGCCGCCATGCGCTATCGCATCGAAAAGGAAAAGGGCACCGACGATCCCTGGGACATCAAGCAGGTCGCGGGCGGCCTCGTCGACATCGAGTTTATCGCCCAGTACCTGCAATTGGCCTTCGGCCGCAAGCACCCGGAGATCCTCGCCCGCAACACGCTGAAAGCCTTGACGAACGCGCTTCGCGCCGGAGTGCTGGGTGGCGGCGATGCGGAAGTGCTGATCCCGGCGATCACCCTCTACCAGGACCTGACCCAGATCCTGCGGCTCGCCATTGCCGGCCCGTTCAAGGCGGAGGACGCGCCGCTCGGGCTGAAGGAGCTACTGGCCAAGGCCGCTTCCCTGCCGGAGTTCGCCCGGCTGGAGGTGCATCTGAGGGAAACCGAGGCGGAGGTCAGGAGCGTCTTCGAACGCCTCGTCGGCCCGGTCGCAAAGCCGGAAGAGGGATAGGCCCTCAGACGTCCAGCGTCGCCTGGACCTCGTCGGGTTCGGCCGGCCCGGGCAAGCGGATGGCAACAATGGTGCCGACGCCGATTTCGGAACGGATGTCCATCTCCCCGCCATGCAGCTCGATCAGCGAGCGCGAGATGGCAAGGCCGAGGCCGGCGCCCTTGTGGCTCTTGGTGAACTGGTTCTCCACCTGCACGAAGGGCTGGCCGAGCCGGTCCACGTCGACGCGCGAGATGCCGATACCGGTGTCCTCGATCTCGATGTTGAGGCCGCCGTCGGCGCGCCGGGCGCGCACCGTCACCTGGCCCCGCTCGCCGGTGAATTTCACGGCGTTGGACAACAGGTTGATGATGATCTGCTTCATCGCCCGCCGGTCGCCGACGGCTTCGGCGTCGTTCGGCAGGTCGGCGTTGATGGTGATGTTCTTCTGCGCCGCTTCCGGCGACATGATCCGGGTCGACTCCCGGACGATCTCGTTGAAGTCCAGCGGCTCCATATTGAGCGACAGCCGCCCGGTCTCGATCTTCGACATGTCAAGGATGTCGTTGATGACGTCGAGGAGGTGGGTGCCGCTTTCGTTGATGTCGGAGCAGTACTCCATGTACTTGTCGCAGCCGAGATCGCCGAACATGCCCTGCTGCATGATGTCGGAAAAGCCGATGATGGCGTTCAGCGGCGTGCGCAGTTCGTGGGACATGTTGGCGAGAAATTCGGACTTGGCTTTGTTGGCGTCTTCCGCGCGGGTCTTCTCGTCGGCGTATTTTTCCGCCAGCTCGACCAGTTGCTGGGCCTGGGTTTCCAGCTTCTTGCGCGACTGGCGCAGGTCCGCGACGGTCGCCATCAGCCGCCGCTCGCTGTCCATCAGCTTTTCCTCGTGGCGCTTCAGGGCCGAGATGTCGGTGCCGACCGACACGAAGCCGCCGTCCTTGGTCCGCCGTTCGCTGATCTGCAGCCAGCGGTCGCCTTCAAGCTGTGCCTCGTAGCTGCGCGCGCCCTGTTCGGCCCGGTCGTCCTCGATGATCTGGGTCATCACGATGGGCTCGCGCGCCTCGCGCATGACGTCTTCATAGTGCGTGCCGGCGACGATCGCACCCGCCGGCAGGTCGAAGAACTGCTGGTACTTGGTGTTGCACATGACGAGGCGGTTTTCGGTGTCCCAGAGGACGAAGGCCTCTGAGATCGTCTCGATGGCGTCGCGCAGCCGCATGTCGGCGGTGGCGGTGCGCTCGGCGAGCTTGCGCTGCTCGGTGATGTCGACGGCGATGCCGATCAGATGGGCCGAGCCGGCCGGCGTTTCCTTGACCACCTCGGCCCGGATCTGCAGCCAGATCCAGGTGCCGTCGGCGCGGCGCATCCGGAACACCCGGTCGACGATGTATTCCTGGTCGCGCAGGAGGTTCTCGGCCAGCTCGTAGAGGCTGCCGTCGTCGGGATGGACGAGGGCGTTGACCTCGCCGAAGCCGATCAGGTCATCCCGCGGCGGCATGTGCAGGATATCGTACATCGATGTCGACCAGAACATCCGCCCGCGCGACAGGTCCCAGTCGATGAGGCCGCAGCGGCCGCGCTGCAGCGCCGTCTCGATCCGCGCCTGGGTGCGCGAATAGATGGTGTCGGCCTCATGGGCCCGGGTCGACTGGGCGAAATAGGCATAGACGAGGATGATCAGGGTGCCGGCGGTGCACACGAACAGCGAGACGTGCGACGACACCCGCATGCGCCAGTCCGACAGGATCGCATCGACCGGCTGGACGACGGCGACCATGCCGACCCGGCCGCTGATGTGGCGCACGGTGGCGATGACGTCCTTGCCGTTCGGCAGCGTGTATTCCAGCACCCCGGCCCGGGCCCCGAAGGTGGTCAGCGGTTGCGAGTAGCCGAGATATTCGGTGAGTGCGTGGCCGTCGAGGTCCAGCCGTGCCGGTGCGGAGGCGGCGACTGCGCCGTTGGCGTCGGCGACGAGGATCATCCGCTCGTCGCTGGTGGCGCCCGGCGGCAGGGAGTCGGCCAGGGCGGCCCTGAGCGCGGTCTGGAAACCGGCTTCGGGCAGCTTCGGCTCGGAAAGATTGAGCTGCGAGGCGAGCGCGGTCGCGATCAGCGACAGCTCGTCCTCGGCTTCGGCCTTGACGTCGGCGCGGTCGTTGATGAGGGATGTCGCCCGCACCAGCGCCAGGGTCACCACGAAGACGATGATGAGAACGGGGATCGACCGGCGGATATAGGGCTCGGCCTTCAGGAGCCGGCTGTAGGCCGGGCGGGCAAGGAGCTTGACGTGGCCGCGCAGGACATCGTCATCGTTCGTCTGACGGACGAAAAAACGGCGAATCCAGTCGCTCGCATGCGCAGCAATAGCCCGCGCCATGCCAGACTCTCCAGTTGTTGAATTGAAACTGCCTCAGATCCGGAAACGCCGCACCGCCGAATCAATTTCATTTGAATCGACGCGACTCGCCTTGTCCAGAGTCGGTTTAAAAAAAAGTGTCGCAGATACTTGGTATGCGCTGGCTATTGTCGCGCGGCTGCAGAAACGGGCTGAAATCAGCCCGGTTTCTGCTTTCGGTCGGAAAGAAAAGTGGATAGATGTTGTGGCTAGTCGAGCGATCGAGACACAATATCTTGGACATCGGCTGACAGCGGCGTCGTTGCAGCGACCTGCCGCAATGCCGCCTCCGCGCGCTCCCGCCGTTCCGGCTCCAGCGCCCGCCAGGACCGGAACGCGGACAGCAGCCGTGCCGCAACCTGCGGGTTCGATCGGTCGAGCCGCAAGACCGCCTCGGCGACGAATTCAAAGCCGGCGCCGTCGGCCCGGTTGAACTGGGTCGGATTGCCGGTGGCAAAGACGCCGATCAGCGAGCGCACCCGGTTCGGATTGGACCAGGAGAACGCCGGATGGCCGGTCAGCTCCTCCACCTTCGACAGCGTCTCGGCGAACGGGGCCGCCGCCTGGACCGCGAACCACTTGTCGATGACGAGGGGATCGCCGGCGAACCGGTCGTGGAAATCGGCAAGCGCCTCCGCGGCGGCCGGCGCCGAGGCGTTGACCAGCGAGGTCATCGCCGCCAGCCTGTCGGTCATGTTGTCGGCGGCAAGGTAGTGGTCGCGGGTGCGCGCCTCGGCTGCCGCGCCGCCGGCGGCAAGCAGGTAGTCGAGGGCGACGTTGCGCAGCGCCCGCCGTCCGGCGGCAGCCGCGTCGGGAGAATAGGGCCCGCTGTCGGCAAGGCCGTCATAGAGCGCACCGAAGGTGTCGCCGAGCGCCGTGCCGATGGCGGCGCGAAGGGCCGTGCGGGCCGTGGCGACGGCGTCCGGATCGACGTCCTCGCCGATGTCGCGGGCAATGTCGGTCTCGCCGGGAAGCTGCAGGGCGAGCGCCCGGAACGCAGGGTCGAGGCCGTCGTCGCCGGCAATCGCGCCCATGGCTTCGAGGAATGCGTCGTCGGTGGGGGTCGGCTTGCCGGCATGGGCGGCGGCCGTTGCCTCGGTCAGCAGCCCCATGGCCAGGTTCTGGATCGCCTGCCATCGGTTGAACGGATCGCCGTCATGGCCGGCAAGGAACGTCAGGTCGGCGGCGGTGAGCCCGCCGACCAGCTTCACCGGCGCGGAAAAGCCGCGCAGCAGCGAGGGCACCGGTAGTGCCTTGACGCCGGAGAATGTGACCTTGTGGCGCTCGTCGACGACGTGGATGGTGTCGCCGCTGACGGTCGCGCCGGAGACCGCAGCGTAGGAGAGGTCCTGGCCGTCCGGGCCGACGAGGCCGAAGCGCACCGGGATGTGCATCGGCTTCTTGACCGGCTGGCCCGGCGTCGGCGGGCAGGACTGCTCGAAGGTGAGGGTGAGCTTTTCGCCGGCCGCATCGAACGCGGAGGTGACGGCGAGCGCGGGCGTTCCCGCCTGCTCGTACCACAGCATGAACTGGGACAGGTCGGTGCCGGTGGCGTCCGCGAACGCGGCGAGGAAATCCTCCACCGTCACCGCCTGGCCGTCATGGCGCTCGAAATAGCGATCCATGCCGGCCCGGAACCCCTCCGGCCCGAGGACGGTCTTCAGCATGCGGATCAGCTCCGCCCCCTTCTCGTAGACGGTGGCCGTGTAGAAGTTGTTGATTTCCTTGTAGGTGTTCGGGCGCACCGGATGGGCGAGGGGGCCCGCATCCTCGGCGAACTGGTGGCTCTTCAGGAGCCGGACGTCGCTGATGCGCTTGACCGCGCGTGAGCGCTGGTCGGAGGAGAATTCCTGGTCGCGGAAGACGGTCAGCCCTTCCTTCAGGCAGAGCTGGAACCAGTCGCGGCAGGTGATCCGGTTGCCGGTCCAGTTGTGGAAATATTCGTGCGCGATCACCGCCTCGATATTGGCGTAGTCCTGGTCGGTGGCGGTCTGCGGATCGGCGAGGATGTAGCGGTCGTTGAAGACGTTGAGGCCCTTGTTCTCCATCGCCCCCATGTTGAAGTCGGAGACGGCGACGATCATGAAGATGTCGAGGTCGTATTCGCGCCCGAACGCCTCCTCGTCCCACGCCATGGAGCGCTTCAGGGCGTCCATCGCATAGGCACAGCGCGGCTCCTTGCCCGGCTCCACATAGATCTTGAGATCCACCTTGCGGCCCGATTGGGTCGTGAACGTATCCTCCACCACGCCGAGGCTGCCGGCGACCATGGCGAAGAGATAGGAGGGCTTGGGGAACGGATCGTTCCAGACCGCATAGTGGCGGCCGTCCGGCAGGTCGCCGGAATCGGTCAGATTGCCATTGGCGAGCAGGATCGGCGCGTCGTCCTTTTTCGCCTCGATGCGGGTCGTGTAGACGGCGAGCACGTCCGGCCGGTCGAGGAAATAGGTGATGCGCCGGAACCCCTCCGCCTCGCACTGGGTGCAGTAGTTGCCGCTGGAGCGATAGAGCCCCATGAGCTGGGTGTTGGCCGTCGGGTCGATGAGGGTCTCAACGGTCAGCGTGAAGGCGCCGTCCGGCGGCGCGGTGATGGTCAAAAGGTCGGGCGTCGCGTGATAGGCGTCCTCGGAAAGCCGCTTGCCGTCGACCTTCACTGACTGCAGGCTCAACTCGTCGCCGTCGAGCCTGAGCGGAGCGTTGCGCGGTGTGCCGCTGTTGCGCCGGATTGCCATTTCCGCGCTCACCCGCGTCTCGGTCGGATCGAGCGCGATGGTGAGGGTGATGGTGTCGATGCGGTATTCCGGCGGGCGGTAGTCGGCGAGGCGCACGGCGCTGGCGGTTTCGTTCTTCACGCTTGTCTTTCCGTTCGATTTTTCGCGTCGGGCGGGCGCCCCGGCGCGGGGATCCAGTGTTTGCCGGTTACGCGACTTTGCCGGCCCGGTAAAGCGGCAAGGCTCCGCCCCGGTCCGGTAGTCCGATCACAACGCGCCGCAAGGACGCTTCGTTCCGCCTTGCTGGCACCGGCATTTGATCCATGATAGGGGTGTTTTCCGCTTCATTTAAGGCCCCCGGCCGGAACCTTTTTCGGCGCCCGGCGAGGCAAGGCCATCGACAGCGTGGGAGTTGAGCAATGTCCGATGCGGCAGCCGCATTGAACGCCAAGGGAACGCCGTCCGGCGGCGGGCGTTTCCAGTGGGACGATCCGTTCCTTATGGAGCAGGATCTGGAAGAGGACGAGCGCCTGGTGATGGAGGCGGCCCGCGCCTATGCCCAGGAAAAGCTCCAGCCCCGCGTCGTCTCCGCCTTCCGCGAGGAACGCTTCGATCCGGAAATCATGACGGAGATGGGCGAACTCGGCTTCCTCGGCTCCACGCTCCCCGAAGAATATGGCTGCGCCGGCGCCAGCTACGCCATCTACGGGCTCGTCGCCCGCGAGATCGAGCGCGTCGATTCCGGCTACCGGTCTGCCATGAGCGTGCAGTCGTCCCTCGTCATGCACCCGATCCACGCCTATGGCTCGGAGGAGCAGCGCCGCAAATATCTGCCGAAGCTCGCCACCGGCGAGTGGATCGGCTGCTTCGGCCTGACCGAGCCCGACCACGGCTCCGACCCCGGCGGCATGCGCACCCGCGCCGAAAAGGTCGCCGATGGCTACCGGCTTACCGGCACCAAGATGTGGATCTCCAACTCGCCCGTCGCCGACGTCTTCGTCGTTTGGGCGAAGTCCGACGCCCATGACGGCGCCATCCGCGGCTTCGTCCTGGAAAAGGGCATGAAGGGGCTTTCCGCACCGAAGATCGAGGGCAAGATCTCGCTGCGCGCTTCTGTGACCGGCGAGATCGTCATGGACGGCGTCGTCGTGTCGGAAGACGCGCTGCTGCCGAACGTTTCCGGCCTCAAGGGTCCCTTCGGCTGCCTCAACCGTGCCCGCTACGGCATCGCCTGGGGCGCCATGGGCGCCGCGGAAGCCTGCTGGCACGCCGCCCGCGACTACACCATGGAGCGCAAGCAGTTCGGCCGGCCGCTCGCCGCCAACCAGCTCGTCCAGAAGAAGCTCGCCGACATGCAGACCGAGATCGCCATCGGTCTGCAATCGTGCCTGCGCGTCGCGCGCCTCTTCGACGAGGGCCGGGCGGCGCCGGAAATGGTGTCGCTGATCAAGCGCAACAATTGCGGCAAGGCCCTCGATATCGCCCGCACTGCCCGCGACATGCATGGCGGCAACGGCATTTCCGAGGAGTACCATGTCATCCGCCACATGGTGAACCTGGAGACGGTCAACACCTATGAGGGTACCCACGACATCCACGCCCTCATCCTCGGCCGCGCCCAGACCGGCATCCAGGCCTTCTGCTGAGCAGGCCGCCGGCGGATCGGAGATGCTCTGATGACCATCGAAATCTGGCTCGCCTTCGTTGCCGCCGCGACCGTGATCCTGATCCTGCCGGGGCCGACGGTACTCCTCGTCGTCGCCTATGCCCTCGGCCAGGGGCGCCGGGTGGCGCTTGCCATGGTCGCCGGCGTCGCCCTCGGCGATTTCGTCGCCATGACCGTGTCGATGGCCGGCCTCGGTGCCGTCATGCTGGCCTCGGCGACGCTGTTCACCGTCATGAAATGGATCGGCGCGGCCTATCTCGTCTATCTCGGCATCAAGCTGTGGCGGGCCGATGCGCGGCTGCCGGCCCTTGGAGCGGAGGACGCACCGCCGGTGCCGCTGACGGGCGCCTTCACCCACGCCTTTGCCGTGACGGCGCTGAACCCCAAGAGCATCGCCTTCTTCATCGCCTTCGTCCCCCAGTTCATCACCCACGATGCGCCGCTGCTGCCGCAGCTCGTCGTGCTTGAGACTACCTTCGTGGGGCTTGCCGCCGTCAATGCCGCCGCCTACGCCGTCCTCGGCGACCAGCTCCGCAAGCGCATGACGAAGCCCTCGGTGCTGCGCTGGCTGAACCGGGCAGGGGCCTCCTGCCTCGTCGGCATGGGTGCGGCGACGGCCGCCATGCGCAACGGCTGACCGCGCGGAGGGATCGATGGCGCAAGAAGTCTTTGCTGAGGGCGGCTGCCATTGCGGCAAGGTGCGCTACCGCATGCTGAAGAAGCCGCTCATCGTCCATGCCTGCCATTGCCACCAGTGCCAGTGCATCACCGGCAGCGCCTTCGTCCTCAACGCCCTCGTCGAAGCCGATGCCGTGGAACTGATCTCCGGCACCGTTTCCAGCTTCCATTTCCCCGGCACCTGCCACACCGCCTTCTTCTGCCCGGACTGCGCCACCCATGTGTGGAGCACCTATACGGGCGGGCGCCTGTCAGCCTGCCGCTTCGTGCGCGTCGGCACCCTCGACGATCCGGATCTTGCGCCGCCGGACGTCCACATCTTCACCTCCTCAAAGCAGGCCTGGGTGCCGATCCCGGAGGGCGTTCCACAGTTCCCGGAGTTCTATCGTCACAAGGACGTCTGGTCGGCGGAGAGCCTTGCCCGTATGGAGCCCTACTGGGAAAAAGCCCGGGCAAGCGGCAAGGCATGACAGTGAATTATCCTATCGACCGCCACGGCCGAAAGGCCCGCCCATGACCGCGCCGCTTTCCGGGGTGAAGGTCGTTGAACTCGCCCGCATCCTCGCCGGTCCCTGGGCCGGTCAGACGCTCGCCGATCTCGGCGCCGACGTCATCAAGGTGGAAAGCCCGGCCGGCGACGACACCCGCACCTGGGGCCCGCCCTTCGTGACGGGGACTGAGGGCGAAAAGCTCGACGCCGCCTATTTTCACGCCTGCAACCGCAACAAGCGCTCCATCGGCATCGACTTCCGCAATGCCGAAGGCCAGGCGATCGTGAAGAAGCTGATCGCCGGCGCCGACGTGGTCATCGAGAATTTCAAGCTCGGCGGCCTCAAGAAATTCGGCCTCGACTACGACAGCCTCAAGGACACCAACCCGCGCCTCGTCTACTGCTCCATCACCGGCTTCGGCCAGACCGGACCCTATGCGGCGCGCGCCGGCTACGACTTCATGATCCAGGGCATGGGCGGCATCATGGACCTGACCGGCAATCCCGACGGCGAGCCGATGAAGACGGGCGTCGCCTTCGCCGACCTCTTCACCGGCCTCTACGCCACCATCGGCATCCAGGCGGCGTTGAGGCAGCGCGAGGCTACCGGCCGCGGCCAGCACATCGATATGAGCCTCCTCGACGTCCAGGTCGGCGTGCTCGCCAACCAGGCGCTCAACTATCTCGTCTCCGGCACGGCGCCGACGCGCATGGGCAACGCCCATCCGAACATCGTGCCCTATCAGGTGTTTCCGGCGAGCGACGGCCACCTCATCATCGCCGTCGGCAATGACGGCCAGTTCGCCCGGCTCTGCGCCGTCCTCGGCGTTGCCGAGCTTGCCGCCGATCCGGCCTATCGCAGCAACGCCGACCGCGTCGCCAATCGCGCGGAGCTGATCGCGCTTCTGACCGAGCGGACCCGCACCTTCGCCCGCGATTCCCTCCTTGCCGAACTGGAAAAGGCGACGGTGCCGGCCGGTCCGATCAACAGCGTCGCCGACGTCTTCGCCGACCCCCAGGTGATCGCGCGCGGCATGCGCTGCGACCTGCCTGCGACGGACGCGGATGGCGGCACGGTGCCGTCCGTGCGCCTTCCGATCGTCTTCGGCGATGCGGAGATGGCCGCCGACCGCGCCGCCCCGCGCCTCGGCGAGGACACCCTCGATATCCTCACCGATGCCGGGTTCGATGCGGAAACCGTCAACCGGCTCCTTGCCAATGGGGTCGTCGTCGGCCGGTAGCGACGACGCGCCCCGAACCTTACGCCGCTTTCACGTGAGCCTGGCCGTGAGGCAAGTTATACTTGCGGCCATGAGACGGGAAAGGAAAGGGAAGGATCGCCGGCCGCGGTCGATCCGCATGGCGGTGCTGCTGTCGGTGGCCTTCGGCGGCCTCGTCGCCGTGACCCTTGCCGCCGGCCTGACGGTCGCCGTCCTTTCCAACTACCGCAATACGGTCTCGCTGCTCGACGACAAGGCGATGCTCCTGATGCACGCCTTCGAGGACGGCCTGCGCCGCCACCTGGAGCCGTCGCGCCAGTCCGTCACCCGGCTTGCCAGGCTCTACCGCGACTCGGACCTGACCATCGGCGGCGCCTCCATGCAGTCGATCCTGATGGGCGCGCTGATCGGCCGGCCGGGCGTCGACGTCATCCTGGTCTACGGCCCGGACCTCAACTGGTCCGGCGTCGTCCGCCACACCGACGGGACGATCCAGCGGATCAACGAACAGGCGCCGCTCAGCGAAAAGGTCATCACCAAGCTGCGGAGCATCAAGGCGGACGACGGGACGCGTTGGACGGAACTGCTCTATATCCCCTCCGCCGAAACGGTCTACACCAGCATTGCAGCGCCGCTGGAACGCGGCGGCAGGATCGACGGCTATCTCGTCGCCGCCATTTCGACCAAGCGTCTGTCGGAACTGACCCGCGAACTGGCCGTCGCCGGCGCCACCGCTTTCATCCTCGACGGCGACGGTCGGCTGATCGCCCATTCCGACGCGGCGACCCTCAAGCTCGGGTCCTTCCGCTCCTACGAACACCCGACCGTCGATCCGGCAAAAGCCGGTGACGGGGTGCTCGCCGCCCGCGGCCGCTGGGAGAAGATCGACGGCTTCCCGAAGACCCAGAAGGCCGGCATCACCATTGCCGAGTTCGACGGGGCGGATGAGAACGGGGAGGCGCGGGACGGTCCGCCGGACATCATCCTGACCTCGCAGCTTGCCGGTTTCGGTCCGCAGGACTGGACCATCGGGATGTATCTTTCCGGCAGCGACATCTCCAGCGAGATCCGGCGCCTGTGGGGCAGCGCGATGATCGGGCTCGCGTCCCTTGTCGCCGCCGTGCTGCTGTCGTTCTGGCTCGCCCGGCGCCTCGCCCGCCCGCTCGCCCGGGTGTCGCTGCAGGCCTCGCGCATCGCCAATCTCGATATCGAGGATGTCGACGACCTGCCGCCGAGCCGCATCCGCGAGATCGATACCACGGCCAGCGCCTTCAACAGGATGCTGGAGGGCCTTCGCGCCTTCACCGTCTACGTGCCGCGCTCGCTGGTCGCCAAGCTGGTGAAGAGCGGCATGGCCGAGACGACCCGCTCGCGCGAGGCGACGCTGACGATCATGTTCTCGGACATCGTCGGCTTCACCACCCTGTCGGAATCGCTAAGCGTCCAGGAGACCGCGGCGCTCCTCAACCGTCACTTCGAAATCCTCGTTGCCTGCGTGGAGGCGGAAGGCGGCACGGTCGACAAGTTCCTCGGCGACGGCATGCTCGCCTTCTGGGGCGCGCCCGACCGGCTCGAAAGCCACGCCGATGCGGCGGTCAGGACAGCGATCGCCATCGGCCGCGCCGTGCGGGCGGAGAATGCGGCCGCAGCGGCCCGCGGCGATCCGGTGCTGAGGCTGAGGATCGGCATCCACACCGGCCCGGTGATCGTCGGCAATATCGGCACCTATGACCGGGTCAACTACACAATCGTCGGCGATAACGTGAATGTCTGCCAGCGCATCGAGGCGGAAGGAAGGGTGCTAGCGCCGGGTGCCGAGGTCGCGATCCTGGCCAGCGCCGACACCCTCGCCGCGCTCTCGATCGCCCCGGGCGCGACGTTCGCCGGAAGCCGCCTGTTGCGTGGCCGCTCGGCGCCGGTGGACCTCCATGCGATCGATCCGGCAACGCCCGATACGCAGCTAAGGCCCGGCGCGGCCGCGGATCATAGCCCCGGGAGCCCTGCGGAAACGAAAAGCGGCGAGGCCATCGACCTCGCCGCGGACCGGTCGTGACGGCGGGCGGCGCCTACGGGCAGACCCAGACGCCGCCGCCGATCGACACGCAGCCGCGCCGCCGCCATCCCGGGGGACGGCGCCGGAACCGTTGGCCGCAGCGCACCGGGCGGCAATAGGGGCCGACATGGCGGTGATAGGTCCGCCGGCCCCAGCGGTTCGACCAGGCATAGCGGCAGCGCCGGTGGCAGCGGTGGACCTTGATGATGTTGTCGCGGAGGAGAGGGGCGATCGCCGCCTCGCCGGCGCCGAGCGCCATCGGGCTGCGCGCCTCGCCTTGCCCGGCCGTGCCGAGCACGCAGAGGCCGGCGAGCAGGAGCGCAAAGCCGGCCTGTCGGAGCAATGTGGTCCAGATCATGGGTGCTTATCCGTCTTGTTGAGTCGCGGAGCGCATCGCCGTCGCGGCCGAGCGCTCCGGAAAGCACCGTCCTCCCTGACGGGCGGATGGCACGATTGCATGACGGGCATATCGTGGCGTGCAACAGCCCCACGGGCAAGCGGGCAAAGCGAACCACCCCCGGCGGCCGGCAAAAAAAGCGCCCTCCCGATAACGGAAAAGCTTTCGCGTTTTCGGTGCTTAATTATAATCGCCGATGCCGGTTCGCACGTCCGAGACGTCTGCGCCGGCCGCAGGGCGTCCGGGAGCGGCGCCGTCAGGAGGGGTAGCGTGAACGTCGTTTCTATCGACGGTCTTTCGGTCGCGTTCGAAGGCGCGGAGGGCCGCAAGACGGTCGTCGACGACGTTTCGCTCAGCGTCCCCCACAAGAAGACGGTGGCGCTGGTCGGCGAGTCCGGCTCCGGCAAGACCGTCATCTCCCAGGCCGTCATGGGCCTGCTTCCGAACAACGCCCGCATCACGGCGGGCTCTATTATCCTGCGCGAACCCGGCGCCGACGATGGCGGCGTCGACATCGCCGCGCTCGATCCGGCCGGCGCGAAGATGCGCGCGATCCGCGGCGATCGCATCGCCATCATCTTCCAGGAGCCGATGACCTCGCTGTCGCCGCTCCACACCATCGGCAACCAGATTTCCGAGGCGGTGCGCCTGCACCGCGGCCATTCCGGCCCGGAGGCCCGCGAGGTCACCCTGGAGATGCTGCGGCTGGTGCGGTTTCCGGATCCCGCCCGCGCCCTCGACACCTTCCCGTTCGAACTCTCCGGCGGTCTGCGCCAGCGGGCGATGATCGCCATGGCGCTGGTCTGCCGGCCGGCGCTGCTGATCGCCGACGAGCCGACGACGGCCCTCGACGTCACCATCCAGGCGGAGATCCTGAAGCTCATCCGCGAGATGCAGTCCGAACTGGACATGTCGGTGCTGATGATCACCCACGATTTCGGCGTCGTCGCCAACATGGCCGACGAGGTGGTGGTGATCTATCACGGCCGGATCATGGAGAGCGGCCCGGCCGAGGCGATGTTCCGCGATCCCCAGCACCCCTATCTGAAGGCGCTGCTCGCCGCCGTGCCCCGTTTCCAGATGGAGGCCGGCGAGCGGCTGGTGCCGATCCGTCCGATCTCCACCGACACCGATGTCAATCCGCCCGCCTGCTCCGACCGCCGCCACGTGGCGACCGGCGCGCCGCTGCTCGTCCTTGATGACGTGGAAAAGACCTTCCACTTGCGCAAGAGCGGCTGGCTGGGCGGCGAGCGCCGCATCATCCGCGCCCTCGACCGGGTCAGCCTCACCGTGCGCCGCGGCGAATGCCTCGGCCTCGTCGGCGAATCCGGCTCCGGCAAGACGACGACGGCCAAGGCCATCCTGCGCGGCATCGACATCGACGGCGGGTCGATCACCTACGACCGCGGCAACGGCATGGAGGACGTAATCGGCCTTGCCGGCGACGATCTGATGGACTACCGGCGCCGGGTCCAGCTCATCTTCCAGGACCCGTTCTCCTCGCTGAACCCGCGCATGACGGTCAACGAGTGCCTGTCGGAGCCGCTGCTGATCCACCGCGTGGGCACGCCGGCCGAGCGCGCCGAGCGGGTCCGCGAGCTGATGCGCATCGTTGGCCTCGACCCGCGCTTCCTGCGCCGCTATCCCCACTCCTTCTCCGGCGGCCAGCGCCAGCGCATCGGCATCGCACGGGCGCTCGCCCTGCAGCCGGAGCTGATCCTCTGCGACGAGCCGGTCTCGGCCCTCGACGTCTCGGTCCAGGCCCAGATCCTCAACCTGCTTGCCGACCTGAAGGCCGATCTCGGGCTCACCTATCTCTTCGTCAGCCACAACCTTGCCGTCGTCGACTACATCGCCGACCGCATCGCGGTCATGTGCAAGGGCCGGCTGGTCGAGGTCGCCGGCTGCCGGGCGGTCATCGACGATCCGATCCACCCCTACACCAAGGCCCTGCTCGCCGCCGTGCCGGAGCCGAGCCTCGACCATCTGCTCGATTTCTCCGAGCTGTCCGCCTCCCGCGCGTCCGATCCCGGCGCCTGGCCGGAGCCGTTCCGCGTCGAAGATGGCACCTATCCGGCGCTGGTGGAGATGCGCCCCGGCCACCTCGTTTGCGCGCCCGGCCTTGCCGGCGAGGGCGCCCTGAAGGAGGCCGTCTGATGGCTTTGGCAATGCGGGTCCGTGCCGCGATCGCCGCGGCGGCGCTTCTCCTCGGAAATGCCGCCGGACCGGCCGCCGCCCTTGACTATGTCGAGACGCCGACCCTTGCGCGCACCCATGGCGACATCGACCTGCCGCCGGTCTCCGAGCGCCTGCCCGACGTGCCCCTCATTGCCGATTTCGCCGCGACGAAAGAGACCCTCGGTCGCCATGGCGGCGACCTCGACACCATCATCGGCCGCGCCAAGGACATCCGCCTCATTAATGTCTGGGGCTATGCCCGCCTCGTCGGCTACGACACCAGCTTCGAGCTGGTACCCGACATCCTTCAGAGCGTCGACGTGGAGGAGGGGCGGATCTTCACCTTCCACCTCAGGCCCGGCCACAAATGGTCCGACGGCGCACCCTTCACGGCCGAGGATTTCCGCTTCTGGTGGGAGGACGTCGCCAACAACAAAAAGCTCAACCCGAACGGTCCGGCGACCTTCATGCGCGTCGACGATGAGTTGCCGACATTCGAGGTCATCGACGAGGTCACCGTCCGCTTCACCTGGAAGGGCGTCAACTCGGTGTTCCTGCCGACCCTTGCCCAGGCGAGGCCGCCCTTCATCTACCGCCCGGCCCATTACCTGAAGCAGTTCCACGTCCGCTATGCCGATCCGGAAGCGCTCGAAGAACTTGTCGAGAAGAACAATTCCCGCAACTGGGCGGCGCTCTTCAACGGCAAGGACGAGATGTACCGGGCCAACAATCCGGACCTGCCGAGCCTGCAGCCCTGGGTGCCGACCAAGGCGCCGTCCGAGCGCCGCTTCGTGATGATCCGCAACCCCTATTACCACCGGGTCGATCCGGCCGGCCGCCAGCTTCCCTATATCGACCGGGTGATTATTTCGGTCGCCAACGGCCGGCTGATCCCGGCCAAGGCCCAGGCCGGCGAATCCATGCTGCAGGCACGCGACCTCGCCTTTTCCGACATCACCGTCCTGAAGAGCGGCGAGAAGACTGCCGGCTACGACACCCGGCTCTGGCAGATCTCCAAGGGCGCCGAACTCGTCCTCTATCCGAACCTGACGGTGAAGGACCCGGTCTGGCGCAAGCTCAACCGCGACGTCCGGTTCCGGCGCGCCCTGTCGCTTGCCATCGACCGGCGGATGATCAACCGCGTGCTCTATTTCGGCTTTGCCACGGAGGGCAACAACACGGTGCTGCCGATGAGCCCGCTCTTCAAGGAGTACTACCAGACGGCCTGGGCCCATTACGATCCGGTGGTCGCCAACCAACTCCTCGACGAGATCGGCCTGACGGAGCGCCGCGGCGACGGCATCCGCCTCCTGCCCGACGGCCGGCCGCTGGAGATCATCGTGGAGACCGCCGGCGAGAGCCAGGCCGAGATCGACGCCCTGGAACTGGTCCGCGAGACCCTTGCCGACATCGGCGTCAAGATCTTCGTCAAGCCGTCCCAGCGCGACGTGGTCCGCAACCGCGCGCTCGCCGGCCAGCTCGTCATGGGCATTTCGTCCGGCTACGACAACGGCGTGCCGACCGCCGAGATGCCGCCCGTCGACTTCGCGCCGACCACGCTGGAATCCTTCAACTGGTCGGCCTGGGGCGCCTATCACGAGAGCCAGGGGAGGGAAGGCGAGGCGGTCGACTATGCGCCGGCCCGCGAGCTCATCGAAGAGTACGTCCTCTGGCGCCACTCGACCTCGCACGAGGAGCGCCGGGCGATCTGGGAGCGGATGCTGAAGATCCACGCCGACCAGGTTTTCAACATCGGCATCGTCACCATGGCGCGCCAGCCCGTCGTCGTCTCCGAGCGGCTCAGAAATGTGCCCGAGGAAGGGATTTACGGCTGGGATCCCGGCGCCCAGTATGGCATCCACCGCATGGACGCCTTCTGGATCGACGATGCCAAAAAGACCGCCGAGAGGGACTAGCCCGGAATGCTGAGTTACATCGTCCGTCGCATTCTGACGATGATCCCGACGCTCGCGGTCATCAGCCTTTTGACCTTCTTCATCATCGAACTGCCGCCCGGCGACTATCTCTCCAACCAGATCGCCCAACTGAAGGCCCTCGGCGAGGAGGCCTCCATCGCCAAGGTCGAATATCTGCGCGCCGAATTCGCCCTCGACCGGCCGTTCTTCGAGCGCTACCTGATCTGGATCGGCGCCTGGCCGGGACCGAACGGCTTCAACGGGCTCCTGGAGGGCAATTGGGGCTGGTCGTTCGAATACGACAAACCGGTCGCCGAGGTGGTCGGGCCGGCCCTGCCGCTGACCGTGGTGCTGAATTTCGCCACCGTCCTCTTCGTCTATATCGTCGCCTTTCCGATCGGCATCTATTCCGCGACGCGGCAATATAGCTGGGGCGACTACGGCTTTACCTTCCTCGGCTATATCGGCCTTGCGACGCCGAACTTCCTGCTCGGCCTGATCCTTCTCTATTTCTCCAACCGCTGGTTCGGGCTCTCCATCGGCGGGCTGATGGACCCGGCCTATATCGGCCAGCCCTGGAGCATGGGGAAAATCGGCTCGGTGCTGAGCCATCTGATCGTGCCGACCATCGTCATCGGCACGGCCGGCACTGCCGGCATGATCCGGAGATTGCGCGCCAACCTCCTCGACGAACTGCACAGGCAGTATGTGACGACGGCACGCGCCAAAGGCCTGTCGGAAAACCGGCTCCTGGTGAAATACCCGCTGCGGATGGCGATCAACCCGTTCATCGCCGACATCGGCAATCTGATCCCGTCGCTGGTCTCCGGCTCGGTCATCGTCTCCGTCGTCCTCAACCTGCCGACGGTCGGCCCGGTCCTACTTGATGCCCTGCGCTCCCAGGACCAGTTCCTCTCCGGCTTCATCCTGCTCTTCGTCGCAGTCCTGACGCTGGTCGGCATGCTGGTCTCCGACATCCTGCTCGGCATCCTCGACCCGCGCATCCGCTTCGGCGCGAAAGGACACTAGATGGGCGCGAAGGAGGGAACCGGAGGCCACTACGTCGACGCGGCGCCGTTCGACCCGCTGGTCGCAGAGGCGCTGACGCCGGAGCAGGAGAGGTTCTACCAGGCCTCCCAGTGGCGGATCATGTGGTGGAAATTCCGCCGCCACCGGGTCGCCGTCGCCTCGGCCTTCCTGCTCATCCTGTTCTATATGTCCGTGCCCTTCGCCGAGGCGATCGCGCCCTATCCGCCCCACCACCGCGACAACGACCACCTCTATGCGCCGCCGCAGATGGTGCATTTCTTTCACGACGGCAGCTTCGTCGGCCCCTTCGTCTACGGCACCAGGGCGCGGGTGAACCTGGAGCTCCTGAAATGGGACTACGACGTCGACCATGACGACGTGCAGCCCCTGCGCTTCTTCTGCTCCGGCGCGCCCTACCGGTTCTGGGACCTCGTCGAGGCACGGTTTCACCTGTTCTGCCCGGCGGAGGGCGGCACGGTCTATCTGCTCGGCACCGACCGGCTCGGCCGCGACATGTTCTCCGGCCTCGTCTACGGCGCCCGGCTGTCGCTCACCGTCGGTCTTATCGGCGTCGCCATCTCCATCGTCCTCGGCCTCATCATCGGCGGCATCGCCGGCTTCTTCGGCGGCCTCATCGATTCCGCCATCCAGCGCGTCATCGAGATCATGAACGCGCTGCCCGAACTGCCGCTCTGGATGGCGCTGTCGGCCGCGCTGCCGGTCACCTGGAGCCCGTTCTGGGTCTATGTCGGGATTACCGTCATCCTCGGCCTCCTCGACTGGCCGGGCCTTGCCCGCGCCGTGCGCTCCAAGCTCCTGGCTCTGCGCGAGGAGGAATACGCCAAGGCCGCGGTCTATATGGGCGCAAAACCCTCGCGCATCATCCGCCGGCACCTGCTGCCGGGCTTTTCCAGCCACATCATCGCCAGCGCGACGCTCTCCATCCCGAGCATGATCCTCGGCGAGACGGCGCTCTCCTATCTCGACCTCGGGCTCCGGCGTCCCGCAGTCTCCTGGGGTGTGCTCCTCAACGAGGCGCAGAACATCTCCGTCGTCACCATCTATCCCTGGCTGATGGCGCCTGTGCTGCCGGTGATCATCGTCGTGCTCGCCTTCAACTTCATGGGCGATGGTCTGCGCGACGCCGCCGATCCCTACAAGTGACGGCCGCAGCGCCCTATATCGCTGCCATCCCCACAGACAACGGACACCCAGAATGACGGCACGCTCCCACGGCCTTTCGCAAGGCATGCAGGACTATCTCCTCGCCAACGGCGTGCGCGAGCCGGAGATCGTCCGGCGCCTGCGCGAAGAAACCCTCAAGCTTGGAGAGGCAAGCTGGGCGAGCGCGCCCGAACAGGGCCAGTTCCTGTCGATGTTGGCGCTGATATCGGGCGCCCGCTCGTTCCTGGAAGTCGGCACCTTCACCGGCTACACGGCGCTGTGGATGGCGCTGACCATGCCCGACGACGCCGAAATCGTCACCCTCGATGTGGTCGATGAGTTCGCAGCCATAGGCCGCCCATACTGGCATGAGGCCGGCGTCGAAGCCCGCATCGACCTGCGCCTCGGCGATGCTTCCGACACTCTCAAGGCGCTGGCGGAGGAGGGGCGGTCGGAGAGTTTCGACATGGCCTATATCGACGCCAACAAGCAGAAATACCCCGCCTATTACGAATTGGTCCTCGGCCTCATCCGGCCCGGCGGCCTCATCGTCGCCGACAACATGTTCTGGGGCGGCTCGGTCGCCGATCCGGACGACCAGAAAAAATCCACCAACGGCATCCGCATGCTCGCAAAAACGGCCCACGACGACCCCCGCGTCGACGTCTCCATGCTGCCGCTGGGCGACGGCATGCTGCTGGTACGCAAGAAGGGGTGATTTCCCGGAGCATTTTTTGCTGGGGGAATAGCCACGAACTCTCCCGTCATCGCGAGGAGGCCGTAGGCCGACGCGGCGATCCAGAGCGACAGACTCCGTGCGTGCAGCTCTGGATTGCCGCGCTCGCTCCGCTCACTCGCAATGACGTTGAAAAATTACGGGAATCTCAACCGTCATTGCGAACGAAGCGAAGCAATCCAGACACTGCGTCGTCTACGGCAAATCCCATCCGCAGCCGTAAAGGTCGCCGGCGCAGGCCGTCTGCTCCGCACAAACGCGATGCCGCTTCCTCTCCCTCACCGTCGAAAACGACACGCTCCCGCTCGCCTAACACTCCGTCGTCACCCCGGCCCCCGAGCCGGGGCCTATTGCCCGTCTCAAGTCGGTATGTCGTCGGTTGACGGAACGGGGATGTGGCCTGGAAGCAGGTCGCGCCAAACCGTCGACGGGCTACCGCGCCGAAACGGGCATTAGGCCCCGGGTCTCCGCTTCGCTTCGCCCGGGGTGACGACGGAGGGTCGATGGGGCGGAGTCCCCCCTAGCGTCAAAGCCCGAAGAGCGTGTCCGTATCCGGCCAAGTCACCGCCGGGTGCCGCGCCGTCACCTCCAGGAAAACCTCCACGAACCGCCACAGCGCCGCGTCGTGGACGAGGTGATGGGTGAGGAGGCCGAAGGGTTCGGCGTCGCCGGCGATGCGTCGGTCGAGTTCGGCCGCGATCGTTGCCGCCGCGTCGTCCCAGCCGGCAAAGCTGCGGGTGGTCTTCCAGGCGACCGGATCGAGGTGGGTGTTGACCCGATGCGGCCGGCCGTCGGCCCTGGCGAAGGTGGACAGCCCGGTGAGCCCGACCTGCGGGATGCGGTCGGCGACATCGGCCGCGATGCGGTTCCAGGGCGGCACCAGCACCGGCCGGAACCGGTCGCCGAAGAGACCCGAGAGCCTCTCCCGTCCCCGCGCCAATTCGGCCAGCACCTTGTCCGCCGGCCGTCCGTTACCGAGTTCGGCGTTTTTCTCGCCCGCCGGCTGATGGTTCGCGTGCGCCCAGCCGTGCTGCAGGACGGCGACGGCCGGCTCCGAAGCGAGACGCTCGGCAAGCGCTTGCGTCGCGCCTTCGGGGATCACGGCGAGTGCCAGCGGAACGTCGAATCGGGCGCGCAAGGCCAGCAGCCGGTCTAGGGCGGGGGAGGGCGCGACGGCATCGTCGTCCCGCCACCAGAAGGACAGGCGCGTGCCGGTCTCCCCGGCCTTGTCGAGCCGGTCGGTCAGGATAGCGGCAAAGCTGGCTTCGTCCGTGCTCATCGCTTCTCCGCTTCGGCAATCAGGATATCCGCACTCCTCGCCGCCCCGCCGAGGTCGACGTCGAGCCGCGACGGCGGGCGGGATAGTGCCACATCGACGGCCGCGGCAAGGTTTTTGGGCGTCAAATCCTCCTCGGCCACCACTTCGGCGAGCCCACGCGCAGCAAGCAGTTCGGCGCGCTGGGTCTGCTCGGTCTCGCCGCCCGCCTTGAACGGCACGAAGACGCTGGGCACCCCGGCGACGAGGATGTCGATGGCCGTGTTGTAACCGGCCTGGCTGACCGACAGCCGCGCACGTTTCAAAAGTTCCGGGAAATCCGGCCGGGCACGTTCCACGACGATGCCATCGGGCGCACCGGCCGCCAGCTTTTCCAGCGTTTCCGCCCCGTGGCTGTGGCCGACGAGGAGCCGCCAGGTGGCGTCCCCCGCCCGTTGCGACAGCGCCCGCGCGCTGAGCGCGGCATCCAGAAGCTCGCCGCCGACGGCGCCGCCGCCGCAGGAGACGATGACCTCGTCGATGCCTTCGCCGGCGGGCGCCACGGCAGACCGTGCCTCGTGCACATAGCCTGTGTAGCGGACGAGAGGCGCGACCTCCCCGGCGAAGGGGAAGGAATCCTCCAGCCGGACGATCTCCCCGTCGGCATGGACGAGGATGAGGTCGTAGCGGTCGCGGGCGATCTCCGCCATGCGCTTTTCCTTCGCCGGGTCGTCCTTCCTGACGAGGATATCGCGGATCGAGGTGGCGATCAGCGGACGTCCTTCCGCGTGGGCGGCGTCGAGGAGCGGATCGAGTTCGAAGGCGAATTTCTTGCGGCCAAAAGGGTAGGTCTCGGTGAGGAGGATGTCCGGTCGGTGGTCGCGAAAGGTTGTCAGCAGCCGGTCGGCGCGCATCGCCTTCCAGGCCGCGTCGATGGGCGCGTCGTCGCCGCCGATTATGGTCTGGAAGCTGGCGTCGGCGGCCCGCGCATGGGGGAGTTCCATGACGGAGACGCCGTCGAGCGAGAGCGTCGGCGGCAGCGCGTTGCCGGTGACGAACAGGGTGTCGACGCCGCGCGCGCCGAGGGCACGGGCGATTGCCGCGGCGCGCACCGCATGGCCGGTGCCGAGAAGATGCTGGACGTAGATGAGGGCTTTCAAGATCGCCTCTTTGACTTCAACTGCGCGCCGCATGGTGGCGCCGGGCATGGGAGAGGAAGGTGTTGAGCGCCGGAACCGCCTGGGAGATGTCGTGGTTTTCGGCCGCATGGCGCGCCGCCGCCCGGCCCATCGCCTGTCGTTTTTCCGCATCGGCAAGCAGATCGTCAAGCGCGGCGGCGAAGGCATCGACGTCGCCGGGCGGCACGAGGAGGCCGGTGGCCCCGTCGGCGACAATGTCCGGAACGCCCCGCGCAGCGCCGGCAACGATCGCGAGCCCCGCCGCCTGGGCCTCCAAAAAAACCATGCCGAAGGGTTCGGTCACCGCCGGCCAGGCGAAGATGTCGCCACGCGCATAGAGCGCCGGCATGTCTTCCGGTTCGAGGCGCCCCGCATAGTCGGTGCGCGCCGGATCGAACAGCGGCAGCAGGGCGCCGCGCTCCGGTCCGTCGCCGGCAATGACATGGCGCCAGGGCCGGTGCGTCAAGCGCGCGAGCGCCTCCGCGAGCAGGCGATAGGAGTCCGCCTTGTTGCCGGGGCGCATCATGGCGGCGGTGACGATCACCGGCGGATCGTTCGGCGCCCGGTTGCCGGCGACGGCGGCAAAGGGCGCGGTGTCGAGGAAAGGCGGGATGATCTCCAGCCGGTCGCCGACGACGGGTCTGAGCCCCTCCGCGTCCGCCTCGTGCAGCGCGGCGACCGCATCGGCACGGGCGAGCGCGGCATCGGCGGCGGCAAAGCCGGAGGCCCAGGGGCCGCGCGCGCGCTTCATCGCTCGGCTCGCCTCGATCACCGCATAGGGGATGAAAAGGGCATCGGCGATGCGCGGTCCAATCCAGTCCGGTGCCTTGTGATAGAGGTGATAGGTGAGGAAGAGGTCGGGTTTTTCAGTGCTCTGGAAATGCGCGATGACCCGCGCCGCTTCCGCCGCGGCCTGTTCGGCAACGGCCTCAAGCTCTGCCGGCTCGCGCACCCAACTCCGGAACCGGCTCGCTAGAACGACCTCGTGCCCGGCCTCCTCGAGCGCGTGTATCAGGAGCCGCGCGATCAGCCGGTCGCCGGAGGGCGTGTCGTGGTCCGGCGGCTTCATCGGCGCATAGAAGGCGATCCGCACCGGACCTCACTCCGCCGCCGGCCGCTGGCGCTCTTGAAGGCCGAAGCGGCGGGCGAGGTGGTCGATGCCGGGCTCGGTGGAAAAGTGCTGCCGCACCCGCTCGCGCCCTGCTGCGGCAAGCGCCGCCCGCCGCGCCGGATCGTGCCCGAGGGCTTCTATCGCTGTGGCGAGCGCAACCGGATCGTGCTCCGGCGTCAACAGGCCCGTCTTGCCGTCGAGGATCAGCTCCGGGATCGCGGAGACGGCGGTGCCGATGGCCGCAACGCCCATGAGCTGCGCCTCCATCAGCACGTTCGGCAGCCCGTCCCGGTCGCCGGATTTGGTGATCCGGCTGGCGAGCACGAAGAGGTCGGCGTTCGCGGCCGCCGCGATCACCTCGGACCGTGGCTGCGCGCCTTTCCAGGTCACCCGGTCTCCAAGCCCGAGCTTCTCGCCGAGCGCCTTCAGCTTTGTCGACAGGGCGCCGCCGCCGATATGGGTGAACGTCCAGTGGAAATCGGCGGGCAGCCTTGAGAGGGCCTTCAGCAGGTCGTCATAGCCCTTCTTCTCTACCGCCCGGCCGACGGAGAGGATGCGCGCGGGTTTTGCCGCGCTGCCGTCACGGTCGGAGGGCGCCGGCGCATTGGCCGGAAAGCGGTCGAGGTCGAGGCCGTGATAGACGAGGTCGACCTTGCCCGGCCGGTCGGCAAGACGGTTCAGGAACTCCGCGTTGAACCGGGTGCAGGTGGCGCCCCAGTCGGCGCTGGCGATCTTTTCCGAAAGCTCCCATTCCTGAAGCGTCCAGATGTCCTTGGCGTGGGCGGAGAACGACCAGGGAAGGCCGCGGATCATCGCCGCATAGCGGGTGACGGAGGCCGGGGTGTGGAGGAAATGGCTGTGCAGGCGTGTGACGTCGACAGGCAGTTCGTGGGCGAGCACCAGCGCCTGGCCCCAGCGCCGGTGCCGGCTGGCGCTGCGGTCGCGCGCGAGGTCGCGCTCGAAAACGGCGCGCGCGGCGGCCGTTGTCGACAGGCCCTCGGCCCAGCGCCGCGCGGCCCGGACCCGCGCCGGATCGTCCTTCAGGTATTCGGGGAGATAGACGACGGGCGCCTCGATTTCCCGGTGGATGTCGTGCAGGTGCGGATCGGTCGGATGGCGCAGCGAGACGATGATCTGGTCGAGCCCGCGCTTTTCCAATTCGCGGATCTCTTGGGCGATGAAGGTCTCCGAAAGGCGCGGATAGCCCTTGAGGACGACGGCGACACGGGACATCGTTTTTCTCGCGAAAAAGGTCTAGCTGCCGGCGGCAACGAGCGGCACGGGCGCTGCGTCCGGTCCGGCCGCCGGGCTGGTTCGGCCCTCGCCAAGGATGTCCGCGACCCGCTGCGTGATCGTCAGATGGCCGTCGAGCAGCCCGGAAAAGCCCGCCGTGGAGGGTGGCGGCTGCTTCGGCAGGGCAACGAGCGCCTCGGTCATTAGCGGCACGTCCGGATAGTCGTCGATCGCCAGCACCTTGACGAGGCCGCACTCCTCGGCCTTGTCGGCGCGGATCGCCTGCTCGCGCCGCGGCACCACGCGCGGCACGATCAGCGTCGGCTTGTCGAAGGACAGGATCTCGCAGAAGGTGTTGTAGCCGCCCATGCCGACGATCGCCATTGCCTGGTCGAGATAGTCCTCGATGTTCGGCGTGAACTTGCGGATATGGACGTCGCGCAGATTGGCCGCGCGCTCCATGAAGGCGGCCTGGTGCTCCGGCGCCATGAACGGGCCGAGGAGGACAAGGGCCGGATAGAGCGGCTCGACCCGCGCCTCGTAGGTCCGCATCACCCAGTCGACAAGTTCCACGCCGTCGCCGCCGCCGCCCGGGGTGACGAGGACGAACGGATCGTCGCCGAACGGCATCGGCTCCGTCGTCGGCCGGTTGGTCGGCAGCGTGCGGCGCAGATAGCCGGTGAAGCAGACCTTGTCGAGGACCGTCGGCGGCAGGTCGAGACCGGCGAGCGGGTCGTGGATCTGCGGCAGGCCGTAGGTCCAGATCTCGTCGTAGAGATTCTCCAGCGCCGGCAGCACGTTCTTGCGCTGCCATTCCTCGCGCATGATGTCGGGGTCGTCGAGCACGTCGCGCAGGCCGAGGATCAGCCGCGTGCCGCGCTCTGCCAGCACCTGCAGCGTCGCCTCCACCTCGCCGTGCAGCCCGAGCGGCTCCTTGTCGACGATGAAGATGTCCGGATCGAACGCCTTGGCCGTCTGCTCGATGATCGAGGCGCGCATCGCCAGCGTCTGCTCGATGTCGATATGAAGGCCCAGCGAGGTGTATTCGCCGCTCCTCAGCTTGATGACGCCCGGAATGCGCACGAAGTCGACCCGGGCCCGGAAGTCGAAGCTGCCGATGATCGGCGAGCCGGACAGGATCAGCACGGAAAGGTCGGAGAACGCACCGACGAGGGCGTGCGCGATCGCCCGGCACCGCCTCAGATGCCCGAGGCCGAAGGTGTCGTGGCTGTAGATGAGAATCTTCTTCTGGTGCCGCGAAGGGGACGATACTTGCCGCATGACGCTCACAACGGTTCGGGTGGTGAGGATCCTTGGAGCGACGACGGTCTGTCGTGTCGCTGGTCAGCGCAGTATCGCGCGGGGATCGCCCAAGGGAGAGTGGGTCCGATCTGCTCCGGTGAATTTATCTGTTGCACCGTGTCGCATTCCTGCAATGTTGTAAAGCATCGACATGAACGTTTTGACGCAGGCATCAAGGCCGACGGGACAGCTTGATGGAGAAGACACTTTACCGGTTCATCTGGCGCCATAGTGCGCGGCGCCAGATGGTCATTCTCCTTTTGACCGTCGTGTCTTTTCCGATCCTCTACCTGTCGTTGGAACTGCCGAAGCGCATCGTCAACGACGCGATCCAGGGCACCGACTTCCCGCGCGAATTCTTCGGCTTCGAATTCGGTCAGATTCCGTACCTGATGCTGCTCTGTCTGGCGTTTCTGAGTCTCGTCGTCCTCAACAACGTCGTCAAGTTCACCCTCAATATCTACAAGGGCCTGACCGGCGAGCGCATGCTGCGGCGCCTGCGCTATACGCTCTACGAGCGGATGATGCGCTTCCGCCTGCCGCATTTCCGCAAAGTCAGCTCCGGCGAGATCATCCCGATGATCACCGCCGAGGTCGAGCCGCTCGGCGGCTTCATCGGCGACGCCATCGCCCAGCCGGCCTTCCAGGGCGGCACGCTGATTGTCTACATCACCTTCATCTTCGCCCAGGATCCGCTGCTCGGCGCCGCCGCGATCTCGCTTTATCCGATCCAGGGCTACATCATCCCGAAGCTGCAGAAGAAGGTGATCCGCCTGCAGCGCGAGCGCGTCAAGAACATCCGCAAGCTCTCCGACGGCATCGGCGAGAGCGTTGCCGGCATCACCGACATCCACGCCAACGCCACCTCCGCCTGGCATCTGTCGCACCTTGCCGGCGCCCTCTACACGAACTTTCAGATCCGCTACGACATCTTCAAGCGGAAATACATGATCAAGTTCGTTAACAACTTCATGAACCAGCTTCCGCCCTTCATGTTCTATTCCATCGGCGGCTATCTGGTTATCAACGGCGACATTACCTTCGGCGCCCTCGTGGCCGTGCTCGCCGCCTACAAGGACCTTGCCGGTCCCTGGAAGGAACTCCTCGACTACTACCAGAACCTTGCCGACATCAGCGTGCGCTACCAGACCGTGGTGGAGAATTTCGATCCGCCCGACCTGATGCCGCGCGAACGGCTCGGCATTGCCGACGAGGCCGTCAGCGGCCTTGAGGGCGACCTGCAGTTCTCGAGCGTCAACCTTTCGACCGGCATCGCCGGCCAGGAACTGCACGACGTCTCGCTCACCGTGGCGCCGGGCGAGGGGCTGGCCATCGTCGGCGGCGAGGGCAGCGGCCGGCCGGAGCTGATCGAGCTTGCCTGCGGGCTGGTCGAGCCCACCACGGGTCGCGTGCGCGTCGGCGAGGCGCGGCTCGACGAGCTGTCGGAAACCGTGCTCGGCCGCGATACCGCCTATATCGGGCCGTCACCGCACATCTTCACCGGCACCGTGCGCGACAACCTCGTCTACGGGCTGCGCCACCGGCCGCGCAACCACATCACCGACGAGGAAGACTTCGACGACGTCGAGCGGACCCGGCGCCAGGAGGCGGAGCGTACCGGCAACATCCATTTCGACATCGACCAGAAGTGGGAGGACCTCTCCGTCCTCAGCATCGACAGCGACCACGAACTCGATGCCATCGTCGTCCGGCTCGCCAACGGCGTCGGGCTCGGCGCCGACATCTACCGCATGGGCCTCCACGCCTTCCTCGATGCGGACGAGAACCCGGAGACCGTCGCAGGCATCCTCCAGATGCGCGCCGCCTTCGCAGAATGCATCGGCACCGACCCGGACCTGCAAGGCCTTGTCGATCTGTGGGACGTCGACCGCTTCAACGCCAACGCGCCGCTGGTGGAGAACATCCTGTTCGGCGCGGCGCGCGACCGCGCCATGGAGATCGACGAGGTCGCGGCCGATCCCGACGTTCTGGAGATCCTCGACGAGGCGGGGCTGCGCGAGACGCTGATCGGCATCGGCATCGACATCGCCGAGGTGATGGTCGAACTCTTTGCCGAGGTCAGCGGCGACAGCGACCTCCTCGGCGCCGACAGCCTGATCCCGGCGGAGGAACTGCCCGCCTACGACACGCTCCTGAAGCGCATCAAGGCGAACGGCCGCGAAAGCCTGAAGGCGGCGGAAAACAGGAAATTCATCGGCCTTGCCTTCCGCCTCGTTCCCGCCCGCCACCGGCTCGGCGTCATCGACGACGACAAGGCCGCAAGCATGGTCGCCGGCCGCAAGGTGTTCCGCGAGAACGCAGAGCGGCTGGCCGGGCGCTACGTCGCCTTTGCGCCGGACGCCTATGCGGAATCCCTGTCGATCGAGGACAACATCATCTTCGGCAAGCCGCGCCTCGACCGCCGCGGCGCCCGCGAGGAGATCGAGCGGCTGATCGGCGACACCGCCGATCGCCTCGGCCTGCGCGACCACATCGCCCATGCCGGTCTCGACTTCGAGGTCGGCGTAGCCGGCTCGCGCCTCTCCAGCGGCCAGCGCCGCCGGCTGAGCCTTGCTCGCGCGCTCCTGAAGCGGCCGAAGATCATCGCCTTTGAGGACGTCGACAACACGCTGGGCGACAATGTGGGCATGCTTCAGACCATACGCGAGCGCCAGAAAGGCGCTATGATCCTGGCCGGCAGTTCCAGACTTGACCGGGTCGCGGGGTTTGAGCGCATTCTGTTGATGCGCAACGGGCGCATCTGCGCCGACGGCGATGTCGAGACCGTCCGCAACGCGATCCGCGACCTCGGCGCGGCGGAGGTCGAGCAATGACCGTTCTGCGGGGGACGGTCGCAATCATCGGGACCGGGCAGGGTGTCGGCCTTACCCCCGGTCAATCAGGCGAGAGCGGAAAAGGGGATATGTTGTGACGCTCAATGCCGAAGTCGAAGCGCTCCGCAAGGTGCCGCTGTTCAGGAAGATCGATACGGCCAAGCTGCGCCTTCTGGCGTTCATCTCCGACCGCGTCACGGTGCGCGCGGGCGAGGACCTCTGCCGCCAGGGCGAAAGCGGCGATTCCGCCTTCATTGTGCTCGATGGCGAGGCCGACGTGCTGGTCGAGACCGATCAGGGCCTCAGGAAAGTTGCCGCAGTTGCCACCAACGACATCGTCGGCGAGATCGCCATCCTGTGCGACGTGCCGCGCACGGCGACCATCCGCGCCACCACCGAGATGGCGATCCTGTCCATCAACAAGGACAATTTCCTGAAGCTGCTGAAGGAGTTCCCCGACATCGCGCTTGAGGTGATGCGCGTCCTCGCCGCCCGGCTGGAGCGCACGACACGGGACCTGGCGGACCTGCGCTCGGCCACGGGTGGCAATTGAGCGATGGCGGGGAGAGCATGACGGGACGCAATGCCAGGACGTTTCTTGTCCGCCTGTGGGGCGTGCGCGGGTCGATCCCGGCGCCCGGCGCCACCACGGTGCGCTATGGCGGCGAGACCACCTGCATGGAGGTGCGCATCGGCGAGCGCGTGCTGATCATCGACTGCGGCACGGGCATCCGCCACCTCGGCGCCGCCCTCGGCCGAGAGGGCGTCACCGACGTCGACCTCCTCCTCACCCACACCCATCTCGACCATGTCTGCGGCCTGCCGTTCTTTGCCCCTGCCTACGACCCGGACGTCCAGGTGCGGTTCTGGGCCGGACATCTCGGCGCGCAGGAGGGGACGCTGGAGGACGTCTTGAAGCGGATGATGTCGCCGCCGATCTTCCCGATGTCGGTATGCGGGCTGACGGGCGTGACCTTCAATGCTTTTGCACCGGGGGACCGGCTGCCGCTCGGCGGATCGTTCGCCGTCGACACCATGCTCCTCAACCATCCGGGCGGGGCGATCGCCTACCGCATCTCCTGCGACGACCGGGTGTTCTGCACGGTCACCGACCACGAGCACGGCAATCCGGAAATCGATGCGCGGCTGGCGGACTTCGTCGCCGGCGCCGATGCCATGATCTACGACACCATGTACACCGAGGAGGAATATGCCAGCCATGTCGGCTGGGGCCATTCCACCTGGGAAAAGTGCCTCGACCTTGCCGAGCGCGCCGATGTGCGCATGCCGATCCTCTTCCACCACGATCCCGACCGCACGGACGAAGAACTCGACCGGCTGGCCGACATCATCAAGAAGCGCCATGGCGGCGCCATGATCGCCCATCAGGGGCTGGAATTGTCGCTCTGAAGGAAGGGCGGATGCGGCATCTGCGGGGCGCTCGACGGCGAGGCGCCGGATGCGTGCTGTGCCCCTGCTGACTGGGCCGGCATCGATTTCGCCGGGGCCGGCCGCGCCGGGAGCTGGCCGGAGGCGCGCAGCACGAAGCCGATGACCTCGGCGACGGCGCGGTAAAGCTCCTCCGGGATCGTATCGTCCAGTTCCACCGTGCTGAGCGCTTCGGCGAGCGGCTCGTTTTCTTCAACGGGAACGTCGTGCTCTTCGGCGGCCGCCAGGATCTTTTCCGCAAGCTCGCCGCGTCCCTTGGCGGTGACCCGCGGGGCGGCGTCGGAGCCCTGCTCATATTCCAGCGCAACGGCGAGGCGGGGTTTTTCGGTCTCGCTCATGTCTCGGTATCCACATGGGTGCCGGCGCCGGGCGCACCTGCCGGAAAGTCCGGCGTGCCGGTATGGACCTGGACTTCCTCCACCCCGAAGGCGCCCTCGGAAAGCGCGCCGCGCAGGTCGCCGAGGGCGCCGCGCAACAACTCGCTGGTCTCCTCGCGCTCGGCAAAGACGGTCACCGAGACGTCGCCGTCGCAGAGCGCCACCTGGCCGTTGATCGCCCCCATCGGCTCGAAATCCATGGAGAACTGGACCCGCCAGACCCGGGCTTTGCCGTTCTTGCCCTTCTTCTCGTCCCGGGCGATGCGGAACTGGGCGATCGGCGTCTGCCGTCCGAGGGCGAGCGGGATCTCGAACGTCCAGTCATGGCCGCGTGCCGCCTGCACGGGTCCCCCGTCATCGTCGGCGCGCGAGGCGAATTGCGACAACCGCACCCGGTCGAGCGCCGCATTGGCCTGGGAGAGCAAGGCGCGCATCGCCTCCGTGCCGGTCGAGGAGGAGGTGAGGGATGCCGCCGCCGCCCGCTGGCCGACGGGCGTGCCGGCCTTCCTCGGGGCGCCGGGACGGGCGCCGGGCTTCGTTGTCGCCGCAACATTTGCCGCCGCGTCGGCGCCGAGCCAGGTGGTGAGCACGTTGCGCAGCACCATCAGCGCCGACTTCATGTCGCCGGAGGCCGCAGCGGCCTGGCCGCTGGCGAGGTGCGCCTCCTGGAAGATGCCGGACGACTGCACGGCAAGCCGCATCTGCTCGCCGGTCACCGGCGCGTTGGCGGGTAGTCTCAGGCCGAGAAGCTGCTGCACGGCCTTCATCACCGGATCGGGCAGCGTATTGCCGCCGTGGGACGCAACGGCCGAAAGGTTGGCAAAAAGCGGCGCCAGGCTGTCCTGGCGTGAGGCGGCGGTGTGGACCATTTCCGAAAGCGCCGCCCGCGCCGCCGCGTCCGCCGAGGGGGGAAGCGGCGTGCTGCCGGCAAGCGTCGCCGAAGCCGCGGGTGTCGCAGCGCCGGCCGGGGCCGCTCCGGCCGCTGCGGTCTGGGGTGCCGTGCCGGTCGATGGAGATTGCCCGGCCCGGGCCGCATAGGCGGCGGCCTGCTGCGCGGCCTGCGTCAGATTGGGCGTCGCGTTTGCCTGCGGCAGAGGCGCCTGGCCCGCGGGCGCCGGCGCCGGTTGCCCCTGGGCCGCTTGCGGGACCGGACCCTGCGGCAGCGGCGGCGCGCTGTTGGCCTGGGGCGCCCCGGTGGGCGCTGCGCCGGACGTTGCGACGTTGGCTGGCGGAACCGCGCCGGCGGTGGTAGGCGTCGCTGGCGTTGCCGCCGTCTGACCTGCCGGGGCTGCAGTCGGTGCGCTCCCCCCCGGCGGCAGCGATGCGCCGGAGCTCACGACCTGCGCGATCGCACCCGGCGGAACCGTGCCTGGCAGGGGCGTCTGAACGGCCGTCGCGGCGCCCGGCAGCGGCGCTCCGGCCGGCAAGGGCGCCGGATAGCCGCCGGGCTGCGGCACCTGCGCGCCCGCTGTCGGGACTGTGGGCGGCGCGGTCGGCGTGCCGGTCGGTGTCCCCGTTCCGCCGCCGGGCAGGCTCGGTGCCGGCTTGGCGTCGGCATGCAGGACCAGCTTGACCTGTGACCCGGCGCCCTCGATCTGCAGCATCAGGCGGGTGCCGACTTCGAGCGGCACGGTCGGTTTGACGGAGAACTGGCCGTCCCGTGTGGCAAGGCGCACGGAGCCGTCCTCCCGCACCTCCACGACGCGGGCGGCGATCAACTGGCCGCCTTGCGCTCCTGCCGCGCCGGCCTGGGCCGAGACGCTGACAACGGGCGCCGAGCGCGGAGCAAAGCTGGTAGCGGGCACGCGCGACATCCCTTCTGAACGGAACGTTTCACAATAGTTAATGAAGAATAACTTAAGAAAAGCTTATCCCCCGCGCGAGAAAAGCGCATTTCCGGGCCGATTTTCACGTCCTATCAAAGCCACGCGATCCGCCGAACCGGCGCTGTTGTCGGCAGCGAAGCTGTACTACCGTGGCCGCTGACATTTTTGGGGACAATGACGGCCGGTGATGGTCAGGTTCAGGAAAGCGTTTCGCGAGCTCGGCGAGGACATCCGCGAGGGAACCGTCTCGGCGGAGGGGATGCCCGAGCGCGTTGCCGAAGACATCCGCCGCCGCGAGGCCCAGGCCGAACGGCTGATCGGTTGGGCGCAGCTTTCCGCCGTCGTCTTCTTCTCCGTCCTCTACGCGATAGCCCCGCGCGCGGAGGGCGCCACCGGCTTCAACTTCGTGCCCTTCGCGCTTTCCGGCTATTTCGTCTTCACCGTGCTCCGGCTCTGGCTCTCCTACCGCTTCATGCTGCCGGCCTGGTTCCTGTTCCTGTCGATCGTCGTAGACGTGGCGCTTCTGATGGGGCTGATCTTTTCCTTCCACATCCAGTACATGCAGCACCCGAGCTTTTACCTGAAGGCGCCGACGATCCTCTACGTCTTCCTGTTCGTCTCGCTGCGCGCCCTGCGCTTCGATCCACGCTTCGTGCTGACGGCGGGAAGCGTCGCCGCGCTCGGCTGGGTCTGCCTCGTCGGCTATGCGGTGTTCAGCGACATGGGCGAGATGAAGATCACCCGAAACTATGTCGAGTACCTCACCAGCAACGCCATCCTGATCGGCGCGGAGATGGACAAGATCATCGCCATTCTCGGCGTCACCGCCATCCTCGGCGTCGCGCTCCTGCGCGCCCGCGGGCTGCTCTTTTCGGCCGTCCGCGGCAGCGCCGCCGCCCGCGACCTCCGCCGCTATTTTGCGCCGGAAGTCGCCCGCTCCATCACCGATGGCGAGCGCGAACTGGCGATCGGGGAGGGGGCCCTGCGCGAGGCCGCGATTCTCGTCGTCGACATCCGCGCCTTCACGCCGACGTCGGCCAGGTTGGCGCCGAACGCTGTCATGCGCGTGCTCGCCCGTTACCAGGCCGCGGTGGTACCGGCGATCGAGGCCCATGGCGGCCGCGTCGACAAGTTCCTGGGCGACGGGGTGCTTTCCACCTTCGGCGCCCTGGAGCCGTCAAAGACCTGCGCCGCCGACGCGCTGACTGCCGCCGTCGCGGTGCTTGCCGCCGTCGATGCCGAGGCCGAGGCGTTCGCCGCCGAGGGCTGGCCCGGCCCGTTCCGCATCGGCTGCGCCGTCACCGCCGGGCCCGTCACCGTCGGCATCGTCGGCGTCGACGATCGCCGCGAGCACACCGTCATCGGCGATCCGGTCAACCTTTGCGCCAAGCTGGAAACCGCCAACAAGATCGAGGGCACGCGCGGACTGACGACGACAGTCGTCCTCGATCGCGCTCGCGCCCAGGGCTTCGACGAGGCAGCATTCGGGGCTCTCGGCGGAGAAGTTCGCGAAGGACGGCAGGTTGCGGGCGTTGCCGACCCGCTCGACCTCGTCGTCATCGCACCGGAGATCATGACGGCGACCGTGACGCCGGCCGCATCCGATCCCGCTCCCCCCGAGCCCTCGCGCCTTTCGACTTGACCGCGGCGGCGGGCGCTGAATACACCAGTCACAGGAACCCGCGACGGGCGGGCAAGAACGGGGGGAGGCCATCATGAAACTCGGATCGGACATCAGCGCGGTCGTCACCGGCGCCGCCGGCGGCCTCGGCGAGGCAACGGCACGGACGCTGGCGGCAAGCGGCGTCAAGGTCGCCGTCTTCGACGTTGCGGAGGAAAAGGGCCGCGAGGTCGCGGACGCCATCGGCGGCATCTTCGTCAAGGTCGACGTCAGCTCCGACGACAGTGTCACGGCCGGCTTCGAAGAGGCCCGCAAGGCACACGGCCAGGAGCGCATCCTCGTCAATTGTGCCGGCATTGCCCCGGTCGCCAAGACCACCTCCAAGGGCAACCCGCACCCGATGGACATGTTCGAGGCCGTGATCCGGGTGAACCTGATCGGCTCGTTCCGCTGCATGGCCCACGCCTCCACCGGCATGGCGACGGCGGACCCAATCACCGCGGACGGCGAGCGCGGCGTCATCGTCTCCACCGCCTCCGTCGCCGCCTTCGACGGCCAGGTCGGCCAGGCCGCCTATGCGGCGTCGAAGGGCGGTATCGCCGCTCTGACGCTGCCTGTCGCCCGCGACCTGATGCAGTCCGGCATCCGCGTCATGACCATTGCGCCCGGCATCTTCCTGACGCCGATGCTGATGGCCCTGCCGGAAAAGGTCCGTGACTCCCTCGGCGACCAGGTGCCGTTCCCCTCGCGGCTCGGCCAGCCTGAGGAATACGCCGCCCTCGTCAGGCACATCTGCGACAACGAGATGCTGAACGGCGAGACCATCCGCCTCGACGGCGCCCTCAGGATGGCGCCGCGGTAAGACACCTCCAACACGTAAAAGACCTGCCAATGACCCCCGAAATCCCCGGCATCCGTCCGATGCGCACCCTTGTGGCCGCCATCCTGCTCCTTGCCGTCTCCGGCCCGGCGATCGCCCAGACCGAGACGACCGAGACCGCCCAGGAGTACCGGATACGGGCCAACCGGGAGATCCAGGCCCTGAACGAGAATGCCAAGCTCGTCTGCCTGAAGGCGAAGGCGTTCCAGACGGCCTTCGACGAGGACAGGCCCGCCCTGGAGGACGAGGCGCTGAAGACGCGCCAGGAGGAGGTCGAGGCCCTCAACGCCGGATGCGATCGCCTGACGGCCGAATATGAGGCGCGGCGCACAGAACTGCAGGCCGACTACGAAAAGCGCTACGGCACGGGACAGTAGCGGGTCCGGGCTTGCGGCGACCCCGCCGTCCGACAAGGCCCGCGCACGGAACAAATCCCCCTCTGGGCTGGTTCCGCCCATATGGAAACCTTCCGCGCAGTCATAACCAACCCGATTTTCGTCAGCGTCTGGGCCGTCCTTGCGGTGGCGAGCGTCATCGTCCTCATTCGCGACCTGCAAAAGAACAATTCCCACCTGATGTCGCTGATGAAGGTGGTCTGGGTGTTCACGGTTGCCTATTCCGGGCCGCTCGGCCTTGCCATCTACTGGTTCACCGGCCGCAAGGAGATCGGCGACGACCATCTCTGGCGCCGCGCGTTCCGCTCCGTCGCCCACTGCTATTCGGGCTGCGGCATGGGCGAGATCATCGGCGTCGTCATCACCGCCGGCATCCTGTCGCTCTCCAACTGGTGGATTGCCGGCACGACCTTCGTGCTCGCCTATGTGATGGGCTATGCGCTGACCGTCGGCCCGCTGGTCCAGGACGGGGTGCCGTTCGGAACGGCCATGCGCGATGCGCTGCTCTCGGAAACGCCGAGCATCGCCGTCATGGAGGTGACCGCCATCGGCACCGACCTCCTGGTCGGCGGCCGGTCGGGCATCACCGAGACGCTGTTCTGGTCGGCGATGATCCTGTCGCTCACCTTCGGCCTCATTGCCGCCTATCCGGTCAACGTCCTTCTCATCCGCTACGGCGTCAAGGAAGGCATGATGGACCCGCGCAACACCCACCACGACCATGGCGGTGGGCACGGCGAGGGCCACGGGCACCACGGATCCGAACACGCCGGTCACGGCGCCCATTGACGGCCGGGCCGCTAAGGCCGCCCGGCGCAGGCACGGGACCTCAGCCGATCAGTAGTGCCACTCGACCCACTGGCCGCGATCGTTGGTGGCGAAATAGAGGCTGTTGCCGACGCAGTCGTTGGCGTTGATGTCGTAGGCGATCCAGGCGTGGCCGACGAAGGTCTGCTGGCTGTACCGCTGGCCCGGGCGCAGGGTCGCATATTCCACCCAGCGGCCGCGGAAATTGATCCAGTAGAGCTCGACCGGGCTGTTCAGGCTGTTGATGAAGCGGATCTGGGTCGATCTGTCGGACGGCCGGGATTGGACCGTGCGCGGCTGCGGGCAATGGCGCCCCCGGAGCGGGCGAATGCCCTTTTGAACCCGGATGATCGGAGAGGCGTCCGGCGCCGGCGCAATCGTCTGCGCGCTCGGGCCGCCGAGGAAGGCCGCAACGATCGTTGCCCCGATGACAGTGAGCATGGTTTCGTCTCCACGAAGGTGTTTTTCTTTGCGAAAGGTAGTCGGTAACCGGTAACCGCACGACCTTCTCTTCCGCCTGGCCGGCACTCCCCAGGTATTGCGGCCGCAAAAGACGGTTCCCGCGACCGCCGCCGGCCGGATTGGCCCAAGCGCCGGCAAGTCGGGCACCCTTGAGAGGAACGCATGACCGGGCGACGGGGTGGCCGATACAGTGTGCGGCCTCAAGAATTACTTTGCGAAAGAGAAGCAGAAATGCGTAACACTGGAAGTGTGCTTGATGGCTCACTCCTTTCTCTAGCACGGAATTTAGCTCCCGAAAATAATTGTATACGTAAGATTTATTTTTCGTCAATAAAGGATTTTTGAGGACTTGGTTGAGGGAGCGGCAAGGCTCGCCGGATAGGTGTTTTAGAAATTTCTACTTTAGGAATGCCCGCCCTAACGGGCTCTGCGCCACGCACCTGCCAGGAACAAGCGGCAACGAAAAACCCGGCCCTTCCATCGGCGGGAAGGACCGGGTTCGGCAATTTTTTGCATCCGGCGGCGAGTGGCGTCGCCGGAAGGCGTTATGCGAGGCTCAACTGCTGTAGGGCCATTTCCAGTCGCGGATCTCCGGCATGTCCTCGCCGTATTTGTGGATGTACTCGGTGTGCTCGATCAGCTTGTCGCGCACGAACTGCTTGAGGTACGCGGCCTTGGAGCCGAGCCCCGGCACCCGGTCGATGACGTCGGCGACGAGGTCGAAGCGGTCGATGTCGTTGAGCACCGCCATATCGAACGGCGTCGTCGTCGTGCCTTCTTCCTTGTAGCCCCGCACATGCAGGTTCTTGTGGTTGGTGCGCCGGTAGGTCAGCCGGTGGATCAGGTACGGATAGCCGTGATAGGCGAAGATGACCGGCTTGTCGGGGGTGAAGAGGATGTCGAACTCGCGGTCGGAAAGGCCGCTCGGATGCTCTTCCTTGGGCTGCAGGGTCATCAGGTCGACGACGTTGATGACGCGGACCTTCAGGTCCGGCAGGTGCTGGCGCAGAAGGTCGACCGCGGCCAGCGTCTCAAGCGTCGGCACGTCGCCGGCGCAGGCCATCACCACGTCCGGCTCGCCGTCCTGGTCGTTGGACGCCCAGTCCCAGATGCCGATGCCGGCGCTGCAGTGCTTGATCGCAGCATCCATCGACAGCCATTGCGGCTGCGGCTGCTTGCCGGCGACGATGACGTTGATGAAGTCGCGGCTGTTCAGGCACTTGTCGGTGATGTGCAGGAGCGTGTTGGCATCGGGCGCCAGGAACACCCGGATGATGTCCGCCTTCTTGTTGACCACGTGGTCGATGAAGCCCGGGTCCTGGTGCGAGAAGCCGTTGTGGTCCTGGCGCCAGACATGGGACGTCAGCAGGTAGTTCAGCGACGCGATCGGCCGCCGCCACGGGATCTCCTTGCTCACCTTCAGCCATTTGGCGTGCTGGTTGAACATGGAGTCGACGATGTGGATGAACGCCTCGTAGCACGAGAAGAAGCCATGCCGGCCCGTGAGGAGATAGCCCTCGAGCCAGCCCTGGCAGGTGTGCTCCGACAGGATCTCCATGACCCGGCCGTCCGGCGCCAGGTGGTCGTCCTCCGGCAGCGTCTCGGCCATCCAGGTCCGCTCGGTGACGTCGAACAGGGCGCCGAGCCGGTTGGAGGCCGTCTCGTCCGGACCCATGACGCGGAAATTGGCGGTATCGAGGTTCTGGCGCATCACCTCGGCGAGGAAGTTGCCCATCACCCGGGTCGATTCCGCCATGGTGTGGCCGGGCCGCTCCACGGCGACCGCGAAGTCCCGGTAGTCCGGCAGGCTGAGGTCGCGCAGGAGCTTGCCGCCATTGGCATGCGGGTTCATGCCCATGCGCCGGGCGCCCTCTGGCGCCAGCGCCTTCAGTTCCGGCTTCAGGTCGCCGCTCTCCTCGAACAGCTCCTCCGGCCTGTAGCTGCGCATCCAGGATTCCAGGAGTTCCAGATGCTGGGTGTTGTTGATGACGTCGGAGAACGGCACCTGGTGCGAACGCCAGTAGTCCTCGGTCTTCTTGCCGTCGACCTCCTTGGGGCCGGTCCAGCCCTTCGGCGAGCGCAGGATGATCATCGGCCACAGCGGCCGGGTCGTGTTGCCGTTGTTGCGGGCGTCGTCCTGGATCGCCTTGATCTCGTCGGCGATGCTGTCCATCGTCGCCGCCATCTTCTGGTGCATCTCTTCCGGGTCCGAGCCCTCGACGAAATAGGGCTTGTAGCCGTAGCCGACGAACAGGCTGTCGAGCTCGTCGTGGCTCATGCGGGCGAGCACCGTCGGATTGGCGATCTTGTAGCCGTTGAGGTGCAGGATCGGCAGAACGGCGCCGTCGGTCGCCGGATTGAGGAACTTGTTGGAGTGCCAGGCGGTGGCCAGCGGGCCGGTCTCGGCCTCGCCGTCGCCGATCACGCAACAGACCATCAGGTCGGGATTGTCGAAGGCCGCGCCATAGGCGTGCGACAGGGCGTAGCCGAGTTCGCCGCCCTCATGGATCGAGCCGGGGGTCTCGGCGGTCACGTGGCTGCCGACGCCGCCGGGGAACGAGAACTGCTTGAACAGCTTCTGCATGCCGACCGCGTTCATCGGCACGTTCGGATAGAGTTCGGTGTAGCTGCCTTCCATCCAGGTGTTCGCGACCAGTGCCGGGCCGCCGTGGCCAGGCCCGGAAATGTAGATCATGTTGAGGTCGCGCTGTTTGATGACCCGGTTGCAGTGCACGTAGATGAAGTTCTGGCCGGGCGTCGTGCCCCAGTGGCCGAGCAGCCGCGGCTTGACGTGCTCCTTGGTCAGCGGCTGTTTCAGGAGCGGGTTGTCGAGCAGGTAGATCTGGCCGACGGAGAGGTAGTTCGCGGCTCTCCAATAGGCATTGATGTTGCGGAGCTCGTCTTGCGCGAGCGGCTCAAGGCTGCGTGTTACGGCATCCATCATGGGGCTCCTTCTCGTCGTCAGGCCGCACGCGCCGGGATGGCGGGCGGTCCTTGGCCGCGGCCCCCTTGGGAAAGGGCCGGGCGATCGTTCTTCAGCGGGCGGGCGCCGGCGATGCATACGCCATCGCTCGGGCGGCCAGCACGGATCCTTGGGCAAATCCACGCTTGTCCGGTTGATCGCACCGCCCTTGGGACGCGACATCGGGCGGGTTTTAAAACAGCCGATTCTTACTTTTACAGGCTCAGCTTTTCTTTTTTGCGACGATCCTGCCGGTGTCGAAGGTCAGTTGGCATCATAGCGAAAATTTGCAACAACGCCAGCGTATGCAACCGTCACAAATGACGCCGTGGCTAACGGAATCCTGCCCTTTTCGGTCGCACGCGACCGGCAGGTTTGACATATCATCTATGCACGAACGGGCCGTCGTGAAGGGGCGGGGCGACAGTTTCGTATTTCAGTATATCGGCATGGTCTTGAGGACAGCGCCGTCGCGTAAAGGCCCTGGCCGGAAACAAAAGCCCCCGGCCGCGACGGGCGCGGCCGGAGGCTTGGATATTCCCTGCAAGGCCTACCGCTTCACCAGCCCGCCGATCGCATTCTCGATGATCCGGTAACCGGTGTCGCCTTCCAGGGTCATGATCGATTCCGGGTGGAACTGGACGGCGGCGATCGGCGCCTCGCGGTGCTCGATGGCCATGACGACGCCGTCGTCGGTGACGGCCGTCACATCGATCTCAGGCGGCAGGGTTTCGCGCACGGCGTGGAGCGAGTGGTAGCGCCCGACGGTCGCCGTCTCGCCGAGCCCGGCAAAGAGCGTGCTTTGCGGTGCGAGCTTGATCACCGACGGCTTGCCGTGCACCGGGATCGCGAGCTGGCCGAGCGTTGCGCCGAAGGCCTCGGCAAGCGCCTGCAGGCCGAGGCAGACGCCGAAGACGGGAAGCTCCCGCTTGCGCGCAAGGCCGATGGTCTCGGCGCAGTTGAAGTCGGTCGGGCTGCCGGGGCCGGGCGAGAGCACGACCAGGTCCGGCTGGATCTCCTCGAACGCCGCGTCGTCGACCGGCGAGCGCAGGGTGACGACCTTTGCGCCGGTCTGGCGGAAATAGTTGGCGAGCGTATGGACGAACGAATCCTCGTGGTCGACGAGGAGGATCGTCACCCCGTCACCGACGGGTTTCCGCGCCTCCGCCGTTGCCGCCGTGCCAGCCTTGGCGGCTTCACGCACGGCCGCGCGCATGGCTTCCGCCTTCAGTTCCGTCTCCCGCTCCTCGTCCTCCGGCACGGAATCGTAGAGCAGGGTCGCGCCGGCGCGGATTTCGGCAATGCCGTTCTTGATGCGGATGGTGCGAAGCGTCAGGCCGGTGTTGAGGTCGCCGTTGAAATGCACCATGCCGATGGCCCCGCCATACCAGGAGCGCGGGCTCTTTTCCTGGTTCTCGATGAACTCCATCGCCCAGCGCTTCGGCGCGCCGGTCACCGTCACGGCCCAGGCATGGGACAGGAACGCATCGAGCGCGTCCATGCCGTCCCTGAGGAGGCCCTCGATATGGTCGACGGTATGGATGAGGCGCGAATACATCTCGATCTGCCGTCGGCCGATGACGCGCACCGAGCCCGGCACGCAGACCCGGCTCTTGTCATTGCGGTCGACGTCGGAGCACATGGTCAACTCCGCCTCGTCCTTGGCCGAGTTAAGGAGCTTTCGGATCTGCGCCTCGTCCTCGATGGCGTTGCGCCCGCGCCGGATCGTGCCGGAGATCGGGCAGGTCTCCACGCGCCGCCCGCCGGTGACCCGCACGAACATCTCCGGCGAGGCGCCGACCAGATATTCCGCCGCGCCGAGATTGATGAAGAAGGCGTAGGGAGCCGGGTTGATCTCCGTCAGCCGCCGGGCGATCGCCGAGGGCGGCGTCGTGCAGCGCTCGTAGAAGGTCTGGCCGGGCACGACCTCGAAGAGATCGCCGCGCTGGAAATAGGGAAGGGCGGTGCGGGCGACATCGGCATATTCGCCCGGCTCATGGTCGCCGCGTCCCGGATCGCTGTCGTCGACTGCAAAGGGCGTCTCGACGCCGTCGCGGGCAAGCCCCGCCGAGGAATTGCCGCCATAGGCGACATCGTATGAGAGGACGGTCGCCCGGCGCCCGTAATGGTCGACCACCAGCACCTCGTCCGGCAGGTAAAGCACCATGTCGCGCTGGTCGTCGGGGCGCTCCAGCTTCATCGGGATCGGCTCGAACTGGAAGGCGAGGTCGTAGCCGAAGGCGCCGTAGAAGCCGAAATTCTCGTCCTCGTCATTGCCGAAAAGGGCAACGAGCCGGCGCACGACGGAAAAGACGGTCGGCTGTCGCGAGCGGTCCTCTTCGGAGAACCGGCCCTCGGGCGCCTTGATGGTGATCCGCACGGAGCGGTCGTCGGCAGCAAAGTCCGCCGCCTCGGGCATGTCCTTCAGCGCCTCGGCGATCGGCGCGATGAGCACCGCACCGCGCGCATTCAGCGCCTCGATGGCGACCTGCCGCCCGCTCGTCGTCAGCACCAGCGGCGGATTGACGAAGCCGACGTCCCAGCGCGTATAGCGACCGGGATATTCGTAGTTCGACGAAAAAACCGCCCCGCGCATGGTGTCGAGACGGTCGATCCACGCCCGGGTAGCCTCCCCATAGGCGATCTCTGCCTGGGTCCGTCGGACGGTGATCCCGCCGGCGGTGGTGAATTCCTTGTCGGATGCGCTCATATCTGGCTCCCATGCGCTTCGTCAGCGGTCGCATCGGCAAATGGCGGGCGACATAACGAAAAGGCCGCCCGGGGGTCCGCGGCGGCCTTTTCGTCAATGCAGAGACAAGACGTGCGTCGGCGCCGCTTTAAAAAGCGGGCCACCACCACATCGCGGTCTGCAGGTTCGTCATCATGATTTTCCCATAGCCGACCGCGGCGGCCTTTGCAATCCGCTATCGCGCCGCAACGGCAGCCACCACCGCTCCGTAGCAAATCTGTCGCAGTTGCGGCTCGACGCAGCATGGCGGGAATCGGTACCTTTCGCGCGGCCTTTGGTTTAGATAGATTTCGCACCTGCGAGATGGCATGCCGAACGACAAGACCGCGAGGGCGACGATGACGGAAGATCGCGAAAAGTGGGACGCCTATATGGAGGCGGCCATGGGGCTCCTCGGCCTTGAGGTCCGGCCGGAATGGCGCGAGGCCGTCATTTCCCATCTCATCGCCAATGCCGGTGCCGCGGGCGCCGTTGCCGCGTTCAAGGCGCCGGAGTCCTGTCTGCCCGCGCCGGAATTCGACCCCCGCAGCACTTCCGCCGATAACAGCCCGAAAAGCTGAACCCGACGAGACCAGCCATGCATATCGATCCGCTCTACGGAACCGTCGAAGAGATCGCCGAGGCCGTGCGCCTCAACGAGGTCAGTGCCGAGGACATGGCGACCCTTGCCCTGCAGGCGGTCGACGCCATCAATCCGCGCCTTGCCGCCTTCACCGACGTCACCACCGACCGGGCGCTCGCCGAGGCGACCGAGGTCGACGCCATGCTCGCCCGCGGCGAGGCGCTGCCGCCGCTGGCCGGCGTGCCGGTCGCGGTCAAGAACCTTTATGACGTCGCCGGGGTGACGACCCGTGCCGGCTCAAAGATCAACCGCGACAACCCGCCGGCCGACGTGGATGCGGCGCTGGTCGCGCGCCTGAAGAAGGCCGGGGCGCTGCTGATCGGCACCCTCAACATGGACGAATACGCCTTCGGCTTCACCGGCGAGAACGCCCATGACGGCGCCTGCCGCAATCCGCACGCGACCGACCACATGACCGGCGGTTCCTCCGCCGGCGCGGGCGCGGCGATCGCCGCGGCGATGGTCGCGGCAACGCTCGGCACCGACACCAACGGCTCGATCCGCGTGCCGGCGTCCTTCTGCGGCGTTTTCGGGCTGAAGCCGACCTACGGGGCGCTGTCGCGCGCCGGCGTCGTGCCGCTGTCCTCAAGCCTCGACCATACCGGCCCGCTCGCCCGCTCCGCCCGCGACCTGGCGCTCCTCTTCGACGTCCTGCGCGATGCGCCGATGACCGCTCCGGGGCCGTCGCCGACCATGCGCGAGCTGGACAAGGGCGCCGACGGCCTCAGGATCGCCGTTGCCGGCGGCTGGTTCCGCGAAAAGGGTTTTCCGGAAGCCCGCGCGGCTGTTGAAACGGTCGCTAAGGCGCTCGATGTGTCCGACGAGGTCGAGCTGCCGGAGGCGGGACGGGCCCGCGCCGCGGCCTATGTGCTGACGGCGGCCGAGGGTGGCGCCTACCATCTGGAGCGGCTGCGCGAACGGGCGGCGGACTTCGACCCCGACACCCGCGACCGCTTCCTTGCCGGCGCGCTCACGCCGAGCGCCTGGGTCACCGAGGCGCAGCGCTTCCGGCGCTGGTTCCGCGACCGGGTTTCGGCGCTGTTCGAGACCCACGACGTCATCCTGGCCCCGGCAACACCCTGCCACGCGCCGAAGATCGGCCAGAAGACCTTCGTGCTCGACGGCGAAGAGGTGCCGACCCGCCCGAATATCGGCCTCTACACCCAGCCGATCTCCTTCATCGGCCTGCCGGTGGTCGCCGTGCCGGTGTGGCTGGACGGCGCGCGCCTGCCGATCGGCGTGCAGGTCATCGCCGCGCCCGGCCGCGAGGACCTGGCGCTGCGCGTCGCCGCGCAGCTTGAGGAGGACGGCATCGCCAGCGCGCCGGTCGCCTCGATCATCTGACGGCTCACGGCGTGATGCCGTGTCCGACCCCTTGGTGGCAGGCGATGCAGGTCATGCCCGAGGCCCGCGCGCCCTCATGGGTGTCGCTGGCGATTTCGGACTGCTTGGCCGCGGCCGCGACCATGGATTCCGGCGTATGGCAGCCCTGGCAGGTCGCGGAGTCGGTTTCCTGCAACCAGTTCCAGACGGTCTCGGCCATCTCCTGTCGACGCGCCTGGTAGTCCTTTTCCTCGCCGATCGTGCCCCACAGATGGTACCAGACGTCGCGCGCGCCGAAGGTCGCCTTCTGCCACACATAGGCCGGCCAGGGATCGCCTTTCAGGTGGCAATCCTTGCACTGGGCCTGGACGCCCGATGCGTTGGTAAAATGGACGCTCTCCCTGTAGGTCTCTTCCGGCCAGGTCATTTCGTGGCACACGGTGCAGAACGCATTGGTACTGGTCTCATGGATCACCGTGGCGCCCACGCCGGCAACGGCAAGGCCGCCAACCCCGCCAACCAGCAGCGCCACAACGGCGATAACGGCTCCGCGCTTCATTAGAACCCCTCCGATGTTTCGATCTTCGTATAATACGGTCGCTCACATCAGAGATGGGGACGGGTCCCAAGGGTTGCACAGGGCCGGTGACATTGCGCCGCAAGGAGGTGGGTGCGTTGGTGCGGGTGGGCACTTCCGCCAGCCCAATACGCAGCCGTCACCCGAGCCAGAGCCGGGGCCGATTGTCCGGCGCGGCACGGTATGTCGGTGCCTAAAGCGCTTTCCCAAAAAGGTGACAGACTTTTTGGATAAGAAATCGCGCCAAAACAAAGACCTAAAGCATGTTGCGTGTTTCAGGAAAAACGCAACATGCTTTAGTCGGAAGGCCGCTCTGGATTGCTTCGCTGCGCTCGCAATGACGGATTCCGTTGAAATTTCAACGTCATTGCGAGGAGGCCGCAAGGCCGACGCGGCAATCCAGCGGGCGCTAGCGGTAATCTCCGCTCGTTTGTCGAATCCGCCGCATCCGCCACAAACTCAGCCGTCACCCCGGCTCTCCGCGTCGCCACGGCCGGGACGACGGGAGGGGAGAACAGCCAACCAACGCGAACACGGCATAGGCCCGAACCATCCCCCCAGCACCGTTCGGCCGCCGTCGAGCGTCCGGCAGCCTCACGACGCCGCGGAGCGGCCGCCGACGCAGGCGTCGCGGACCCTTGCGCCGCCTTCCTCGATGGAATCGAGCACCGCGCAGCGATTGCAGCGGATGGCGGCGATGAGGTCGTTGCGGCTTTCCTCGATCGAGCGCTCGGAGGTGTCGACCGTCATCGGCGCGCGGGCATAGAGCGCCTCGCGGCTGGTGAGGATTTCCTTCAGCTCTTCCATCGCTTCCGGATTGTCGGCCATCGGCCGCTTGTCGCCCTGGGCCATCACCCGGCTCATGTGCTCGTCGGGCGAGGCGCGCAGCCAGATGGCGACGAATTTCGACATCAGGAGGTCGTAGGTCTCCGGCTCGGAGACGACGCCGCCGGCCGCCGCCAGCACCACCTGATTGTAGTTGCAGGCGATCCGATCCAGCGCCGCCTTTTCCAGCTTGCGGTAGCCCTCCTGGCCGTAGAGCGCGAAGATCTCGTCGACGGCCATGCCGCTCTGGCGCTCGATTTCCGCGTTGAGCTCCACGAAGGGGTAGTTGAGTTCCCGCGCGGCCATCCGCCCGAGCGTCGACTTGCCGGCGCCGCGCAGCCCGATCAGCACGTAGCGCTCGGCCTTGTCGTATTCTTCGGAATTGACGCCGAGGATGGTCTGCACCCGCGCGACTTCCAGCGGCGAGGCGGTCTGCAGCTTCTTGACGATCTGGGCGATCTCGCCGGTCATCGGCTCGATGTCGGAAAAAAGCGTTTCCAGCGGTACGCTGATCGCCTGGGAGATCTGGCGCAGCAGCACGACGGAAATATTGCCTTTTCCGTTCTCCAACTGGGCGATGTAGCGCGGCGAGACGCCGGATATTTCCGACACCAGCTTGCGCGACATGCCGCGCCGGGCCCGGGCGAGCTTCACCTTGGCACCCAGTTCGTCCAGAAAACCGTTGGCCTCGTTATCGCGCGTCATCGTATTTCGCTGCCATTCGTGTTGCGTGGAGGGCGCCCGCCGGAACGGGTCCCCTCACCATAAACTCCGTTTCAAACTAGAAATATAATGCAACTGACGCAACTGCCGTCGAGCAATGCGCGCGCAAAAGCCGCATCGCAATCTCAGGTAGCTAGCTGAACGCAGCTACGCGCTTTTCGGTTCCATTGCGCCCCGGGCATCGCCGGCGCCGTTGGCGTCCTGGGCGGCGACGAACCGCTCCACCGCCTCGTGCATCATCGGCGGCAGGGAGATCGCCTTCATCTCCACCGCTGCGACCATGGCGCTGGCGTAGGACCCGGTGAAGCAGAGCGTGCCGCCCTGGCGGCCCTCGATGGTGTGGGCGAGCGAGCGCGAGCCGAGCCGGCTGACCCGGACGATAAGTTCCAGCTCGTGCCGCGGCGTCACCGGGGACTTGAAGTCGTTTTCCAGATGCACGAAGGGCGTGCCGAGCCCGTGGTCGAGGTTGAGCTCGTACCAGTTGGCGCCGAGCACGGCCTTGTACCAGGCCTCAAGGGCTTCCAGGCACCAGCTCGGGATGTTGCCGGTATAGGCGATCTGCGCCGGGTCGCAATCGGCCCAGGCGATGCTGCGCACATAGCGGAACGGCGCCGCGGGCGTTGCCGGGATCGTCTCGATATCCTTGACGGCATCGGGAAACACCCAGCCGCGCTTTGCCGCCGTCTTGCCCGGCACCTCACTAGGTGACGGGGCCTCAATAGGTTTCGACATGGTACCGGCCGCTCTCCCGCATCTCCGACTTGATGGCGTCCCAGGAGAGCCCGGCCTCGCGGCTGATCTCGTCAAGCGCCTCGTCGACGCCGGTCTCCATGCCCTTCAGGCCGCAGACATAGATGTGGGTGGTGGCCTTTTTCAAGAGCTCCGAGAGGGTAGTGCCCTCCACGCGCATGCGGTCCTGGACGTATTCCTTGGGCCGGTCCGGCAGGCGGGAGAAGACGAGGTTCTGCACCAGCAGCTTGGTCGGCACCTTCTTCAGCGGGCCGAAATAGGGCAGTTCCTCCGGCCGCCTTGCGCCGAAGAAGAGGTGCAGCTTGCCGTTGGCGTTCGGCGCTGCGCGGCGCCGCCGCTCGGTGAAGGCGCGGAACGGGGCGGAGCCGGTGCCGGTGCAGATCATGACGATATCGGCGTCGGTGTCGTTCGGCATCAGGAAGGTGGCGCCGAACGGGCCGGTGAGCTCGACCGTGTCGCCCTTCTTCAGGTCGCATAGGTAGTTGGAGCAGACGCCCTCCGGCTCGCGCTTGACCGTGAGCGAGAAGTTGTTGGTGTTCGGCCGCTCGCCGTCGCGCGCGCTGGAGATGGAGTAGAGCCGGGGCGCATGCGGATTGCCGATGCGGTCGGTGCCGGGCGGGATGACGCCGACGCTCTGGCCTTCCAGCACCGGGAAATTGTGGTTGCCGGCCGACAGGATGATGTGGCGGATGTCGCTCTCCGCATCCGGCGCCGTCAGTCGGTAATTGCCCTGGACGACGGCGGTCAGCGGATGCTTGCGATTGTAGAGGTTGATGCTGGGGGCGGACGCCGAGGCGGGCGGATGCACCTTGCCGCCGGCGCCCTCATGGGCCTCATGCAGGAGCCGGGCGACGTCGTCCTCGACCGCGTCGTCGCTCTCGGCCGCCTCCGCCGCGCCGCTGATCTCTTCCTGTTCGGGCAGTTCGAACCACTCGAACTGCTCGTCGATCGGATAGGCCTCCAGCACGACCCGCCAGTTGTCGATGGCGCCGGTCGGGCAGGGGGCGATGCAGCTCATGCAGAAATTGCACTTTTCCGCCAGGACGACGTAGTTGTCGTCGTTATGGGTGACGGCATCGATCGGGCAGGTCTCTTCGCAGGTATTGCAGCGAATGCAGATTTCCGGATCGATGAGATGTTGTTTTACGGGCTTGTTCATGGCGGCACGTGTTTCGGGCTGCGGGTGTCTTGCGGCTGTCGGGTCGGGCACCGCGTTGCCACCGTCATTGCGAGGAGGCCGTTAGGCCGACGCGGCAATCCATGTAGCCTGCGCTGCACTGGATTGCTTCGCTGCGCTCGCAATGACGGCGAGAACGGTGGGAGCCGGCCTTACGCGTCGTAGATCTTCACGTATTCGAAGTCGCCTTCCTTGTGGTCGATGCCGACCTTCGGCGGCGTGATCCAGTTGGCGAACTTGCCGGTCTCGAAGCACGGCTTCATCAGGCTTTCCAGATAATCGCCGTCGTCGGAGTTGGGCAGCCACTCGTCGCGGCGCTTCTCCCACGCGTCCTTGGAGATCAGCGTGCCGTCCGGCGTGGCGTAGGCGCCGGAGAACTCGCCGATATGGCGGTGGAAGGCCATGTGCGGCAGCGACAGCTCGAAGTCGACGCCGTACTTCTTGAAGATGCGGTTCCAGCGGCCGACGCCGCCGCCGGCATCCTTGGAGTAGTCGTCGCGCAGGCGCATGTTGAGGGCGGTCAGCGCCGGCTCCTGGACCGTCACCGCCTTGCCGTCGATCAGCCGGATCACCGGATAGGTGTCGTTGACGAGCTGGTGGTCGTCCTCGATCTTGTGCTCCTGGAAGCGGCCCTTGATGCCGGCATTGAAGGCGTTGGCGGCGTTGGTGGAGACTTCGGAACCGAAGAGGTCGAGCGACAGCGTGTAGTGCAGGTTCAGCTTCTTCTGGATCAGCGGCAGGTCGACGACGCCGAGGGCCCGCACCTTTTCCACGTCGTAGGGGTCGGTGATACCGGCCTCCTTCATCGCCTCGCAGGTGCGCTCGATGGTCCGCCCGACGCCGGTCTCGCCGACGAACATGTGGTGGGCTTCCTCCGTCAGCATGAAGCGGCAGGTGCGCGACAGCGGATCGAAGCCGGACTGGGCGAGCGCTTCGAGCTGCATCTTGCCGTCGCGGTCGGTGAAGTAGGTGAACATGAAGAAGGAGAGCCAGTCGGGCGTCGCCTCGTTGAAGGCGCCGAGCATGCGCGGCGCGTCCTCCGAACCGGAGCGGCGGCGCAGCAGCTCGTTGGATTCCTCGCGCCCGTCGGCGCCGAAATATTTCTGCAGCAGATAGACCATCGCCCACAGGTGCCGGCCTTCCTCCACATTGACCTGGAACAGGTTGCGCATGTCGTAGAGCGAGGGCGCGGTGGCGCCGAGATGGCGCTGCTGTTCGACGGAGGCCGGCTCGGTGTCGCCCTGGATGACGATGAGGCGGCGCATCAGGCCGCGATATTCGCCCGGAACCTCCTGCCAGGCCGGCTCGCCGAAATGCTGGCCGAACGGGATCTTGCGGTCCTCGACCTGCGGGGCAAGCAGGATGCCCCAGCGGTATTCCGGCATCTTCACATAGTCGAACTTGGCCCAGCCCTTGGGATCGACGCTGATGGCGGTGCGGAGATACACGAGCGACTCCTGGAAGCCCTCCGGCCCCATGTCCTGCCACCAGTCGAGATAGCCCGGATGCCAGCGCTCCAACGCCTTGAGGAGGCGCCGGTCGTCGGACAGGCTGACATTGTTCGGGATTTGCGTGTCATAGCTGACGTTCATGGTGTCGAGCATTGCGTGTTCCTCCAGAAATCTTGTTCGTTGGCGCCGTCAGACGCGCGTGGTGTCGTAGTCGCCGCGAATGCCGCTGCCGTAGCGGCGCAGCGCGCCGTTCTCGCCGACGGCGTTGGGGCGCTGGAAAATCCAGTTCTGCCAGGCGGTGAGCCGCCCGAAGATGCGGGTCTCCATGGTCTCCGGCCCGGCAAAGCGCAGGTTCGCCTCCATGCCGGTGAGGGCATCGGGCGAGAAGGAGGCCCGCTCTTCCAGGAAGATGCGGATCTCGTCCTCCCAGTCGATGTCGTCATAGGCGAAGGTGACGAGGCCGAGATCGTCTGCTTCGGTCGCATCGAGCGCCGTGCCGCAGGCCGCCTTGGCCTTGTCGACGCTTTCCGGCTCGCCGAGGAAGCGGGTCTGCAGCCGCGTCAGGTCGTTCGACATCGGATAGCGGCCGAAATTGCCTTCCGTCAGCGTCAGCGTCGCCTCCGGCCGGTTGTCGCCCTCGAACTGGCCGATCAGCATGTAGCTCCGGTCCGCGGCAAAGGCGATTTCGGCAAGCGGGCCGGCAAAGCAGGAGCCGGGCTCGACCAGCGCCACGAGGGTGCGCGAGGTGAGGTCGATGCGCTTGAAGAGGCGCTGCCAGTAAAGAAGGATCTCGCGGGCGAGCCAGTTGCCGTCATTGGCCAGAAGGAAGGCCTCCTGGGCGACGACCTTTTCCGGGTCGCCGACGGTCTTGAAGACGACGGCGGCGGTGTCCGGCTCGTTGAAGCGCAGGTGCAGGATCGCATCGTCCAGCTCGCGGGCAAACCGGAGGCACCAGGCGTCGGCGCCTTGCGCGGCAAGCGCATCGGTGTCGGCCGGCGCATCCGCATCGGGGCCGGTGATGGTGATCGTCGCCACGCGGGTGTCGCGGTCGAGCTCCAGCGACACGGTCGAATAGGTGACCGCGTTGTCGGTAATGGTGCGCTGGAGCGGCGTCAGCGAAACGCCCTTGGCGTCGTCCGGCCGGTCGGAGCGGGACGCGATCTCGTTCGCCCGCTCGGCGACCACTTCGTCGAACTTGGAATTGGTGGCGATCTCGTCGACGAGCCGCCAGTCGACGGCGCGCTTGCCCTTGATGCCTTCCTCGATGGAGCAGAAGACGTCGGCAAGGTCGCGGCGGACCTTGCGTTTGTCGGTGACGCGGGTGAGGCCGCCGGTGCCCGGCAGGACGGCAAGGAGCGGCACCTCGGGAAGGGCGACGGAGGACGAGCCGTCGTCGGTCAGGATGATGTGGTCGGTGGCGAGCGCCAGCTCGTAGCCGCCGCCGGCGCAGGCGCCCTGGACCGCGGCGATGTAGGTCTGGCCCGACAGGGTGCCGGCCGCTTCCATGGCGTTGCGGGTCTCGTTGGTGAACTTGCAGAAATTGACCTTGTGGGCGTGGGTCGCGCCGCCGAGCATGCGGATGTTGGCGCCGGCGCAGAACACCCGGTCCTTGCCGGACTTCAGCACCACGGCCTTGACCTCCGGATGCTCGAAGCGCAGCCGCTGGATGGCGTCGGCAAGCTCGATGTCGACGCCGAGGTCGTAGGAGTTGAGCTTCAGCTGGTAGCCGTCGAAGAGGCCCGCGTTCTCGTCCACGTCCATGGTCAGCGTGGCGATCGGCCCGTCGGTGTCGATCCGCCAGTGCCGGTATTTTGACGGGTCGGTTTGGAAGTCGATGGTCATGGGTCCTCCCTTAGGGGCCGATATTCGTTTCATGGCATATTGCAACATAGTGCATGATTGTCAATCAGCTTGCGCCGAATATATGCATTTTACGCCTATATTTTCGCATTCTCGAAGGTGTCTAACGTGAAATTGAGCATAATAGTGCATAAAATATCATCTAAGATTGCAGAAACGCAAAAATCGCATCAAGAGTCGCATCGGGCCGATCGCGGAACGGCGAATGGCCGCAATCCTCAAGATGGGCGACCGTCACCGGCGCGCTGACGTGCCGGCGCACCGCCTCGATCTGGGCGATGGTGCCGTATTCGTCGTCCCTGCCCTGGACGACGAGGGTCGGGACGGAAACGCCGGCGAGATCTGCCTCGATATTCCACTTGAGGAAATCCGGATGCAGCCAGGAATCGGCCCAGCCCCGGAACGCGCAGTCGACATTGTCGCCGTGGTGGCGCTCCAGCTTGTCCCGCAGGCCGTCCTCAAAAATCCGGTTGATCTCGGCGATGGACGCGACGCAGCAGTCCTCGTTGAAGAAGTGCGGCGCCAGCAGGATCAGCTTTTCGACGCGGGCATCGTCGAAGCGGCCGCAATAGACCGAGGCGATCGAGCCGCCGTCGGAATGGCCAAGGAGCGCGCCGCGCCGGAACCCGATGGCGTCGAGCAGCGGCGGCACCACGTCGACGGCCTCGCGCGTCATATAGTCGAGCGGGCGGGGCAGGGCGCAGGGGGACGACTTGCCGTAGCCCTGGCGCGAATAGACGAAGACGCCGTAGCCGGTCGCCTCTGCCAGCCGGTCCGGGAAGTCGCGCCAGGTGGTGACCGCCCCGAGCCCCTCGTGGAGCATGACGATGGTCGGCGCGTCCTCGGGCCCCGGCCCGATCCAGCGATAGTGCAGCTCGGCCTCGCCGACCCGGATCAGGCCTTCGGCGGCGAGCGCCGGGGCATCCGCTCTCATAGCATTTCGCGCAGCTTGAAGCGCTGGATCTTGCCGGTGGCGGTCTTCGGCAGCTCGTCGACAAACTCGATCCAGCGCGGATACTTCCACTTGCCGATTTCCGACTTCACGTGCTCCTTGAGCATGTCGTAGTCGAGGTCGGCGCCGTTCTTCGGCACCACGAAGGCACAGGGCTTGATGAGGTTCTCCCCGTCCGCCCGCGGCACGACGGCGGCTTCCAGGACGCCCGGATGGGAGATCAGCGCGGACTCCACTTCGAACGGGGAGACCCAGATGCCGCTGACCTTGAACATGTCGTCGGTGCGCCCGCAATAGACGTAGTTGCCGCTGGCATCGCGGGTGTATTTGTCGCCGGTGCGGGTCCATTCGCCCATGAAGGTGCGCCGGCTCTTTTCCCGCTGGTTCCAGTAGCCGACGGCGGCCGTCGTGCCGCGCACCAGAAGTTCGCCGACCTCGCCGTCGGCGACATCGGCGTCGTGCTCGTCGACCAGCCGGACGTCATAGCCCGGCACCGGCTTGCCGGAGGTGCCGTAGACGATGTCGTCCGGCTTGTTGGACAGGAAGATGTGCAGCATTTCCGTGGAGCCGACGCCGTCGACGATGTCGACGCCGAAAAGCTTCTTCCAGCGCTTGCCCACATCCTCCGGCAGCGCCTCGCCGGCCGAAACGCAGATCCGCAGCTTCGGCGAGCCCATCGCGGGCCCGGCCTCCGGATAGGCAAGCATCGCCGCATAGAGCGTCGGCACGCCGCAAAAGACGGTCGGCTGGTATGTCTGCAGGATGTCAAAGACCGCCTGCGGCGTCGGCCGGGCGGGATAGAGGATGGTGGTGGCGCCGGCCGCCATCGGGAATGACAGGCCGTTGCCGAGCCCATAGGCAAAGAACAGCTTGGCTGCGGAAAAGACGACGTCGTTCTCCGAAAAGCCGATGATGTTGGTGCCGAAGAGCGTTGCGGTTTCCGCCGCGCTCGTCTGCACATGCGGCACGCCCTTCGGCGCGCCGGTCGAGCCGGAGGAATAGAGCCAGAAGGCGACCTCGTCGGCGGTCGTCTCGGCCGTCGCGCCGCGCTCCGAGGCGGCGAGTTCGGCGGCGAAGTCCAGCGTTCCCGCAACCGGATGGCCGACGACGAAGACATGCTCCAGCGTCGGGATCGAGGCAAGGATCGGCGCCACGGTCTGGTAGAGCGGCTCGGAGACGAAGAGGGCCTTGGCGCGGGAATCGGAGAGCATGTAGCGGTACTGCTCGCCCGACAGCAGCGTGTTCAGCGCCACCGGGATGACGCCGGCGCGGATCGCGCCGAGGAAGATGACCGGATATTCGATCGTATCGAGGGTGATCATCGCCACCCGGTCCTCGCGCCTCAACCCGAAGCGGGAAAGGAGCCCGACCATGCGCTCGCTATCCGCCTGAAGCTCACCATAGGTGAGGCTGCGCTCGCCCTCGATGAAGGCCGGCTTGTCGCCGCGCCCGGCGTCCACATTGCGGTCGATGAAATCCACCGCGACATTGAAGATGCGCTTGTCGTCCATGTGCTTCCTGCCCTTGCGCGGGGCGCTTTAGGGGCGCCCGGTCCGTTGTTGTTGCCCGATCCATTGTTGTTTTGATCGTCGGGGCCGGCCGGCATGCAGCGGCCTTGTCCCCTTTACTTTCCGGTGAACTCGATCGCCCCCTCCGGGAGCAGGTAGAGCACGTAGGCGTCGCCCCCGCTCACCGTCGGGTGGTGGGCGCTGCCCGGCTCGTAGACGTACCAGGGGCCGTCGAATCCGTCGAAGCGCGGCGCGCCGTCGATCGGCATGACGAGCCCGATCTCGCCGTTTGTGTGGACGTGGTGCGGGCCCTTGACGTCCTTCATGCGCACCACGTCGACGCTGAAGCGTCCCGCCTCCGCACCGGGCTTCACCGCGCGGCCGAACTTGATACCGCCGGCCTCGCGCTGCATCAGCCAGCCGTCTTCCTCGCCGCGGGCGCAGGCCTCGGCCAGTGTCGTCACGATATCACCGTTTGCGGGGAAGCTGCGGTTGAGGTGATCGGCGAGCGCTCCGTCAAGCGGGCGCGCGCCGATGGCATCGACGACGGTGGCGATCGAAGTCTTGAATGTGTCCATGGTCGGTCCTCCCGCGGCCTTTCCGGCCGTCGTGCTTGTAATGTGCATTATATCGCATAATCGCATTCCATGGTCCGGATCAAGCAAAATCCGGAACAGTCCGGATATGAAAGATATTACCCATGCAAAAACATAGGGTTATTGGGGTGGGGTGCGGCCGGGACATATTCGCAAATCATCACTTGCACCGTGGGGAGAAAGAATTATAGTGCTCGTATTCGGCCGGGGGACCTCCCGGAACGACAATGCGAAATCCCGGGATGCACATCGGGAAATCCAGGTAGGCTTGCACGCGGGTCCCCGCCTTGTAAGGTCGGGGGCACCACCAGGGAGGAAATAAAATGCGAAAGACTTTCATGGCGTCCGCCGTTCTGGCGGCGGCGCTGACGCTGCCCGCTCAGGCAGCGGACTACAAGGTCGGGCTGCTGCTGCCCTATTCGGGCGTCTATGCCTCGCTCGGCAATGACATCACCGCCGGCTTCAACCTTGCGGTCGAGCATTTCGGCAAGGATCTCGGCGACGACAGCCTGACCCTCGTCCAGGAAGACACCGAGGTGAAGCCGCCGGTCGGCCTCGCCAAGGCGCGCAAGCTGGTCCTGCAGGACAAGGTCGACGCCATTTCCGGCATCGTCTCGTCCGGCGTTCTCGCCGCCCTGCGCGACTTCGTGCACCAGACGGAGACCCCGCTTATCGTCGCCAATGCCGGCAACGACCAGATGACCGGCGAGCGCTGCAGCCCCTACATCATCCGCGTGTCCTTCTCCAACGGCCAGGTCAACCGGCCGATGGGCCCGTGGCTGGTCGAAAAGGGCGTCAAGAAGATCTACACCCTGGCGCCGGACTATGCCGCCGGCCACCAGATGATCGAGGCGTTCTCCAAGTCCTTCACCGAGGCTGGCGGCGAGATCGTCGACGGCCAGTTCACGCCGTTCCGCAAGACCAAGGACTTCGGCCCGTACCTGACGGCCGCTGCCGCCAGCGGCGCCGACGGCATCTTCGTCTTCTATGCCGGCGGCGAGGCGATCGGCTTCGTCAAGCAGTACGGCGAATTCGGCATCAACGAGAAGATGCCGCTCTACGGCTCCGGCTGGCTGACCTCGCCGCTCTATGTGGCCGCCGAAGGCAAGGCCGCCGACGGCGTCATCACCTCGCTGAACTATTCGCCGAGCATCGAGAACCCCGAGAACGAGCGCTTCCAGAAGGACTACATGGCCACCCATGACCGTCCGGCCTCGGAATACGCCGTCCAGGGCTACGATGCCGGCCGGCTGGTCATCGAGGCCATCAAGGCCTCCGGCGGCGACAAGGACGCCTTCAAGAAGAACCTCTCCAAGGTCAAGTTCTCCGGCCCGCGCGGCCCCCTGGAGATCGACCCGGCGACCAACAACATCGTCCAGAACATCTACATCTACGAGACCAAGGTCGCCGAGGACGGTTCCACGTCCCAGGAGATCCTGGATGTCGTCGAGGCCGTTCGCGACGCGCCGAACGGCTGCCAGATGAACTGATCCGGCTTGGGGCCGGAGGCGGCACGCTTCGCCTCCGGCCTTTCGCCCGCCCGCCGCAGTCTTTGACGAGACCCGCGTGACGCCGGCGTTGCAAAACCCGAAAATTCTGGCTGTGATGGGGGCCGTGGCGTTTTCAGCACGCGACGGCGGGAGGCGAGCTTCCTGATGTTGACCGATCCCGGATATCTTTTCGTTCAGTTCCTGAACGGGCTGCAGTTCTCCATGCTGCTGTTCCTGTTGTCGGTCGGGCTGAGCGTCACCTTCGGGCTGATGAACTTCGTCAACCTCGCCCATGGTGCACTCTATGCCTGCGGCGCCTTCATCGGCTATTCCATCGCCATGGCGACCGGCTCGTTCTGGGCCGCGTTCCTTCTTGCCCCGCTTGCCGTCTGCGTCATCGGCGCGGTCCTCTACGGCGTCCTGATCCGCCAGGTCCGCTCCGCCGGCCCGCTGACCCAGGTGCTGCTGACCTTCGGGCTCATCTTCATCTTCCTCGATGCCTTCCGGGTCATCTGGGGCGACCTTGCCCTCGGCGTCTCCGCGCCGACGCTGCTTGCCACCAACATCCACATCTTCGGCCAGACCTATCCGCTCTACCGCCTGTTCCTGATTTGCCTCGGCCTTGCCGTCTACCTGATCCTCTGGCTGTTCCTGGAGCGCACCAATATCGGCGCCATGGTGCGGGCCTCCGTCGACAATGCGGAAATGGCCTCCTGCCTCGGCGTCAATGTGGAGCGGCTGTTCTTCGCGGTCTTCTGCACCGGCTGCCTGCTTGCCGGTCTTGCCGGCGTCGTCGCCGCGCCCATCGTTTCGGTCTATCCGGGCATGGACCTTGAGATCCTGATCCCGACGCTCATCGTCGTCGTCATCGGCGGCCTCGGCAGCCTCAAGGGTGCCATCGTCGGCTCGCTCCTGATCGGCATGCTGCAGACCTTCGGCCAGGTGCTGATCCCGCAGCTTGCCGGCTCGCTCAGCTACATCCTCCTCGGCGCAACGCTCATCCTCAGGCCCGAGGGCCTGTTCCCGGCGCGGGCGCACTGACCATGTACTATCCCTCAAAGCTCCGCTCCGCCGTCGCCGCACTCCTTTTCGTCGCCGGCATCGTTGCCGCCTTCCAGGCCGGCTATTTCGGCAAGGAGATCCTCGTCGAGATCGCGCTCTACGCGCTTCTGGCCTTGAGCCTCGACTTCCTCGCCGGCTTCGGCGGCATGGTCTCCCTCGGCCACGCCGCCTTCTACGGCATCGGCGGCTATGCCTATGTGATCCTGTCGATGCAGGCCGGCGTGCCGCCGCTCGCCGCCATGGGGCTGGCGCTCGTTCCCTGCTTTGCCGCCGGCTGGCTCCTCGGCATCGTCACCTCCAAGGTGCGCGGCATCTTCTACATCATGGCGACGCTCGCCTTCGGCCAGATGATCTACGTCTTCACCTTCCAGAACCGCATGCTCGGCGGCAGCGACGGCATCGCCGGCGTGCCGCGCATCGACCTTTCCGCCATCGGCATCGACATGAACGACCCCAGCATCTTTGCCTGCGCCGTCGTCGTCGCCACCGGCCTCGTCTATCTCGTGTTCTCGCGCATCCTGACGTCGAGCTTCGGGCGAACGCTCGTCGGCCTCCACCGCAACGAAAACCGCATGCGCGCCCTCGGCCTCTCGGTGCGCTGGTACAAGGCGATGGCGAGCGCGCTCGCCGGCACGGCGGCAGGCTTTGCCGGCACCATCGCCGCCCAGCACACCATGTTCGTCTCGCCCGGCATGATGGACTGGACCACCTCCGGCGAGGTGCTGATCATGGTCATCCTCGGTGGCCTTGAAACCCTCATCGGCCCGATCGTCGGCGCCGCCTTCGTCGTGCTGCTGAAGCACGAGATCTCCGAATTCACCAACCACTGGCACTTCTTCATCGGCGTCTTCCTGATCGTCGCCATCCTTGCCGGCGGCAAGGGCCTCTATGGCTCGCTGGAAGCCGGCGTTGCCCGGCTGACCCGCAAGAAGCCGGTTGCGGACGACGCGTCTGACGCCGCCCCCGCCGAAACCCCGGAGGCCGGCAATGCTTGAGGTGATCGAACTCTCCAAGGCCTTCGGCGCGCTACGGGTCACCAACAACGTCTCGTTCAAGCTGGAACAAGGCGAGCGCCGGGTCGTGCTGGGCCCGAACGGCGCCGGCAAGACGACGCTGTTCAATCTCCTGACCGGCGAACTCGCGCCGGATTCCGGGAAGATCAACATCGACGGCGTCACCGTCAACCAGATGCTGCCGAACGAGCGCGTCCGCCTCGGCCTCGGCCGCAGCTTCCAGAAGAACAATCTGTTCACGGGCCTCACCGTCGGCGAAAGCCTCAGGCTCGCGCTCGCCATCAAGCGCCAGAAGACCTTTTCCCTGTGGCGCGACGGCACCCGCGATGCCGGTATCGTCGAAAGGGCCGAGGAAATCGCCGGCATGGTCGGCCTGACGACCCAGATCGACGTCTCCTGCGACGCGCTTTCGTATGGAGCCCGCCGCCAGCTCGAGGTCGGCCTGGCGCTCGCCTCCGAACCCAAGGTGCTCCTCATGGACGAGCCGACCTCCGGCGTCGGCCCGGACATGACCGATGCCTTCACCGCCATGGTCGGTGGGCTGCCGCGCGACCTCACCATCCTCATCATCGAGCATGACCTCGACGTCGCCTTCGACATCGCCGACAGCGTCACCGTCCTGAATTTCGGCAAGGTGGTGTTCGACGGCACGCCCGAGGCGGCCCGCACAAGCCGCGAGGTGCGCGAAATCTATCTGGGGGACTGGGCCGGCGATGCTTGAGATTTCCGGACTGCACACCGGCTACGGCGAAAAGCGCGTGCTGCACGGCGTCGACCTCACCGTCGGCGAGGGCGAGGTGGTGACCCTTCTCGGCCGCAACGGCGCCGGCAAGACGACGACCCTGAAGGCCGTCATGAGCCTGTTGCCGGCGATGGAGGGCGAGATCCGCTTCGACGGCGCGCCGCTGAAGAAGGTGAAGACCTACGATCTATCCGCGATCGGGCTGTCCTTCGTGCCGGAAAACCGCGGCATCTTCCCCTCGCTCTCCGTCCGCGAGAATTTGGAACTGACCCGCTCCACCCGCCGCGAGGTCGCCAATGGCTGGACCATGGAGCGGGTGTTCGAGTTCTTCCCGCGCTTGCGCGAACGGCTCGACAATGGCGGCTCGCAGCTTTCCGGCGGCGAGCAGCAGATGCTGGCGATCGCCCGCGGCCTGCTCCTCAACCCCAAGCTCCTGATCCTCGACGAGCCGACGGAGGGCCTTGCCCCGATCGTCGTCAAGCAGATCCACGAGCGGCTGATGGAGCTGAAGAAGGCCGGCCTCTCCATCCTGCTGGTGGAGCAGAATTTCGGCTTTGCCACGACCCTTGCCGACCGCGCCTTCGTGCTCGGCCGCGGCGAGATCCAGTGGTCCGGCCCATCCGGCGATCTGCGCGGCGAGAGCGACATCCAGCATCGCTGGCTCGGCGTGTGATACCGTTGCCGGCATGAGCCACCTGCCGTTCCTGACGCGTAACCTTTCCCTGAAGGGGCTCGCCGTTGCCGACATCGGCGCCGGTGACGGCGCCTTCGCCCGCGCGTTGGCGGGCGAGGGCGCAAATGTGACGGCCGTCGAGGTCGACGCCGACAAGGTCGCAGCGCTGGGAAGCCAGGCCGATGGTTTTGAGGTCGTCGAGGGTCGCGGCGAAAGCCTGCCCTTTGCCGACAAGAGCCTCGACCTCGTCGCCTTCATGTTCTCCTTCCACCACGTGCCGGCCGACGTGCAGGACGCCGCGCTCACCGAATCGCTGCGGGTCTTGAAACCCGGCGGACGGCTCCACATCGCCGAACCGCTCGCCGAAGGCGCGCTCACAGAGATCCTCCTGCCCCTGGAAGACGAGACCGAAATCTTGCGGCAAAGCCGCGCAGCGATCGAGCAACGGATCGACGCCGACCTCCGCCTCGTCGATACGGCAACATACGGTGTTCCCTACCGTTACGGCTCGCTTCAGGCGATCATCGATGATGTCGTCGGCATCGATCCGACGCGCGCCGCACGCGTTCCCGCTATTCGCGCGGAGATCGAAGCGCGCTTCGAGCGCTTGGCGGAATCACATTCAGGCGACTACCTTTTCCAACAGCCGTCCGTGGCCTGGCACCTCGCAGCGGCGAGGTGAGGGACACGGAGCGGCGCGAGGAGGGAGCCCCCGCGTGGCCGACGACGCCGATCTTCTGGACCAGCGCCGCAACGATCTCGTGACGCTGTTCATCGACGACCATCCGATGGCCCGCGCCCTCGGCATGGAGTTCGTGGAGGGCGATTGGGACCGCGTCGTCTGCCGCCTGCCGTTCCGCGACGATCTGGCCTTCCGCGAGGGGGCCGGCCTTGCCCCTGGCGTCCTCCTCACCGTCCTTGACGGCGTCTTCGGCCTCAGCGTCTGCATGCGCGTGCCCGTGCCCCAGGCGATCGCCACCATCGAGTTGAAGATCGACTTCATCGAGGGCGCACGCACCGACGCCGACCTCGTCTTCACCGGCGAGTGCTACGCGATTGCCGACAATGTCGGCTACGCCCGCGGCGGCATCACGCGCGAGGCCGACGGCGGCCTCGTCGCCGGCGGCTCGGCCACCTTCATGCTCGGCACCAGGGGACCGACCTTCTTCTCCGAAGCGGGGGGAGAGAGCGAATGAGCGTCTGCCTGCCGGAACTGGAGCGCGCCAACGACCTCTTGCGCGCCTCGCCCTTCGCCCACTGGCTGCGGACCGAGGCCGTCGAGGCGCATGGCCAGATTGCGGTCCGCATGCATGTGGATGAGCACCACATCGGCAACCCGTTCCTGCGCGCCGTCCAGGGCGGCATCGTCGCCAGCCTGATGGACTATGCGGCAAGCCTCACCCTGACGCTCTATCTCGGCCGGTCCGAGCTGCTGCGCCCGCTTTCCGTCAACGTCTCCTACCTGCGCTCCGTTCGCGACCGGGACTGTCTCGCCGATGCCGAGATCGTCCGCCTCGGCCGCCGGGTCGCGACGCTCTCGACGCGGGCCTGGCAGGACGATGCGGAAAAGCCCTGCGCCGTCTCCCAATACACCTTCGTTCTTTCCTGACCGTCTTTCCGGCTTGCGGTCGCCACACCGTCTCGGCGATGCTGCAACCAGAAAAAAAGAATGGGGGAACGCCATGGGGCCGCTTTCCGGCATCCGTATCGTCGAATTCGCCGGCATCGGGCCGGGACCCTTTGCGGCCATGCTGCTTTCGGACATGGGCGCCGATGTGGTCCGCATCGACCGCAAGGGCGGCAACAACACCTTTGCCATCGACTACGACATCCTCAACCGCGGCCGGCGCTCCATCGAACTGGACCTCAAGTCCGATGAGGGGAGGGCAACGGCGCTGGCGCTGGTCGCGCGGGCAGACGGCCTGATCGAGGGCTTCCGGCCGGGCGTCATGGAGAAGATCGGCCTCGGGCCGGACACCTGTTTGGAGCGCAACCCGCGCCTCGTCTATGGCCGCATGACCGGCTGGGGCCAGGAGGGCCCGCTCTCGGGCGCGGCCGGCCACGACATCAACTATATCGCGCTTACCGGCGTCCTCTCGGCCATCGGCGTGGTGGACGGCGCGCCGGTGCCGCCGCTCAACCTCGTCGGCGATTTCGGCGGCGGCGCCCTCTATCTCGCCTTCGGTCTTGTCTGCGGGTTGCTGGAGGCCAAAACCTCCGGCAGGGGCCAGGTGGTCGACGCCGCCATCGTCGACGGCGCCGCCAGCCTGATGGCGATGATCTACGGCCTCAAGGCGAACGGCAAATGGCGCGATGAGCGCGGCGGCAATTTCCTCGACGGCGGCGCCCACTTTTATCGCTGCTACCGCTGCGCCGACGGCAAATGGATCTCGGTCGGCGCCATCGAGCCGAAATTCTACGCGCTCTTGCTGGAAAGGGCCGGCATCGACGATCCGGCCTTCACGGCCCAGCTAGATACGGACGCCTGGCCGGACTTTGCCGAAAAGCTGGATGCCGTCTTTGCCACAAAGACGCGCGAGGAATGGTGCACGCTGCTGGAAGGCACGGACGCCTGTTTCGCCCCGGTGCTCGACATGGCGGAGGCACCAAGGCATCCCCACAACGCCGCCCGCGGCACCTTTGTCGCCCGCGACGGCGTCGTCCAGCCGGCCCCCGCCCCGCGCTTCAGCCGCACGCCGGGCCGTGTGCAGGGCCCGCCGCCGACGCCCGGCGCCGACCGCGATGCCATTTTGTCGGACTGGGGAGTTACCGTGCCGGCGGAGTAGCTACGAGGTTGGATCGGGGGCCGTCGCCGGCGGAGTCAAGGATTGCCGGCCATAGCACGCCTACGCCTTACGCCCGGTGGACCGTTTGGGACCTACGCCTCCACCCCCTCTGCGTCACCACCGGACTTGATCCGGTGGTCCATGATGAGGTGCGGCATAATCCAGCCTAACAGTTTGAAATCAAAGGCCTCATGGATTGCCGGGTCAAGCCCGGCAATGACGCAAGAGAGAGAAGGAGACGCGGGGAAACAACCGCGTCACCGCGCCTCCAGTAGTGTCCTGTTGCTACGCCCCCGGCGCTGCGTACGAAAATCCCATCGCCTGAAGGTCCGCATCGAGCGCGGCGACCGCATCGGGATCGGCCGCGACCATCGGCGGGCGCACGGTGGACCAGGCGGCATCGCCCGATTTCCGCGCGATATAGGCCTTCAGCACCGGCACCATCGGTCCGGTCTCCTGGAAGCGCTTGCGCACCGCCGTGATGTGCGCCTGCTTCTCGTCTGCGTCCGGTCTTTCGAAACCGTCGAACACGGCCTTGATGGAGGGAACGGCGACGTTGCCGGTCGCGGTAATGCACCCCGCGCCGCCCTTCCGGAGGCCGTCGAGCAGGAACACTTCGGAGCCCGGAAAAATCTCAAGCTCAGGATAGGCATCGAGCAGCGCCGCGGTGTTCGACCAGTCGCCGGAACTGTCCTTCAGGCCGACGACCGTCTGCGGATGCGCGTTGACCAGCCGCCCGACCACATCGAGCGAATAGCCGACCTGGGCGACCGGCGGGATGTGGTAGAGATAGACCTTCAGCTTGTCCGACCCGACCCGGTCGATCACCGTGTCGACGAAGGCAAAGACGCCGTCATCGGCAACGCCCTTGTAGTAGAAGGGCGGCAGCATCAGGACGCCACCACAGCCGAGCGACGCCGCATGGGCGGCAAGCTCGGCCGCCTCGGTGATGGAGCAGGCGCCGGTCCCCGGCATCAGCTTGTCGGCGCCAATGCCATTCTCGATCAGCATCTCCAGCAGCGCCTTCCTCTCACCCGCCGACAGCGAGTTCGCCTCGCTGGTGGTGCCGAAGACGGCAAGTCCCGCCGCGCCCTCGGCAAGGAGGTGCCGGCAAAGGGCGAGGAACCGCCCGGCATCGGGCGAAAGGTCGGCCCTGAACGGCGTCAGCACCGGCACCAGAACTCCGCGAAACCCCATCGGGCACTCCTTTCGTAAGGCAATCTCCGTTGCCCGTGCCGGTACGACATTTGCCGCTTTTCGACAAATGAAATGATCCGGGGACTGTCTTGCGGATATCGGGGATTCGCAAATTTCGGGGGTGACGGGGCGGCCGCAATCGGGAAAAGTAGCGCGCGTATAATTCGGCGTATTCAATCAGGCGGTTCAAAGAAGCCGCGTTGCGTCGCGTAAGGGAGGACAGGACCATGACCCGCAATCCGGCATTAGACCGCCGCACCATCCTGAAGGGCGCGGCGGCCGGCGCAGCCCTGTCGATCACGCCGCTGCGCCATGTCCGCGCCGCGGGGGCGCCCGTCAAGGTCGGCGTCCTGCTGCCGACCTCGGGCGTTCTTGCCTTCCTCGGCCAGGCCTGCCGGCGCGGCATCGACCTCGGCGCCAGGATGATGGCGGAGAGCGGCGCCCCGGCCATGGAGATCCTCCATGTCGACACCGAATCGAAGGCCGAGCAGGGCCGGGTCGCGGCCGAAAAGCTGATCCGCGAGGGCTGCTCGGTGCTGATCGGTGCCTTCGATTCCGGCACCACGATTTCCGCAGCCCAGGCCGCCGAGGCGGCCAAGGTGCCGCTGGTCGTCAACATCGCCGCGGCGCCGCAGATCACCAGCCAGGGCTTTCAGTACGTCTTTCGCAATTTCCCGCCCGGCGCGACGCTGGTCTACAACGCCGTTGCGCGCATCAAGGAGCTCTCCTCGCTGACCGGCGTCGCCCCGAAGACGGCGGTGCTGATGCACGTCAACGACACCTTCGGCCACGCGGTCGCCAAGGGCGTCGACATCCTCTGGCAGAAGCTTGGCGTGCCGATCGAGATCGTCGACACGATCTCCTATTCCCGCTCGGCCAAGGACCTGTCCGTGGAGATCGGCCGGGCGAAGGCCGCAGAACCGGACATCCTGATGCCGGTCACCCGCGTCAACGACGCCATCCTGATCGTGCGCGAACTGGTCAAGCAGAACGTCGGCCTCCTCGGCGTCATCGGCCCCGGCAGCCCGGGCCCCTACGAGAAGGCGTTCACCGACGCCACCGGCAAATATGGCGACGAATATATGGACTGCGTGCCCTGGTACGACCCGACGCGGGACAAGACCAAGCGGGCGATCGCCGCCTTTGCCGACGACTATCCGGACCAGCGCTTCGAGCTCAATGTCGGCTTTTCCTATGAGGCGGTGGAGATCGTTGCCGACGCTATCGCGAGAGCCGGCACGGGCGAGCCGCAGGCGCTGCAGGCGGCGCTACGGGAAACAAACCTTCAGGACCACATCATGTATGGCGGCCCGATCACCTTCGACGAGACCGGCCAGAACACCAATATCGGCGGCGTCCTCTTACAGAACCAGGGCGGCGCGCCGCAGGTCATCGGCCCGGCCGAGATCGCCGTTGCCAAGCCGGTCTTCCCGATGACGCCCTTTGCCGAGCGCTGAGGCGCCGGCAGGCAGCGCGGAGGGCGCCCCATGGCCGAACTCTATCTGAAGGTTGCCGCCAGCGGGCTGCTCATCGGCACCGTCTATGCCCTCATCGCCATCGGCCTGACGATCATCTTCGGCGTCATGCGGGTGGTGAACTTCGCCCATGGCGAAATGGTCGTCATGGGCATGTATCTCGGCTACGCCCTGTGGACGCTGTTCGCGATTCCGGCCATCCCGGCAGCCCTCATCGCCGCGGTCGTCCTCTTCGGCCTCGGCGTCTTCCTGCAGGTGACTGTGGTCAGCCGCTTCGTCGGCCGGCCTCAGCACAGCCAGTTCATCCTGTTCATCGCCTTTGCCCTCGTCATCACCGGCCTGCACCTGATGCTGATGGGGCCGGATGCGCGCTCCATCATGGCGCCTATCAGCTTTGAGACCTACAGCGTCGGCGGCCTCCGGCTCGATGCTGCAAGGGTCCAGGCGGCGGCGACGGCGCTGGTGATGATCCTCGCGCTCATCGCCTTCCTGCGTTTCACCTTCATCGGCCGCGCGATTCGCGCCGCCGCCGACAATCCGCTCGGCGCCGAGGTGGTCGGCATCCGCTCCGGCCGCGTTTATGCGATCACGGCGGGCATCGGCCTTGCCTGCGCCGGCGCTGCCGGCGCGCTGGTCTCGCCGCTGTTCGACGCCCAGCCGTTTCTCGCGCCCGAATTCACGCTGCTCGCCTTCATCATCGTCATCATCGGCGGCCTCGGCAGCCTCACCGGCGCGCTCGTCGGCGGGCTCCTCATCGGCGTTGCCGAGGGCTTTGCCGCGCTGCTCATCAATCCGGCAATGAAGTCGATGTTCTCCTACGGCGTCCTCATCGCGGTGCTCCTGTTCCGCCCCGCCGGCCTCTTCGGCGGCAAGGAGGCGCGCTGATGGCGCGGGAGAGGAACGCAAGGACCGGCCGGCGGCCGCGCGGCGTCGTTGCGGCGACCGCCTTCTTCTGTGCGCTCTTCCTGGTGCCCCATCTCCTCGACGATGCCTGGGTCGCGGTCTTCACCCTCGTTCTTTTCTTCGCCTTCGTCGGCCAGGCCTGGAACCTGATGATGGGCCATGTGGGCCTGCTCTCCCTCGGCCACGCGCTCTTTCTCGGCATCGGCGGTTATGCGACGGCGCTGCTTCTCGGTGACTATGGCATCTCGCCCTGGATCGGCATTCCGGCCGGAGCGGTCGTTGCCGCGGTGGTCGGCGTCGGCATCGCCTGGCTCGGCTTCCGGTTTTCCGTGCGCGGCGTCTATTTCGCGCTTCTGACCATCGCCTTTGCCGAGTTCTTCCGTATCCTCTTCAGCAACTGGCCGCTGATCGGCGGCACTGGCGGCTATTTCCTGCGCGTGGTGCCGGAAGACAACGTCCCGCTCCTCAGTCTTCGCGGCGGCGCCGACCATTTCTACTATGTCTTCTTCGTCCTGTTCGTTGCCGGGGTTGCACTTTCGGCCCGGCTGGTACGCGGCCGCATCGGCATGTTCTGGAGCGCCATCCGCGAGGACGAGGAGGCGGCGAGGGCGCTCGGGGTGAAGTCGTTCCGCCTGAAGGTACTGGCGGTCGCGGTCAGCGCGGCGATGACCGCCTGTGGCGGCGGCGCCTTTGCGTTGATGAACGGCAGCCTCTTTCCGAACACGCTGATGGGCATGCAGATGTCCATCCAGATCATCCTCGCCCCGATCATCGGCGGCCTCGGCACCCTGTTCGGGCCCTTCGTCGGCGCCGTCTTCGTCGTTCTGGTGCTGGAATTCTCGCGTGACCTCGGCCAGACGGCCGGCGTCTACGGCCTCAGCACGCTGATCTACGGCCTCACCGTCCTTGGCGTCATCCTCTATATGCCGGAGGGCATCTGGCCGCACCTGGTGCGGCTCGCCCGGCCGCTGCGGAGGGACCGCTGATGTTCTTGGCGGTCGAGGGCCTGACGAAATGGTTTGGCAGCGTCAAAGCCGTGCGCGGGATCGATTTCGGCGTTGCAAGGGGCGAGATCGTCGCCCTCGTCGGGCCGAACGGCGCCGGCAAGACCACATGCTTCAACATCGTTGCCGGCGCCATGCGCCCGAGCGCCGGCACGGTGCGGCTCGACGGCGCCGACGTCACCGGCCATCCGCCGGAGGAAATGGCCGCACGCGGCCTTGCCCGCACCTTCCAGATCATGCGGCCGATGGCCGGCATGACGGTGCTGGAAAACGCCCTCATCGGCCCGCTCGCCCGTGGCCTTTCCCTGCAAGATGCACGCAGCGACGCCCGGTATGCGCTGGAGCGGGTCGGGCTGGCCGAAAAGGCCGACAGCCCCGCCGGCCTCCTGACCCTGCCGGAACGGAAGATGCTGGAGCTCGCCCGCGCGCTTTCCACCGCGCCGCGGCTGCTGCTTCTGGACGAGGTGATGGCGAGCCTGAGGCCGGCCGAGGCCGACCGTATCGTCGCGCTCCTGCAAAGCCTGCGCGCGGAGGGCCTAACCATCCTCCTCATCGAGCATGTCATGCGGGTGGTGATGTCGCTCGCCGACCGCGTCGTCGTCATGCACCACGGCGAGAAGATCGCCGAGGGCGCGCCCGCCGAGATCGCCGCGGACCGGGCCGTCATCGACAACTATCTCGGCCGGAGGACGGCGCCGTGAGCCGGCCGGCGCTGCAGGTCTCGGCCCTCGACGGCCACTATGGCGATGCCCAGGCCCTGGCTGGCGTCTCTCTCGCCATCGAGGCCGGGTCGTTCGTCTCCGTCATCGGCGCCAACGGCGCCGGCAAGACGACGCTGATTCGCACCATCGCCGGCATGCTGAGGCCGACCCGCGGTGAGATCCTCTACCGGGGCCGGCGCATCGACGGCCTCGATCCGGCCGATATCTGCGAGCTCGGCATCCTTCAGGTGCCGGAAGGTCGGCTGATCTTTCCTTCGCTGACGGTTGCGGAAAACCTCGACATCGGCGGCTCGCTGCGCCGCACCCGCGCCCGGCGCCGCCAGAACATGGCAGAGGTCTTTGGGATGTTTCCGCGCCTTGCGGAACGCCGGCGCCAGAAGGCCGGAACGCTTTCCGGCGGCGAGCAGCAGATGCTTGCGATCGGCCGCTGCCTGATGGGCGAGCCGGACCTCATCATGCTCGACGAGCCCTCGCTCGGGCTGGCGCCGAACCTTGCCGACGAGATGTTTCAGATCATCGGCCGGCTGCACGGCGCGGGCCGGACGATCCTGCTGGTGGAGCAGAATGTGGAGGAGTGTCTGGCGCGCTCCGACTGCGCCTATGTCATGGAGAACGGCCGCATCGTCCTGGAGGGCACCGGTGCGGAACTGATGGCGGACGACCGGGTCCGCGAGGCCTATCTCGGGCTCTGAGTCGTCTCAGTCCCGCCGGCACCATTGCGGCTCTTCGCTCTGGCGCGCATCGAGCAGGCGCCGGTTGCCGGAAACGCAGAGCCCGGTGCCGTTCTCCGGCACGATCATTTCCGAATAGAACAGCGGCGCGTCGCGCATGGAGAATTCGCGCGTCTGCAGCAGCAGGGCGGTCGAGTTCGCCGGGCGCTGCAGCGCTGCCGCGGTCTCCGCATCGAGATGGGCGAAGCCCACGACCCGCTCGGACCGCACCGAAGGCAGGCCGAATCGCTGGTGCAGGAACCAGCGGAAACTGACGTTTCGAAGCTCGTCGGGAGCCGTGCGGGCCAGCTCCTGGACCTTCGGGTGGGCGATATAGGTGTTGCTGACGGTCAGGAAGCGGCCGCCGATGTCGCTCACCCGGCGGATCTTCAGGTAGCGCGGCTGCGTGCCGAGGAACCGCGTCCAGGGACCCCGGTCGGTGATCTGTTCGACGGCGACGTCGAGGTCGGCGAAGGACAGAACGCCCTTTCCGTCCTCGTCGATGAAGAAGAGGTCGAGGTCTTCGGCCTGCTCGCCGGCCGGCTGGGCGATGAAGCTGCCGAGCTTGCGCTTGCGGACCACCAGCCCGTCGGCGACCAGGCGCCGGAACGCCGCCTGCACCGTGGCCAGGCCCACCGGCATGTGCTCGGTCAGGAGCGCTTCGGAGGGAAGCCGGTCGCCCGGCGCCCAGTGGCCCTTTTCGATCAGCCTGAGGCAGGCCTCGTAAAGGCGCGCGGTCTTGGAAATGTGGTTTCCGGCAAGCCCTTTATAGTTCTCCAGAAGGAGAGCCAGGCTGCGGTCGTCGACGGTCCTTTCGGCCGTCGCCTTTTGCACGCTTCCCGCGTCCGATGTGCCAAGAGGTCGGGTGTCTTCGGTCTGCTGTTTCGCCGGATAGGCCATTTGCGAATAATTCCGATAGAAAAAACACCTGCAACTCTGGGGGTTCCCAAAAGTCACGCTAATTCTGTTTTTGCTTTTTTGAAGATAATTTCAAGGGCGAATCACAAAAATTTTTCAATTTTTGGATTGTATAAATGACTTAATGAATATTGCGTCAATAGTGACGCTATTCTTAAGATAGAGTGAAGAAAAGGATTACATTGTATACATTACAGAACGACTATTTTCGCTGTTATACAAGAAGAGAATCGACCCAATGTTGGCAAAGCCGCACGGCTTCTTTCGGGGTGAAGTTGGCGGGATTCAAGGACCACTCCAACCATAGCCCGTCCATCATGGCGGCAAGGCCAACGGCGGCGATGCGCGCGTCGAACCGGCCTTTCCCGTCTTGCGGGAGCAATCGCTCGAAGAGGTTGGCGAGGAGTTGCAGCGTCTTTCCGTGCGAGTCGTCGTGGATGCGGCGCATCGCTTCGGACCGTTCCGTGCCCCGCCAGAAATGCACCCAGATCATCAACAGGCCGGGATCCAGCACCTGGTCGGAAAAGGTCGTCGCGATGAAGGCGTCGAGCCGCCGGCGCGGTTGCGCTGCCGGAATGGCCAGCACCTCCCGTTCGATGATCTGCTGCTGCTCCGCGACCACCGTACGGTAGGTCTCGGCGATCAGCTCGTCCTTGTTGGCATAGTGGTGGTTGATCAGGCCAACGGAGACTCCGGCCGCCTTGCTGATCGCGCGAATCGACAGGTTGTCGGCGCCGCCCTTGGCAAAGCACGCGACCACGGCCTCGACCAGCAGCCTCTTTCGCTCCGCCACGGAATGGCGCTGAAAGCTCGGCCCGTCGGACATGGCGATCCTTCCCTCGTCAAAGAACCCTGGCAGCCCCGGCTGAGGGGGAGGAGACGCTAGCGCCTTGATCTCGCGCTGGCAAACGGGTTAGTTGAACGAACGTTCAACAAAGGCGGGCCGCCACCATGGATCAGACATATCACGGGCACCTTTTCGCGCGCCGGGTCGACGGACTTGCCGGCGAGACGACGTCGGTCTGGGACATCCACATGCGCGCCGTCGCCGACCAGGCCGCGGGCCGCGACGTCATCGTCATGAGCGTCGGCGATCCGGACTTCGCGACGCCGGCGCCGATCGTCGATGCCGCCGTCGCCGCCCTGAAGGCCGGCGACACCCATTATACGGCGATCATCGGCCGCGACCGCCTGCGCCGCGCGATCGCGGAGGAATTCGCGGCAAAGAGCGGCCGCACGGTCGGGCCGGAAAACGTCGTCGTCACCGCCGGCGCCCAGAATGCGCTCTTCTCCGCCTCCCTCTGCCTGTTGTCGCCGGGCGACGAGGTTCTGGTCTTCGATCCCATGTACGTCACCTACGAGGCGACGCTGAAGGTCTCCGGCGCCACCATCGTGCGGGTGCCGTCAGACCCGGCGACGGGGTTCCGGCCGGACATCGCCGCCCTTGAGGCCGCCGTTACCGAGCGCACCCGGGCGATCTTCTTTGCCAATCCGAACAACCCGACCGGCGTCGTCTTTTCGCCCGAGGAGGTCGCCGGCATCGCCCGCATCGCCACGGAAAACGATCTCTGGGTCGTCTCCGACGAGGTCTATGCGGGCCTCACCTTCGATGCTGACCACTGCCATATCGGCGCCCTTGAGGGCATGGAGGGGCGCAGCGTCACGGTCTCCAGCGTCTCCAAGTCGCACGCCATGACCGGCTGGCGCTGCGGCTGGCTGATCGCGCCGGAAGAGCTGGTCGGCCACGTCCACAATCTGGCGCTCTGCATGAATTACGGCCTGCCGGGCTTCATCCAGGAGGCCGGCGCCATGGCCATGACCGAGGCCCTCGGCGAGGCGGGCCGCATGCAGGAGATCTATCGCCGCCGCCGCGACATCGTCGTAGAGGAGTTGGCAAAGAGCGAGCACGTCGACGTGGTGGTGCCCGAGGCCGGCATGTTCCTGATCGCCGATATCCGCAGGACCGGCCTCGACGCGCCGACATTCGTTGCCGAGCTCTACCGGGAAAAGGGCGTCTCCGTGCTCGACGCCACCGCCTTCGGCGCCTCGCTCGCCGGCTTCGTGCGCATTTCCTTTGCCGCCTCCGAGGCGGAGCTGACGGAGGCCTCGCGCCGCATCGTCGCCTTTGCCGAGGCGCAGGGCGGCGCCTGAACCTGGCGGAGCCTCGCGCCACCCAATCCCCTTGAAGACGTTGCGAAACGGCGCTCTTCTGGGCCGCGATACCGCGCGAAAAAAAACGCAACCGAACCGGGGACACCAACCATGGCAACGCTCGGCGAAACCCTCGTCCGCCTTCTGGAAATCTATGGCACGGAGGTCGTCTTCGGCATTCCGGGCGTTCACACGGCCGAGCTCTATCGCGGCCTTGCCGCTTCACCCATCCGCCACGTCACCCCGCGGCACGAGCAGGGCGCCGGCTTCATGGCCGACGGCTATGCGCGGGTCACCGGCAAGCCGGGCGTCGCCATGGTGATCAGCGGTCCAGGCCTTGCCAACATCGCCACGGCGATGATGCAGGCAAAGGCCGATTCCATTCCGATGCTGGTCATCGCCGGCGTCAACAGCCCCGGCAAGATGGACTCAGGCAACGGCCACCTGCACGAAATGCCCGACCAGCGCGGCTTTGCCGCCCATGTGGCGGCCTTCGCCCACACCGTGCTGACGCCGGAAGAGCTGCCCCAGGTCATGGCCCGGGCCTTTGCGGTCTTCGAAGGCGCCCGCCCGGGCCCGGTGATGATCGAGATCCCCGTCCGCCTGATGCGCGCCGAGGCCGACCATGTCGTCCTGCCGGACAAAAAGCCCGAAGCGACGCTGCCGGCGCCAGACCCGCAACGGCTGGCGGCCGTCGTCGCGGCCTGCCGCGCGGCAACGTCGCCCGTGATCCTCATCGGCGGCGGCGCACGGCGCGGCGCGGCCGACGCCCTGGCGCTCGCCGAATCCCTCGACTGTCCGGTGATCGGCACCATCAACGCCCGCGCATCCCTGCCGAAGGGCCATCCGCTCGCCGTGCCGATGAATGTGGGCATGGAAGGCGTCCGCGATCTCCTTGAGGAGTCCGATCTCGTGCTCGCCTTCGGCACCGAATTCGGCCCGACGGATTTCGACATCGACGAGGCCGGGCCGGTGGGGCGCCCGAAAAAACTGGTGCGCGTCGATATCGACCCGGAACAGCTCATGCGCAATTTCCAGCCCGACATCGGCCTTGTCGGCGACGCTGCAACGGCGCTGCGTGAACTACGCGCCGCGCTCGGCCCGGAGCGTCGCAAGGCCGGCGGCGCGGCCCGCGCGGCGGGTGCCGTCCGGACGGCGCGTGAGACCCTGCCGCAGGACTACCGCGCCCACATCGCCTTGCTCGACGCCATTCGCGACCGGGTGCCCGACGCCGCGTTCGTTGGCGATTCCACCCAACTCGTCTATGCCGGCAATCTCGGTTTCGAGACCGGGGACCGCGGCCACTGGTTCAACTCCGCCGTCGGCTTCGGCACCCTCGGCTACGCGGTTCCGGCGGCGATCGGCGCCGCCCTCGGCCGCCCCGGCGCGCCGGTCATCGCAATTGTCGGCGACGGCGGCCTGCAGTTCACCCTCGCCGAACTGGGGACGCTCGCCGATTGCGGCGTGCCAGTGGTCGTCATCGTCTGGAACAATGGCGGCTATCTGGAGATCAGATATTGCATGGAAAGTCGCGGTATTGCGCCGGAAGGCGTCAGTCCGTCGCCGCCGGATTTCGCAAAGGTCGCCGAGGCTTATGGCATTGAAGCCATGGTGTTGGACGGACCGGTCGGCCTTGCCGAGGCGGTTGCCGACGCCGTTTCCCGGAATGCTCCATTCGTGATTGATGTTCGCGGCGTATGAACGTTTAATGGACGCCAGCCACCAAGGGCCGCAGCAGGCGGGATGTCGCATGCACATCCCGCACTCCCAAAAACGAACGGCCCCACCTTCGATGCACAGAGGAGAATAACGTGAAGAAAATCATTTCGTTGGGTATTGCCGCCGCAATTGCCGCGGCGCTTTCCGTGCCCTCGGCGATCGCCGGCGAGACCCTCGACCGGGTCATGAGCAACAAGAAGCTGGTGCTGTCCTCCGATCCGGAGTACCCGCCCCAGTCCTTCCTCAACGACAACAACGAGATGGACGGCTTCGACATCGACGTCGCCAAGGAAGTCGCCAAGCGTTTCGGCGTCGAGCTTGAGATCATCACCCCGGCCTGGGATATCATCACCGCCGGCAACTGGGGCGGCCGCTGGGACATCTCCATCGGCTCCATGACGCCGACCAAGGCCCGCGCCGAAAAGCTCGACTTCCCGGCCATCTACTACTACACGCCGGCCAATTTCGCGGTCCACAACGACAGCAGCGTCACCAAGATGGAAGAGCTCGACGGCAAGGTCATCGGCTCCTGCGGCGGCTGCACCTATGAGGCCTACCTGAAGAAGAACCTGGTCATCGACGCCGTCGGCACGCCGGAATTCGACTACAAGGTGACGCCGGGCGAGATCAAGACCTACGACACCGACACCACCGCCTTCGACGACCTTCGGATCGGCGACGGTGCGCGTCTCGATGCCGTGTTCTCGGCCCTGCCGACAATCAAGGAAGCGATCAAGAACGGCTATCCGCTGAAGGTCATCGAGCCGTCGGCGTTCTACGAGCCGCTGTCGGTCGCCGTCGACAAGGGCGATCCGGAGTTCTCCGCCAAGATCGCCGAGGTCATCAAGGCGATGCACGAGGACGGCACGCTCTCCAAGCTGTCGATGAAGTGGTACGACGCCGACCTGACCAAAGCCCAGTGACCGGCCGGACGGTCACGGCCCATGTCATTCGATGACTCAATCCCGGCGAGGGTGGACAATTCCACCCTCGTTCGGGCCGCCCTTGTGTTCCTCGGCTTTGCCGTCGTCTTCGCCCTGCTCAATACCGGCAGCGGCACCATGGCAAAGCTCATCGCGCCCGCGGCGGACCCCGGCTGGAGCGCGCGCATCGCCGCCGCCCTGGTGCTTTCCGCCATCGTCACCGCCAATGTGGTTGGCCTGCGGTTCCTGAATTTTCAGGTTCAGGTGATCCTGGTCTGGATCCAGCTCATCGTTCTGGCGCTGGTCTTTTTCGCCTCGTTCAATCTCAGCTACGGCTTCATCCTCAACCGGCTGCCCTTCCTGATCACCCAGGGCGCCTTCACGACGATCTACATCTCGCTGGTGGCGATCGCGATCTCCTGCGTCATCGCGCTGATCGGCGCGCTCGCCAAGCTTTCCGGCAACGGCATCGCCTACGGCATCGCCACCTTCTACATCTCGTTCTTCCGCGGCACGCCGCTCTTGCTGCAGGTCTACCTGATCTATCTCGGCCTGCCGCAGCTCGGCTTCATCATCGACGCGGTGCCGGCCGGCATCATCGCCCTGTCGCTGTGCTACGGCGCCTATATGGCCGAGATCTTCCGCTCCGGCATCCAGGCGGTGCCGAAGGGCCAGGCCGAGGCCGGTCGCGCGCTCGGGCTCCATGGCGGGCTCATCATGCGCAAGATCGTGCTGCCCCAGGCGCTGAAGATCATCGTGCCGCCGACCGGCAACCAGTTCATCGCCATGCTGAAGGACTCCTCGCTGGTCTCCGTCATGGGCGTCTGGGAGCTGATGTTCCTGGCGAGGACCCAAGGCAAGTCGGAATTCAAGCACATGGAAATGCTGATCACCGCGGCGATCGTCTACTGGATCATCTCCATGATCTTCGAAGCGATCCAGTCCCGCATCGAGAAGCATTACGGCAAGGCGGATGTGCGCTAATATTTGCCGTCTTTGTGAGTGAGCGGAGCGAACGCGGCAATCCAGGGGCCGTGCGCTTGGAGCAAGTTGCTCTGGATCGCCGCGTCGGCCTGACGGCCTCCTCGCGATGACGGGCGTTGTTGGTCCGGTTGTTCCCAAGACACGTCCGGCCCGCTATCGCAGGCTCCGATCTCAGGCTCCCCCAATTGCCAACGGCAACTCCGTCGGCTCTGCGCCGGTCAGCGCCGTCAAGGCGTTGGCGATCGCCGGTGCGACGCCGGGAAGGCCGATCTCGCCCGCGCCGAAGGGGTGCGTGGCTTCGGCCTCGTCGATCAGCGTGACGTCGATCTCCGGGGCCTCGTCGGCGGACAGCATCGCATAGTCGGCGATGCCTTCCGCTTCCGTGGCGCCGCCCGCATAGATCAGCCGCTCCTTCAGCGCCAGCGAGACGCCGTGCAGCTCTGCGCCCTCGATCTGGCCGACCACCTTCTCCGGATGGATGGCAAGGCCGACATCGGCGGCGATCCAGAGTTTTGTCACGCGGACCGCGCCGCTCTCCAGCGAGATTTCGGCGACCGTCGCGATCGCGGACTCCCGGAGCGACATCACCGAGAGGCCGCGGCTCCGGTCCGGCGACGATGTCGCGCCCCAGCCGGCCGTATCAGCCACCGCCTGAAGCACCCGTTTCTGGCGCGGATCGGTCAGATGCGAAAGCCGCCATTCCAGCGGATCGCGGCCTGCCGCCCGCGCGATCGCATCGGCGGTGGTCTCGATGGCAAACACCGTGTAGCCGGCCGAAACGCCGCGCAGGAACCCCGGATCGGGCCGGCAGGTGACCCGGTGCCAGGCGATGGCCTCGGCAGCCACCCGGTAGCCGTGGAAGAGGCCGTCGGTCGAGGTGTTGTCGACGCCGCCGCGCTGTTCCAGCGTTGCCGGGATATGCCGGCCGAGGACGCCGTCGGAGGCCACCCGGTGCACCCATGAGCGAAGCGTTCCATCCGCGTCGGCCGTCGCCTCGATGGTCTGGGCGGCGGCCGGACGGACCATGCCGCGGCGCATTTCGTCGGCGAGCGGGCGCACCACCTGCACCGGCCGGCCGACGGCCTTGGCAACGAGCGCGGCGTCGCGGACGACATCGTTGAGCACCCGCCGCCCGAACGCGCCGCCGGCGGGCGTCGCCCGTGTCTCGACCAAGAAGGGGGCCGTCTTCCAGGTCCTGGCGCCGTAGCGCATGTCGAGGTCGAGCGACTGGGTGGGGCCGGTGATTTCCGCGCCGAGCCCGTAGGCCGTGCCGCGCACCGTCGCGTTCATTGGCTCCAGCGCGATATGGGTGACGTTGGGGGAAAAGAAGGAGCGGGCAATGCGGATCGGCGCCGCTTCGGCATTTGCGGCGGCGGCAACGCTGCCGCGGACGACATGGGCCGGATCGAGCGGGCGGGCGAGGGCGTCTTCGAGCAGGGCCCGCTCAGACGCGGTGTCGAAGGGCTCCGGCCTGGTCCAGGCGATGTCGAGCAGATTGCGCCCCTTCAATGCCGGCCACAGCGCCTCGGCGACGACCGCGACGGCATCCTCCAGCCGCACCACATCGACGACGCCGGGAACGTTGCGGGCAGCCGTCTCGTCGACCGTCTCCGGTGTGGCGCCAAGCTGCGGTGCCCGGGCAAGGACGGCAACGAGCGTGTCCGCCATTCGTGCGTCGATGCCGAAGGACATCCTGCCGGTGACCTTGGCCTGAAGATCCTTTTCGGCCGGGCTGGTGCCGATCAGGCGATAGGTCGAGCGCGGCTTGAAATCGGCGGAGCCGACCGCATCGGGCAATTCCAGCGTTGTCGCCTTGGCAATCTCGGCAAAGCCGACGTGCCGCCCCGAGGGCCGGTGGCGGACCGCATGGCCTTCGGCAAAACAGTCCGCTTCCTGCCAGCCGCGCGATGCCGCCGCCGTCGTGATCAGCGCCAGCCGCGCCTCGGCGCCGGCAAGCCGGAGCGGGTCGAAATAGCCGCGGGTGGTCTTGGAATCGGCCGTCACCAGATGGCCGTCGAAGATCGGGTTGCCGTAGAGTTCGGGCGCCCGTGGCACGGGAACGACAAGGATGCGGGAAAGGTCGGCGCCCATCTCTTCGGCGACGATCATCGGCAGCACCGTGGTCGTGCCCTGTCCCATCTCCAGGCCCGGACAGGCGAACTGGATGTCGCCGGTCTCCAGGATCGACAGCCAGACATTGATCCGCCGGCCGGCAAGGCGTGCAGGTCCGGGCTTCAGCGCCTCGTAGCCGCCGGCGCCGAGCGCGACGACGGCGGCCGCCCCGCCTGCGCCGAAGAGGAAGGCGCGCCGCGACAGGCGCAGCCGGGCGCTCACGAGCCCGCCTCCCGTGCGGCGATCCCGGCCGCCCTTGCGACCGCCTTCAGGATGCGCGGGGTGGTGCCGCAGCGGCAGAGGTTGCCGGCCATGGCCGACGCGATGTCGCCCGCCGACGGGGAGGGCGTCTCTGAGAGGAAGGCGGCGGCCTGCATGATCTGGCCGGACTGGCAGTAGCCGCATTGCGGCACCCGGCCTTCGATCCACGCCCGCTGCACCGGGTGGTCTCCCGCTTCCGACAATCCCTCGATGGTAACGACTGCCGAGCCGTCCACAGCGGCCGCCGGCAAGCTGCAGGACCGCAGCGCGGCGCCGTCCAGATGCACGGTGCAGGCGCCGCACACGCCTTCCAGGCAGCCGACCTTGGCGCCGGTGAGGCCGAAGGTCTCGCGCAGCAGGAAGAGGAGCGGCATGTCCGGATCGGCGACGTCGGCCTCGACGGGGCTGCCGTTGAGCGTGAAGCGAATGAGGGCCATGGCTTTGCCTTCGAACAAAACCGTATCAATATGTACGATTTGTAGAAAACGTAATCTTGTGTACGGTTGCTGTCAATCGGGAATCGGCAGGTGAGGGGCCATGAAGGAAACGCGCCGCGACGAAAAGAAGAAGGCCATCCGCGAGGCGGCCTACGCGCTGCTTGTCGAAAAGGGCTACAAGGCGGCCTCCATGCTGGAGATCGCGCGGCGCGCATCGGCCTCCAACGAGACGCTCTATCGCTGGTACGGCAACAAGCAGGGGCTGTTCCGCGAGATGGTGGAGGAGAACGCCAGCGGGGTGCGCGAGCTGATCGACGGTGCCCTGGCGGAGGGGGCGCCGCTGATGGAAACGCTCTCCCGCCTCGGCCCACTGCTCCTGAAGCTGGTCACGGGGGAGCGGGCGGTCGCCCTCAACCGCGCCGCGGCCGCGGACGTGCATGAGACCGGGACGCTGGGGCCGACCATCGCCGCCTCGGGCCGACAGACCATCGTGCCGATGATCGCCGATCTTATCCGCAAGGCGTCAGATGGAGGGGAGGTGGCTTGCGGGGACCCGGACGAGGCCGCGGAGATCTTCGTGGCGCTGCTCATCGGCGACGTGCAGATCGCCTGCGTCATTGGCGCAAGGGGTCCGCTGTCGGATGCGGAGATCGCCGCCCGCTCGGCGCGGGCACTGGATGGCCTTGAGAGAACCTTAGGACGGTCCTGACCAGAGGCCGAGGCGCCGCGCGACGGGCTTGAGGTGGGCCTTCACGTGCCGGACGAGATAGGGCCCGGCCGCGCGCCAGTGGGCGGGGGAGAAAAGGGCGATCGGGCCGCGCCGGACGATGACGGTGGTGAGCTGCTCGCGGGCCGCGCCGAGGCCGACCTTCCATTCGCCGTCGCCCCACAGGAAGTTGGCGTTGCGGCAGCCGAGCTTTTCCACCTCCTGGACCGCATGCAGGTAGACCTGAAAGCCGGGCGCGACCCTGGCATGGTGAAGGTCGTAGCCGATCAGCGAGAAATAGGCCTCCTGGCCGGCCACCAGGATGATCGTGCCGCCGATCAGTTCGTTCCCGGCATGGAGGAGGCAGCTATAGCCGATCTCGCCGGCAAGCCGTTCCAGCGCCGCCTCGGCCGCCGCGTCGGCATGGTGCCGATGGCCGGAGGTCTCGACCTTGATCCGGTTGTAGCGGGTGACGGCGGCGACGTCGCCGGGCCGTGTGCGCCCGAAGCTCAGCCGAACGCCGTCCGGATCACCGAACTCTTCCCGGAAGCGCCTGAGGCGGCGGCGCACGTCGCTCGCCTTCTTGGCCGGCAGGTATTTCTCGCCCGGGCCCACCGCCCGGCGCCAGTTCGCCTGGTAGCGGTAGCGCATCTGGCGAAAGCGCGTTGCGGCCGGACCGGCCGCCTCAAGGACGATGTCTTCGAAAACAACGGCCGGCGCATCGGTCTCGGCAAAGACCCGCGCGGCAAGGGTGTCGATGTCGGCGGGGGTCAGGCGGTCGAGCCGGCCGAGATAGGTCGGCGCGCCGGATCGGTCGGAGAACAACGCCGTCCGTCCTGCTTCGGTGAAGACGAGCGAGGGGGCGATGCCGTGCGCCCGGCGATAGGCCGGATGGGTGAAGAGGGAGTCGGAAAGCGCGGCAGGCTCGGCGGCAAGGTCGAGCGGCGCCGCGCCGGCGGCCGGCGCTGCGGCGATGCGGGCTGTCCTCAGGGCCTCCGAACTGCTCATTGCGCCTCGATGTCGAAACGGGGTCTATGCCGGCCTTCGGCGTGTACCGGCCCGAATCCTCGCGCTGTGGATGTGCGAGCGGGTCGCAAGTTCGCAAACTACCAGCGCAGGTCCCCGTTCCGAAGGTGAACCGTTTCTTAGGGTTAACGGCGTCGGCGGGCGAGGCGAGCGGAGCTGCGAATGGCCGGCGCCCGGTGCGCATTTGTCCCGTCCCGGCAACGGTGCGAAAATGCTAGGCAGATGCCCTCAACGGGAATGCAATTGAGATGCATATTCATCAGCTCGACACCTGGCGCCACGGCCACACCTTCATCGACCTGGAGGCGAGCCGGGCCAACGAACGGCGCACGCTCTATGTGGTCGTTCTGACCGCAACCATGATGGTGGTGGAGATTGCCGCCGGCTGGGCCTTCAATTCCATGGCCCTCTTGGCCGACGGCTGGCACATGGCGACCCATGCCGGCGCGCTGGGGATCTCCGTCTTTGCCTATCGCTACGCCCGCAGCCACGTCGCCGACCGCCGCTTCACCTTCGGCGTCGGCAAGGTCGAGGTGCTCGGCGGCTATACCAGCGCCATCGTCCTCGGCATCGTCGCCTTGCTGATGGTCTGGGAATCCGCCCTGCGGCTGATCGAGCCGCGCGCAATTTCCTTCGACGAGGCAATCGCGGTCGCCGTTCTCGGCCTCATCGTCAATCTCGCCAGCGCCTGGATTCTGCACGGCGGCGACGGCCATCACCACCATCACGGCCACGCCGCCCACCACCATCACCACGATCATGATCACGACGACGACCACCACCACGACCACGGCAAGGACCACAATCTGCGCGCCGCCTACCTGCACGTCCTTGCCGACGCGTTGACCTCGATCCTCGCCATCGTCGCGCTGGTCTGCGGCAAGCTGTGGGGCTGGAACTGGATGGATGCGGCCATGGGCATCGTCGGCGCCGTGGTCATCTCGCGCTGGGCCTTCGGCCTTCTGACCGACACCGGCGCGATTCTCCTCGACAGCGCCGTCGACGGCGGCAAGGCCGACAGGGTGAGGGGCCTGATCGAGGCCGACGCCGACAACCGGATCGTCGACCTGCACCTGTGGCGCGTCGGGCCCGAGGGCTTCGGCGCAATCGTCTCGCTGGTGACGCACTATCCGCGGCCGCCGGAGCACTACAGGGAACTGTTGTCGGAGATGACCGACCTCGTCCACGTCACCATCGAGGTCAACGTGTGCACCGACGCGCCCTGCCTGCCGGTCGCCGGCCTGAAGGCCTGACCCGCCGTCAAGGCAATAGCCAACCGTTCTCCGCAAGACCCGCGGACCGCGCGGCCTGCCGAAAACCAGGACGGAAATCAATCGGCCGGGGCGAGGCTCGTCCCGGCTGATTTCCGTGCTCCGTATGAACCGGAGGCGCTGACCTGGGAAACGTCAGTTCGGAGTGTGCGGCGCCTGATAGGCGAAGTCATCCTCGTCGTCGTCGACGGAATGACGGATCGCCGAGACAAGGCCATAGACCTTGGAGATCTCCGACAGGAGACCGAGACGCAGCAGTTCGCGAGCCGCTTCGTCCGGCGAGCCGATATTGTTGGCAAGGCGCCAGCCTTCGAGCGCGGCTGTCTCTTCGGTGTTGAGAGTGAGCGTCAATTCGCGATCCCCACCTGCCGGCTTCCGATGGATGCCGTCCGCACCGTTTGTCTTCTTCATTTCGAGAACTTGCACTGTTGAACCCTCCCGCTCGGCTCAACCGACCGAAAGCAAAGCCCCAGGTTCAGTTGTGCCCGATAACCGGAGGCTATTACGCAATGCTGAATACACTCTATTTCGGTTTTGCCACTACGTAAAAACACAAGGACCCCCTGACGCATGGGAATCGCCGTAAGGTCATGTATTTTCCGCGATTTTTCTGTGAGGCGGCCAAAGAAAATACGTCACCGAACGACCTCGTCGTCTGTGTCCGGAACCTCTACGGCTCAAAAGATATATTCAGAATATATGTTTTACTGGCAGGCGCAGTCTGTCAACCGGAAGAGGTGTCGATCGTGCAATTTTTTCGGGTGAGGGAAGGTGGATGCACTGGAAAACGCCTGGTAGCGGTTTACACCCCGCCTGCCGGCCGCGCCGGCCGACTCAGCGCATCATCCGGATCAGATCGGAAATGCCGCGCGCGTGCATCTTCTCGCGGATGCGCGAGCGGTGGATCTCGATGGTGCGCTGGCTGACGCCGAGCTCCTGGGCGATTTCCTTGTTGAGCTTGCCGAGGACGAGGTGGTCGAGCACCTCGCGCTCGCGCTCCGTCAGCTTGGCGATGCGCTCGCGCACCAGGTCGTCCGGCACCGACGGCGGCGGCCGGTTGGCGAGGATCTCGCCGGCGACGGCCACCGCATCGAGCAGCTGCTCGACCTGGGCCGGCTTCTCGATGAACTCGATGGCGCCCGCCTTCATCGCCTGCACGGCGATGGGCACGTCGCCGTGGCCGGTGACGACGATGGTCGGCAGATGGGCGTCGAGCGAGTTGAGATGGGCCTGCAGCTCCAGCCCGCTCATGCCGGGCATGCGCAGGTCGAGCACCAGGCAGGCGACGACGTCCGGGTCGTAGACCTCCAGGAAGCTTTCCGAGGAATCGCAGGCAATCGTCGTGTAGCCGTGCGAATTGAGCAAAGCGCACAGGGATTTCAGGACCGAGGGATCATCTTCCACCACATAGATGCTGAAATCTCTAGTCGGTGCTGCCATCGGTCCCCTCCCTTACCGGCAATTTGAAGATCACTTCCGCTCCGTTCGGCGCGGATTTCGCCCAGATCCGTCCGGCATGGGCTTCGACAATGGACCGGCACAGCGACAGGCCGATGCCCATCCCGCTGGTCGTCGACGCGTGGAACGGCTCGAACAGGTTGCTTTCCAGCTCCTTGGGGATACCCCGTCCGGTATCCTTCACGGAGACTTCCACATAGTCGCCGACCCGTTGCGTCTCGAGCGTCAGCGTCTGGTTTTCCAGCCCCTCCATGGCGGCGATGCTGTTGCGCGCCAGATTGAGCACCACCTGGCCGATCTGCACCGGATCGGCCCAAATCTTCGGCAGGCTCTTGTCGAGGAGCATGATCAGCCGCAGCCGCGGCAGCTCCTGGGACACCATGACGAGGTCGATGCCCTGCTTGATCGATTCGTTGATGTCGACATAGTCGGCGTTGAGCTGGCCGCCGGAGATGAAGTTGCGCATGCGCCTGACGAGGTCGCCGGCGCGCGAGGACTCCGTCACCGCCTCGTCGATCAGCTCCGCCGCCCGCTCCGGGATCGCCACCCCCGCATTGCGGAATTCCTGGCGGCACGCATTGACGTAGTTGGCGATGGCGGCGAGCGGCTGGTTGAGCTCGTGGGCGATCGCGGAGGCCAGCTCTCCCATGGAGGTGGTGCGGGCGACGTCGAGCAGTTCGTGGCGCAGCCGCGTCTCGGCCGCCTCGGCGACGCGCTGGGCCTCCAGCGCCGCATGGGCCCGCTCCAGGCTGTTGACGGCAAAGAGCGCGCGCCGGAGGATCCGGACCGCGTCGCTGTCGAGGGCGTCGAACGGCCGGCTCTTGCCGATCCGCTCCTCGCGCCACAGCTCGAACGAGCCGCGCGGCGACAGCCGGAACGTGCCGTCTTCGAGCCGTTTTTCGATCTTTTCCGGCTTGCCGGCCCAATTGATCGTCTGCTCGAAATTCGGCCTCAGGAAAACGACGAAATCGGCGCCGTCCTCCGACAGTTCGACGAGCGCCGCACCGGCCGCCGCCTGGCGCTGCTCGTCGTCCATATCGACGAGGGCGGACAGGTGCGAGGTGGTCGCTATGCCGTCGATGACACGGGCCTTCATGGCCCGGTAATCGAGCGGCGGGACCGGCACCTGGCCGTGCTCGACCACCTTGCCCTGACGCACGAAGACGAGGCCGGTCGCGGTCATCACCTCCATCAGGGTGTGGGCGCGCTGGTCCAGGATGTCGAGCAGCGAGGTGCCGCCGCGCGCGTCCTGTTCGATGGTGTAGGCGATCTTCTCCGCCGAGATGCTCTTCCTCAGCTGGTTGGTGTTCTCGATGCTCTGCAAGAGCGCCGACACCGTGCCGCCGAGGAGTTCTGCAAAGCGCAGCCGGCTGGAGGAGATGTAGCGCGGCGAATAGTTGTGGCAGGCAACCAGGCCCCAAAGCTCCTTGTTGGTGATCAGCGAGATCGAGAGGCTGCCCTTCACGCCCATATTGTTGAGATATTCGATATGCACCGGGGCGACGCCGCGCAGCTTGGCATAGGTCAGGTCCAGCGGCTGGGCCGCGTCCGCATCGGCAAAGCCGCCGCCGCGCTTGATGATCGGCACCGGCTCGGCGTTGATGTCCGGGATCGAGCGCATGACGTTGAGCGTGAAATGGCGCCGTGCCGGGTCGGGGATGTCCGAGGCCGGATAGTGCAGGCCGAGGAAGCTGTCGTCGCGCGTCGTCGATTCGGCGATCACCTCGCCGTGCTTGTCTTCGGCGAACCGGTAGATCATGACCCGGTCGAAGCCGGTGACCTCGCGGATGATCTCCGCGCTGACCTGGGCCAGCTCGTTCAGCGCGTTCGGCTTGATCAGCTCGGAGATGATGCGCTGTCGCAGGATCTCCTCTTCCCAGACCGCCGCCGGGCTCTCCGAGGCGTTGACGAATTCCAGGATGATGCTGCCGGCGTTGCGATGGGCAAGGCACTCCAGACGCCGCGGCGCGTCGCCGGCCGGTTCGAACGCCAGGAACCACGGTTTCAGGAGTTCCGGCGTCGACGGCAGGAGCTGCATGCGCGACAGCTCCGCCACATTAGCCTCGCCGATCACCTCGGCGAGGTGCCGGCCGAGGATGTCGGCGGCGGCGATGCCGAGGAACCGGTCGGTGTTGAGGCTGGCATAGTCGACGGTCAGCGTCTGCTTGTCGACGGCGATCAGCGCGCCGTGCGGCTGCACCGAGCCGATCAGGTGGATCGGCTCCCGGTCGCAGGTGTTGAGGTCGATGGTACCCGTCTTCACGAAAGACTCTCAGTCGACCGGCCGGCAGACGGGGAGGGCCGGTCGAGCGGCATCAGCCAGTCCGCAATCGACTGGAATGTCTGACGCGCCCCCTTGATCAGATCCTGCTGCGGCGTCCCCGCTTCCTTCAGCCGCAACAGCAATCGGTTCGTCATCTCCCAGCGATAAGCACCTTTCGTGCGGCACCAGTCCCAGTAGCGTCGTCCGTCCGGGGGCCCGTCGCCGAGGAGGTCGCGCGCGGCACGATCGATGACACCGCCACCATGCGTCGACCCTTCGACGACGTATAACACGCCACCGAGGGTGTTCGGCGAGATTTTTGTGCCCGCCTCGGGCGATCGGGGGGCGGCCGCAAGCGCGGCATCGTCAAGGCCGAGATCGACGAGGTCCTGGGCAAAGAGTGGCGCCCGCGGATGATAGGCATAGTCTCCGGCATCGAAGCCGGAGCTGCCGAGGGTTTCGGCGATCGCCGCGTCGAGCGGCACGTAGAAACCGTAAAGTCGAAGAATCAGAGCGCGATAGCCCGAGCGGTCGAGCGTGCCCTTGAACAGGGCGCGGAAGCTCGCATGCAGGTGAAGTTGCTTGTGCTGGCCCCAGGTCTCGTCCCTGAGAACGTTCCGTACGGCGGAATTTACGTCAACCGCATCAGTCATCGGCCCGTTATCCTCCGGTTTGCCGCCGCGGCATTTTGGCACCCCGGGGCGGCCGCCGATATCCGGGGAAAACAGTCGCATTGGCATTTAAGCTTGAAAGCATTAAACAAATTCCCATCTAATCTGAATCAGGACTGCCGGTGTACAATCCTTGGCGCGAATGTCGGACGGCCTGCAAGTAGAGGGTGTCAAAAAACGTTGACAAACGTTGTCAAGGCGAAATCTCTGCGCTAATTGGAAATTAGAACCGTTTTACGTCAACCGGAATGAACGCTCGTGAACTCGCTCTTCTCGCAGCCCGCGGCCTTCTTCTCTAACGCCGACCCGAAGACCGTTGGGGCTCTCGTTGCAAACGCATCCGACATCGCCCTGATAGTCGGTCGTGACGGCATCATCAAGGATGTTGCCGGTGACGGCGAAAGCCTCGCCCAGATCGGCGCCGGGGCCTGGCGCGGCGCGCCCTTGCATGACGTCGTCAGCGAGGACTCCCGCCAGCATGTCGACGACCTGATTCGCCTTGCCCCCGGCGAGGATATGCCGGCGATGGCCGACATCCGTCATCCGGCTCCCTCCGGCGAGCAGATTCTGATACGCTATTCGGCGATCGCCACGGGCGCTGACGACGACATCGTGCTCCTTGGCCGCAACCTGTCGCCGCTGCGCTCCCTGCAGGAGCGGCTGCTTTTGTCGCAGCAGACCATGGAACGCACCTTTGAGCGCCAGCGTCAGGACGAAGCGCGATACCGCATGGTGTTCCAGGTCGCGTCCGAAGCCGTGCTCATCGTCGACGTTTCGTCAGGCCTCATCCGCGAGGCCAACCGCGCGGCGCTGCAGCTCCTCAAGGAGGACGGCCACAACGTGCTCGGCCGCCGCCTCGGCACCTTTTTCGAGCGTGAGGACCGGGCCGACCTGCAGTCGCTGCTGACCGGCGTCCTCGGCACCGATACGGCGTCCGAAGGCACCGCCCGGCTCGCCGACGGCCGCAAGGTCCGGGTCAAGGCCAACCTCTTCCAGTCCCGCGATGCGTCGACCTATCTGGTGCACCTTCAGGAGGCCGTCGAGGCCGCGACCGGACCGATCGCCGACCGCAGTCTGGCCCGGCTCATCCACCTCGCCAGCGAGGCCATCGTTCTCACCGACGATGCCGGCACCATCCTGTGGGCCAACGATTCCTTCCTCGACCTGTCCCAATGCGGCAAGCTGGAATCGGCCGTCGGCCGTTCCCTCGGCGACTTCTTCGACGGCACGGCGTTCAATATCGGCGTCACCCTCGACAATGTGCGCAGCCACGGCCGGCTGAAGATGCTGCCGACGACGCTGCGCAGCCTTTCCGGCCAGACCAGCGAGGTCGAGCTCTCCGTCGTCTCCATGCCCGACGGCAGCGGCTTCGGCATCGTCATCCGCAACGTCGCCCTGCGCGCCCAGCCGATCGATCTCGGCGCCGTCCCCAAGGCGGGCGAGCGCAACGCGGTCGTCGCCCGCTCCGGCGAGCCGGTGGAGGACCTGATCGGCAAGGTGCCGCTGAAGGACCTCGTCCGCGACGAGATGGACGCGATCGAAAAGAGCTGCATCGCCTCGGCCCTGCAGCTGACCGGCAACAACCGGGCGCTGACCGCCAAGGTGCTCGGCCTCAGCCGCCAGGGGCTCTACAGCAAGCTGAGGCGTTACGGCTTCGCGTCCGACGAGGAATAGGCGCTCGCGGGCGGTCATGTCCGCCATGCGCCGAATTACCTACAAGAAGAGCTGCGACCTGGCGCCGCGCGCGGGAACCGGCGGGCCGCTGAGAGGTTATAGTGGCGATGCGGCGTGACCACGCCTCCCTCCGATTCCGGACCCATCTTCAGGATTGCCGATGCTCAATTTCATTCCCTTCGCCATCTTCGTGATGCTGGCCGCGTCGAGCGGCGCCTATTTCAAGCCCGACGACTGGTACGCCCGGCTCGACAAGCCGCGCTGGAACCCGCCCAACTGGGTGTTCCCCGTGGTCTGGACGCCGCTCTATGCGCTGATCGCCGTTGCCGGCTGGATGGTCTGGAACGAGGCTGGGCCAAGCCTCGTCATGGTCGTCTGGTTCGCCCAGCTCCTCCTCAACGGCACCTGGTCGTGGATGTTCTTCGGCAAGCGCCGTATGGACTGGGGCATGATGAACGTCTCGGCGCTCTGGGTCCTGGTGGCGCTGTTCATCGCGCTCGCCTGGCCGATTTCCATGTGGGCGGCGCTGATGTTCGCGCCGTACCTGGTCTGGGTCTCCGCCGCGGCGCTGCTGAACTGGCAGGTCTGGCAGATGAACAAGCATGGCGGCGCGCTCGAAAGCCAGTCCTGACCGCCGCCAGGTCCTGCAATCGAAAGACCGTGAGCCCGGCGTCCTGCCGGGCTCCTATTCGTTGAGCCTTTTCACCAGATCGGTGAGATGGGCGACGAACGAAGCGGCGAGGAAGGCGCATATCAGCGCCCCGTCGCCACCGTTCCACAGCACCCTCAGCGCCATCAGGATGAACGCGCCGGACAGCCCGTTGAGGGCGACGGAGCGGGCCAGCCGCGGTCGCCGGCGCTTCAGGAACAGCGCCACGGCCAGCGTCTCGCCGATCAGCACCGCAAGCACGATGTCGGCGATGACCGGTGAATTAAGGAAGGCGGAGACGCTCTCCGGCATGGTTTTGACCTCGTTGGCGGGATGGCCGGTCGCCGGCTGTCGGCGATGCCGCCCAAGAGACTATCCGAAAACGGAAACCGCCGCCCCGCACGAAGGCGGGGCGGCGTCTCTGCTCCATTGAAAAGTGATGGCGCCTGCCAGAGCGTTTCAGCGGTGCGACAGGCCAAAGAGTTGCTGCAAATCCTTGCCGAAGACGCGCAAATGCGCCATCGGCTCGCGCTTGACGAGTTTCTTGTTGAGATAGGACTCCCAGGTCAGCCGCTGCACGTCCGGATCCCGGCACATCTTCACGAACTGCTCGCGCCGCTTGTCGTTGCGGTACCAGATCGTCTGCATGACGCGCAGGATGAAGAAGGTCCGGCCGTGGTCCTTCATGAAGCGCTTGCGGGCGCTCTTCAGCGCCTTGACCTCGCCGGTGACGAGCAGTTGCTCGACCGCCTCGGCGGCAAGCTGGCCGCCCAGCATGGCGTAGTAGATGCCTTCGCCGGAGGAGGGGGCAACGATGCCCGCCGCATCGCCGGCAAGGAGAACGTTGCGACCGTTGTCCCAGCGCTTCAGCGGCTTCAGGGGCAGCGGGGCGCCTTCCTCGCGCAGCGTCTCGCAGTCGGCAAGGCCGGCCTGTTCGCGCAGGCGCCGGGTTGCGGCCCTCAGGTCATAGCCCTTGATGGCGCTGCCGCAGCCGATGCTGGTCGCCGGCCCGTGCGGAAAGATCCAGCCATAGAAATCCGGCGAGATCTCGCCCTTGTAGATGACGTCGCAGCGGGTCGGATTGAAATTGTCGTTGGCGGTGTCCGGCGAGCGGACGATCTCGTGATAGGCAAAGACGAAGGGCGGCTTGACGTTGGCGCCGAAGACCGCGCGCCGCACCGGCGAGTTGGCGCCGTCCGCGCCGATCAGGGTCCGAGCCTTGTACTCGCGGACGGCCTTGCCGTCGTCCTTCTCACGGATCTGCACGGTGACCGTGCCGTCGGCGTTCTGGGTGGCGCCGGTGAAGGTGCCGGCGATGCGGGTGGCACCGGCTTCTGCTGCGCGCTGGCGCAGCCAGGGATCGAAGACGTCGCGGTCGACCATGCCGACATAGCCGGTGCCGGTGATCTCCATGTCGACGGTCTTGTTCGACGGCGAGACCATGCGGGCCGCGGCAATCCGCGCCGTCAGCATGTGCGGCGGGATGTCGAAATCGCGCACCGCTCGCGGCGGAATGGCGCCGCCGCAGGGTTTCGTGCGGCCCTCGCGGTCGACGAGGAGGACGGCCCGGCCCTTGCGGGCCAGTTCGTGCGCCGCGGTGGCGCCGGCCGGCCCGCCGCCGACAACGATGGTATCGAAGAAATCCTTGGTCATTTTCCTACACCGCCGGTTGGAGGTCGCTCCGCTCGTCCTTTGCCGGTGCCGCAATGGCGGCGGCCGGCGCGCCGGCCATGGCGAGCCGGCTGGCAATGACGGCGGAGATCAGGAACAGCGCCGCCTCGCCGGAGAACACCCAGGCATAGGAAATGCCGACGTCCCCGGTGAGATAGCGCGCGAAGTCGATGGTGACGGTGCCGGCGAAACCGCCGAGGCCGAAGGCGATCCCCTGCGCCGCACCCCACAGGCCCATGCGGATGCCCTCGCGCGATTTCACGCCGGCACCCGCCAGCACCATCATCGTGCCGATGGCGGCCACCGCGAAGGCCCCGTTGGCGTAGCCAAGGGCGAAGATGTTGACCCACAGCGGCCAGTCGGGGGCAAAGGTGGTGGCAAGGGCCAAGAGCGCCAGCGCGACGCCCGATCCGATGCAGCCGACGACGGTGAACATCTTCAGGATGAGGGACTTTCTGCCGGGCCAGAGGCTGCCGACGATGCCGACAGTCGCCATGCCGAGGAAGACGCCGCTGTGCTGGTTGCCGGAAAGCTGGGTCGTCTCACCGGGCTGCATGTTGAAGAGGAGGCCCGCGAAGGGCTCCAGGATCAGGTCCTGCATGGAGTAGGCGAGCATGGAAACGAAGACGAATATGGTGAAGAGCCGTGCCTCCGGATCGTCCCAGATTTCTCGCAACGCTTCCCAGAAGGTCGGCTTCGGCGCATTCGGATCGTCGTCATGGACGACCTGTTCCACGGTGCGGCTTTCCAGCCGGCCGACGGCGATGGCGGCAAGGGCAAAGGAGATCGTGCCGGCGACGGCGGTAATGGTGATCAGCTTCGCATGGGAATAGGGATCGAGGAAATGGCCGGAGGTGACGGCGGTGACCACGATGCCGGCGATCATCATCATCCAGACGATGGTCGCCGCGGCAGGCCGCCGTTCCGGCGCGGTGCGGCTGGCAAGCAGGGCTAGCAACGAAGTGCCGGCGGCCCCGATGCCGAAGCCGATGAAGGCAAAGGCGACGATGGCGGTGGAAAGGCCGAGCCAGAAATGGGTTTCCAAGAGGATCGTCGAGGCCGCCGCGCCGGTGCCGGACAGCGCCAGCATCGCCATGCCGCCGAGGATCCAGCGGGTGCGGCCGCCGCCGATGTCGGATTCATAGCCCCAGACCGGGCGCAGCATCTGCACGGCGTAGTGCAGGCTGACGAGGGCGCCCGGAATGGCGGCGGCGAGCGCCAGTTCCACGACCATGACGCGGTTGAGGGTCGAGGTGGTGAGGACGACGATGGAGCCGAGGCTCGCCTGCACCAGCCCGAGCCTCAGGATGCCGATCCAACCAAGTCCGTCGCGAGTCCCCTTCGCCAACGACGCCATTGCTGTTGTCCGCTCCTTCAGAAAGCCGTCATGCGACGGTCAGCGTCCTCAGCGAGATGGCGGTCGCCATCATGCCGCTGACATAGAGCCCGACGCCGATCGCCGAGTACCAGACGGCGCGCTCCTTCGGGCTTTTCAGCATGTGGACCATGCAGCCGATCTGGATCGCCAGCACCAGGCCGACGACGCCGGCCGCCCAGAAATGCTGCCAGATGAGGAGAAGCGCAATCACGGCCGCTTGCGAGCCGCCCATGACGAGGCAGGCAAAGCGCGCGGCATTGGAAACGCCCAGCTGCACCGGCAGCGAGGCGAGCCCGTGCTGGGTGTCGCCTTCGACCGACTTGAAATCGTTGAGTGTCATGATGCCGTGGGCGCCGACGCCGTAAAGGAGCGCAACGGCGATGATCTCCGCCGGCGGCAGGCCGCCGAGGGCGGCGGCGGCGGCGGTGAACCAGGGCAGGCTCTCATAGGAAAAGCCGACGGCGGCATTGCCGAACCAGCCGTTCTGCTTCAGCCGGAACGGCGGCGCGCTGTAGGCCCAGGCAAGCGCCAGGCCGATCAAGGCGGCCCAGAAGACGGCAGCGCCGAGCAGCGCGGCAACGACCATGGACAGCGCGCTGGCGATGATCGCCACATAGAGCCCCCAGCGCCCCGGCATCCGGCCCGACGGGATCACCCGGTCCGGCTCGTTGATGGCGTCCACATGGCGGTCGAACCAGTCGTTCACCGCCTGGCTGGTGCCGCACAGCAGCGGGCCGGCGAGCAGAATGCCGCCGATCACGAACCACCAGCGCTCCGCCGTGAAGGCGCCGGCGGAGACGACGCCGCAGGCATAGGCCCACATCGGCGGAAACCAGGTGATCGGCTTCAGCAGCTGAATGGTGGCGCCGACGGTCGGAACCCTCGGCAATTCCTGGGAAACCCGGTAAGCATCCATGGCGAAATGCTAGGAGCGATCCAAAAAAGTGTCAATTCAGAATGACACTTATGGATGTGCGCGAACGCCGCAGCAGCAACCTCCCTGCAAAATATTGCCCGAAAATAGGTTTTTCCGGTTGAGGGACGGCGCCAGATGTCCATCGGGCGTGACAAATGCAAGCCCGATGCCCACCCTGCCGGCGCCCGAACGGACCTTTTGACGGCGGACCCTACTCCGCTTCCGGGGCGCCGACGCCGTGGCGCTTCAGCTTGATGTAGAGGCTCTGCCGGCTGAGGCCGAGCATTTCTGCGGCCGAGGCGCGGTTGTTGCCGGTCTGGCGCAACGCCGCCTCGATGCACAGCTTCTCGATGATGTCGGAGGCCTCCCGCAGGAGCTCCTTCAACGGCACCCGGCCGACCAGCTCGCCGAAATTCGACGGCTCGTAGGGCAGGGCGCCGGTCACCGACGGATAGCCGCTGTCGCCGGTCGCCTCGGAAATGAGGAAGCCGATGCGCGAGGAGCGCGGCCCGGTCAGCCGCTTGGCGGCGATGCGGACCGGGATCGCCTTGCCGAAATCGTCGCGGATGACGGTCGAGAAGGAGCGGACCTCGCCCTTTTCCTTCAAGTTCGACATCAAAAGCTGCATGTCGATCGCCGCTGCCCCGACCCAGGAATTGAGGTTGCGGCCGATCACGTGTTCCCGGGTCACGGCCTTGACCATATTTAGGAACTGGTCGTTCGGCTGCTCCACGATGCCCTCGCCGTCGGTGACAACGACGGCCTCCGGCAGCTCCCAGATCAGGCCCTGCGGATCGAACGCATCAGAATCGGTCTCCTCGCCCTCGCGGGTCACCTGGCGCAGGCGCACGAGCAGGTTGACCTTGCCGTCGTCGCGGAACGGCTGCACGGTCATCGCGTAGGAGCCGTCCTGGTTGGCGAGCCGCACTTCCAGGCTGTCCGCGGTGCCCTGGCGCTGGGCTGCTTCGAGCACGGCGTCGATGTCCTCGCGGGCGCCGCGCCGGAACAGCGTCGTCACCGTTTCGCCGACCAGCCGGCTGCTTGGTCGCTCGACCAGTTCGGCCGCCGCCCGGTTGACGTCGAGGATGCGCAACAGGTCGCCGTCGACGATGAACATCGGCTGGGCGATCAGTTGAAAGAGCATGCGGTAGCGGGTTTCGGCCTGACGGAGGTCGCGGTATTCCCGCTCCATTTCGAGTTGGTTTTGTACCATCCGGCTTTGCATGTCAGCTATCTTTCGAAGGTCTTGGCCGAGGGCGACCGTGGAGGAGGATCCGTCGATCGCCACCAGGGCATAGTTGACCGGCAGGTCGGGGAGCCCTTCTTTGGGGTGGTTGATTTGCCGGCGCCGGGTCGACCGGGCGGCGGTGATGTCCGAGAGCAGCGTCCGCACCTTGTCCACGCTTTCGCTTGTCACGGTGGCCTCCCAGGGGCGGCCGATCCATTTGTCCGGAGCGTAGGGTTGCAGACTGGCGTTGGCGTAGGACACGTCCTCCACCTCGCCTCTCTCGGAAAGGATGAGCGCGATGTCGGAGCCGACGGCTGCAAGCTCGGCGGCGGCGACATGGTCGACGTCGTGGAACCACTCCGACGGGCGGCTGAATGGCCTGTAGCGCGTTTTTTCGGCCCGGTCGCTCATGGTCTTCGACGTCGTCTCCGCGTCATTTCTGTGCCGGCAGGGCCGGCCGTCTGCGACAGCGCGTGCGGGCCTCCGGCCGGCTGGCGTCCGGCGGCAGCGCGCCGCGGCGCACCGCGCCTGTCGCCGGGCCTGGCCCGGTGTCAGCGCGAATTGTCACATGGGGTGTCGGAGCGGGGCGCGAAAGCCCCCTCCGTGAAGAACGCGCGCCCGCGCGCGCTCGCGCATGAGGCGGCTCGCAAGCGCCGGCCGGTTCCCCGTCCGGGCACACGCGGCCGGCTCCGGCCTTCCGTAGTAATCCGGTTTCTGCGGCAGCGACCGTGTGATAGCTGTTGCCGTCAGGAGCCCTTTTGAGGGATAAAATCATAGCGCCCCCAATACGAAGCGGCCTCGGTCGCCACCCGCGCTGACGTGTTGTGCTGGTCAAGGCCGACGAGGGGGGCGGCACCCTCCATGGGAGCCCGTCCGGCGCGCCGAGCCCACGGTCGACGACCGTGCGCGGAAGCCTCCCAACAATGTCCCATCGAACGTCGAATGTAAATCGCTATTAACGTCAAATGAAGTTGACACTTCGTTTGTCGCGGCGTTAGAGTCCTTGCCAGCAGGAGTGAGGGAGGCGGTCACCCGCAGGACCATGAAGGTTGCCGCGAATTCAGGGAAATCGCAGGTCATGCTGTACACGCCGGAAGAACGCCGGCGGCGGGACGCCTCGCCCTGGACGCTGGTGCAGGGCATCCTCGCCCCGATCCAGTTCCTGGTCTTCTTCGTCAGCCTCATCCTCATCATCCGCTACTTCCTGACCGGCGAGGGCCTGTGGGGCGCGAATCTGTCGATCGTCCTGAAGACGTTGACGCTCTACGCGATCATGATCACCGGCTCGATCTGGGAAAAGGACGTCTTCGGCAAGTACCTGTTTGCACGAATGTTTTTCTGGGAGGACGTGTTCTCCATGGCGGTGCTGACGCTGCACACCGCCTATCTCCTGGCCCTCGGGCTCGATCTGTTGTCGCCGACCCCACTTCTGCTCCTGGCCCTTGCGGCCTACGCGACATATGTGATCAACGCCGGCCAGTTCCTGTGGAAGCTGCGCATGGCCCGGCGCGACGCCGAAATGCGTGCCGTACCGCTCGAGGCCGCGCCATGAACCGGCCGACCTCCCAGACGGTTTTGTCCAACACCGCCGCGCGCTGCGATGCGCCGGCCGCGGGCCGCGAACCGACCATCCACCAGCGCGGCCAGCACGAGGTTTTCTGCGGCCTGACGTCGATCATCTGGCTGCATCGCAAGATGCAGGACGCCTTCTTCCTGATCGTCGGCTCGCGCACCTGCGCCCATTTGATGCAGTCCGCCGCCGGCGTCATGATCTTCGCCGAACCGCGCTTTGCCACCGCCATCATCGAGGAACGCGACCTCTCGGGCATGGCCGACCTCCACGACGAGCTCGACGCCGTCGTCGAACGGCTCCTGAAGCGCCGTCCGGACATCAAGATGCTGGTCCTCGTCGGCTCGTGCCCGTCGGAGGTGATCAAGCTCGACCTCTCCCGTGCCGCGGAACGTCTTAATCGTGAACATGCGCCGGATCGCCGGGTCATCGCCTATTCCGGCAGCGGCATCGAGACCACCTTCACGCAAGGCGAGGACAGCTTTCTTGCGACCCTCGTCGACGAATGCCCGGTTGCCGAGGCCGACGCCGCCCCCTCGCTGGTCGTCGCCGGCTCGCTCGCCGACGTCGTCGAAGACCAGTTCTCGCGCATCTTCCAGGCGCTCGGCATCGAAAACGTCGCCTTCCTGCCGACCCGCCGCAGCGACCGGCTGCCGGCGATCGGGCCGAATACGCGCTTTCTGCTGGCGCAGCCGTTCCTCAACGAGGCGGCCAAGAAGCTAGAGCGCCGCGGCGCAACGCACATTCCCGCGCTCTTCCCGCTCGGCGAGGAGGGCACGACAGCCTGGCTGAAGGCCGCTTCCGATGCCTTCGGCGTCGACCCCGCCCGCTTCGAGGCGGTGACCGCGCCGGGCCGGGAACGCGCCCGCAAGGCCCTTGAAAGCTATGCCGAGACCCTTTCCGGCAAGCGCATCTTCTTTTTCCCCGATTCGCAGCTTGAGCCGGCGCTCGCCCGGTTCCTCAGCCGCGAGGCGGGCATGGGGCTGACGGAGATCGGCAGCCCCTATCTCCACCGCCGGCACCTTGCCGCCGAACTCGATCTCCTGCCGGAGGACGTGGTCCTCAGCGAGGGCCAGGACGTGGAGCGCCAGATCGACCGCTGCCACGAGGCCGATCCGGACCTCATCGTCTGCGGCCTCGGCCTTGCCAATCCCTTCGAGGCGGAGGGCTACGCGACGAAGTGGTCGATCGAACTCGTCTTCACCCCGATCCAGGGCTACGAGCAGGCCGGCGACCTCGCCGAGCTGTTCGCCCGTCCGCTGCGGCGCCGTGCCGCGCTGAAGGTGGAGGTCTAGGCGATGCAGCTCACCGTCTGGACATATGAGGGACCGCCCCATGTCGGCGCGCTGCGCATCGCCGCCTCCATGAAGGGTGTCCACTACGTGCTGCACGCGCCCCAGGGCGACACCTACGCCGATCTGCTCTTCACCATGATCGAGCGCCGCCGCACGCGCCCGCCGGTCACCTACACCACCTTCCAGGCCCGCGATCTCGGCAAGGACACCGCCGAACTCTTCAAGGACGCGTGCCGGGAAGCGGTGGAACGCTTCAAGCCCCAGGCGATCCTGGTCGGCGCCTCCTGCACGGCCGAACTGATCCAGGACGACCCGGGCGGTCTCGCCAAGGCGCTCGGCCTCGACGTGCCCGTCGTGCCGCTGGAGTTGCCCTCCTACCAGCGCAAGGAAAACTGGGGCGCGGCAGAGACCTTCTACCGGCTGGTCCGCGGCTTTGCCGGCGGACGCGAGAAGCCGGCGAGGCAAGAGGGCGCACCGGCCTCCTGCAACATTCTGGGCCCGACCGCCCTCGGCTTCCGCAACCGCGACGACATCGTCGAGGTCAAGAAGCTGCTGAAATCATTGGGCGTCGAAATCAACGTCGTTGCCCCGCTCGATGCCTCGCCGCTTGATCTCACCCGGCTTCCGGCCGCCGACTTCAATGTCGTGCTCTATCCGGAGATCGCCGAGACGGCGGCCAACTGGCTGAAGCGCGAATTCGGCCAGCCGATCGTGCGCACCGTGCCGATCGGCGTCACCGCGACGCGCGAATTCATCCGGGAAGTCGCCGAACTCGCCGGCGTCGATCCCGCCGAGGCGCTCGCGACCGACGCCGACCGGCTCTCCTGGTACGCGCGCTCGGTCGACAGCAATTACCTGACCGGCAAGCGGGTCTTCATCTACGGCGATGCCACCCATGCGCTCGCCGCCGCCCGCATCGCCGAGGAAGAACTCGGCTTCAAGGTCTGCGGTCTCGGCACCTACAGCTTCAATTTCGCCCGCGACATCACCGCGGCGGCCCGCAAATACGGCGTCGAGCCGCTGATCTCCGACGACCATCTGGACGTCGAGGAGGCGATCGTCGAGGCCCATCCGGAACTGGTGCTCGGCACCCAGATGGAGCGCAACACGGCCAAGCGCCTGCGCATCCCCTGCGCCGTCATCTCCGCCCCGGTGCACGTCCAGGACTTCCCGGCGCGCTACGCCCCGCAGATGGGTTTCGAGGGCGCCAATGTCATCTTCGACAGCTGGGTCCACCCGCTGATGATGGGCCTGGAAGAGCATCTCCTCGGCATGTTCCGCGAGGATTTCGAATTCCACGACGACACCGGCGCCTCGCACCTGGCCGCCGTCAACGCCGCCCGTGGCGCGGGCGGGCAGGGCGCTGCCATTCGCGCCGAGCAGCCCGCCTTCGAGGCCGCCGCGGCGCCTGAAGAAACCACACCCGACACGACCGACAGCCCCGACGGCGCTGCCGCCCGCTGGACCCCCGAGGCGGAAAAGGAACTGAAGAAGATCCCGTTCTTCGTGCGCGGCAAGGCCCGCCGCAACACGGAGCGCTTCGCCGACGAGACCGGCGTCAATGTGATTACGATCGAGACACTCTACGATGCAAAAGCCCATTTTGCCCGCTGACGCAGAGGCCCGGAAGGGATCCGGAAAGGCGACGCCGATCCGCGTGACCTTCGTGACGCTCGACAATCACATGACGAGCGCCATCGACCGTGCCCGCGCGACCCTGCGCCGCGAGATTCCGGGCCTGGAACTCAACATCCACGCGCTGGCCGGCTGGGGCGAAGACCAGACCGCCGCCGAGCGCTGCCGCGCCGACATCGAGACCGCCGACATCATCGTCGCCAGCATGATCTTCCTCGACGACCACAGCCGGGCCATCCGGCCGTCGCTGGAGGCGCGCCGCGATGCGTGCGACTGCGTCGTCGGCTGCCTGTCGGGCGCGGAGATCGTCAAGCTGACCCGCATCGGCGACTTCAACATGTCGAAGCCGACGACGGGCATCCTGGGGCTCCTGAAGCGCCTGCGCGGCGGCTCCAAGGGCTCCGGCGGCGCCGGCCACGGCCAGATGAAGGTGCTGAGGGCGATCCCGAAGATCCTGAAATTCATCCCCGGCAAGGCGCAGGACGTCCGCGCCTATTTCCTCACCCTGCAATACCTGCTCGCCGGGTCCGACGAGAACCTGACCAACCTCGTCCGCTTTCTGATTTCGCGATATGCGTCGGGGCCGCGCGCCGGATTGCGCAAGCTGGTCAAGCCGGCCGATCCGGTCAACTACCCCGACACCGGTCTTTACCACCCCGTGCTGAAGGAGCGGGTGACGGACGACCTTGCCGCGTTCCAGCGCAAGGTCTGCGCCAAATCCGCCACCGGCACGGTGGGACTCCTCGTCATGCGGTCATATGTGCTCGCCGGCAACACGGCGCACTATGACGGCGTGATCAGCGCACTCGAGGCTCGCGGGCTTAAGGTTGTCCCCGCCTTTGCAAGCGGCCTCGATGCACGTCCGGCCATCGAGCGATTCTTTCTCAAGGATGGCCAAGCGATAGTCGACGCGGTCGTCTCTCTGACCGGCTTCTCGCTGGTCGGTGGTCCCGCTTACAACGACGCTCCCGCCGCTGAAGCCATGCTCGCTGAGCTGGACGTGCCCTATTTATCCGCCTTCGCGATCGAGTTCCAGACCCTCGAGCAGTGGCTCGACTCCGATCTGGGGCTCTCGCCGGTGGAAACGACGATGATGGTGGCGCTGCCGGAAATGGACGGCGCCTCCGGATCGCTGATCTTCGGCGGCCGTTCCGGCGCCGCCGAGATCAAGTCCGAGCGCGACATGGTCTGCAAGCCGGACCGCGCCGAGCGCCTCGCCGACCGGGTCGAAAAGCTGATCCGCCTGCGCCGCAGCGCCAGGAAAGATCGCCGCGTCGCCATCGTCATCTACAACTTCCCGCCCAATGGCGGGGCCGTCGGCACGGCCGCCTATCTGTCGGTCTTCCAGTCGCTCTTCAATACCCTGAAGGCGATGAAGGCGGAGGGCTATACGGTCGACCTGCCGGAGAGCGCCGATGCGCTGCGCGACCGCATCCTGATCGGCAATTCGGAGCGCCATGGCACGGCCGCCAACGTACTCCACCGCGTTCCCGCCGAGACCCATGTGGCGCGCGAGAAGTATCTCGCCGAGATCGAGGCCCAGTGGGGCCCGGCGCCCGGCCGCCACCAGACCGACGGCGCCGGCATCTTCGTGCTCGGGGCTGACTTCGGCAACGTCATCGTCGGCGTCCAGCCCGCCTTCGGCTACGAGGGCGACCCGATGCGGCTGCTCTTTGAAAAGACCTTCACGCCGACCCACGCCTTCTCGGCCTTCTACACCTATCTGAAGACCGACTTCGCGGCCGACGCCGTGCTCCATTTCGGCACCCACGGCGCCCTGGAATTCATGCCCGGCAAGCAGGTTGGCCTCTCCGATGCGTGCTGGCCGGAACGCCTCATCGGCGCCCTGCCGAACTACTATCTCTACGCCGCCAATAACCCGTCGGAGGGCATCATCGCCCGCCGCCGCTCGGCCGCGACGCTCGTCAGCTACCTGACCCCGCCGCTCAGCCACGCCGGTCTTTACAAGGGTCTCCTTGACCTGAAGGCCTCGGTGGAGCGCTGGCGCGCCCTGCCGCCGGGCCAGGACGGCGAGCGCCGCAAGCTGGCCGAGATCATCCAGAGCCAGGCCGCCACCGTCGACCTTGCCGAACAGGAGGCCGAGTGGAGCGACGGCGGCGAGGCCGAGATCCCGGCCATCCACGAGCGCATCATCGAGCTTGAGACGACCCTGATCCCGCACGGGCTCCATGTGGTCGGCGAAGTGCCGAGCGACATCGAGCGCCGCGACCTTCTCGCCGCCACCAACGAGGCGATGATGGAGGGCCGCCTGGTCGACGCCGACATCGACGCCATCGTCGCCGGGACACGCGTTGCGATCGCCCGTGGCGAGGAGGCCAAGGCCGTCACCGTGGAGCGGCTCGCCCGCCTCAACGAGGGCCTGCAGGTCGATCATGAGACCGGAGCGCTCCTTCGCGCCCTCGACACCCGCTACATCCATCCGGTTGCCGGTGGCGACATCGTCCGCGCACCGGAGATCGTGCCGACCGGCCGCAATCTGCACGGCTTCGACCCGTTCCGCCTGCCGACCGCCTATGCGGTCGAAGACGGCCGCGAACAGGCCGACCGGCTGATCGAGCGCCACATCCGCGACAGTGGCGAAATGCCGAAATCGATCGCGCTGGTGCTGTGGGGGTCGGACAACCTCAAGACCGAGGGCTCGACCCTCTCCCAGGCCCTGGCGCTGATCGGCGCCAAGCCGCGCTTCGACGGCTTCGGCCGCCTCGCCGGCGCCGAGCTGATCCCGCTGTCCGATCTCGGCCGGCCGCGCATCGACGTCGTCATTACCCTGTCGGGCATCTTCCGCGACCTGCTGCCGATGCAGACCAAGCTTCTCGCCGAAGCCTGCAACCTCGCCGCCACGGCCGACGAGCCGGTGGAGAAGAATTTCCTGCGCAAGCACGCGCTGGAATACGCCGCCAGGCACGACTGCTCGCTCGACGAGGCAGCGCTGCGCGTCTTCTCCAACGCCGCCGGCGCCTACGGCTCCAACGTCAACATGCTGATCGACAGCGGCGCCTGGGACGACGAGGACGAGATCGCCGAGACCTACACCTCGCGCAAATGCTTCGCCTATGGCGTCGACGGCAAGCCGGTGAAGCGCCAGGAACTCCTCGGCGAGGTCCTGCAGAGCGTCGATGCGGCCTACCAGAACCTGGAATCGGTGGAACTCGGCATCACCACCATAGACCATTATTTCGACACGCTCGGCGGCATCAGCCGGGCCATCCGCAAGTCCGGCGGCGGCCATGTGCCGGTCTATGTCGGCGACCAGACCTGCGGCAAGGGCAAGGTCCGCACGCTCACCGAACAGGTGGCGCTGGAGACTCGCAGCCGCATGCTCAACCCGAAATGGTACGAAGGCCTCCTGAAGCACGGCTATGAGGGCGTGCGCCAGATCGAGAGCCACGTCACCAACACGCTCGGCTGGTCGGCCACCACCGGCCAGGTCGCGCCCTGGGTCTACAAGAACCTCACCGAGACCTTCATTCTCGACGAGGAAATGCGGACCCGCCTTGCCGATCTCAATCCGAAGGCGTGCTCCAAGCTCGCCAACCGGCTGATCGAGGCGCATGAGCGCAATTATTGGCAGCCCGACGAAGCGACGCTCGAAGCGCTGAGGGCCGCCGGGGACGAGTTGGAAGACCGGCTCGAAGGCATCGACGTGGAGGCAGCATGAACGCGTATTCGTACAGGGACGTCGCCGATAAGGGCGCCAAGAGCTCCAAGGTTGCCTCCGAGCACCGCGAGGACGGCGAGGGATCGGTCCAGGTCAAGCTCGACCCGACCATGGAGATCGAGGGCGCCAAGGTCTTTGCCATCTACGGCAAGGGCGGCATCGGCAAGTCGACCACCTCGTCGAACCTCTCCGTCGCCTTTTCCAAGCTCGGCAAGCGCGTCCTGCAGATCGGCTGCGACCCCAAGCACGATTCCACCTTCACCCTGACGAAATCGTTGATCCCGACGGTCATCGACATCCTCGAAGAGGTCAACTACCACGCCGAGATGTTGCGCCCGGAGGACTTCGTCTTCGACGGCTACAACGGCGTCCAGTGTGTTGAAGCCGGCGGCCCGCCGGCCGGCACCGGCTGCGGCGGCTATGTCGTCGGCCAGACGGTCAAGCTCCTGAAAGAGCATCACCTGCTTGAGGACACCGACGTCGTCGTCTTCGACGTCCTCGGCGACGTCGTCTGCGGCGGCTTCGCCTCGCCGCTGCAGCATGCCGAACGGGCGCTGATCGTCGCCGCCAACGACTTCGATTCCATCTTCGCGATGAACCGCATCGTCGCCGCCATCCGGGCCAAGGCGAAGAACTACGACGTGCGCCTCGGCGGCGTCATCGCCAACCGTTCGGCCAGCACCGACCAGATCGACCGCTACAACGAGGCGATCGGCCTGAAGCGCCTCGCCCACATCCCGGACGACGATGCGGTGCGGATGAGCCGGCTCAAGAAGCGCACCCTTTTCGAAATGGACGAGACCCCGGAAATCAAGCGGATCCAGCAGGAATACCTGAAGCTGGCCGAATATCTCTGGTCCGGGTCGGAGGAACTCGATGCGACCCCGATGAAGGATCGCGACATTTTCGAGTTCCTTGGCTTTGAATGAGAAAGAAGAAGAAGATGGAGCAAGCCCGCTACATCCGGCGTCGCAGTGAAATCCAGGACTATTTCGATCGCACCGCGATCCATCACTGGAAGAAGCTGGCAACCGACGAGCCGCTGAACCGGATCCGCGAGACGGTCCGCGCCGGCCGCGACCGGATGCGCGGGCTGCTGCTCTCCTGCCTGCCAAATGACCTTTCCGGCTGGCGCGTGCTCGACGCGGGCTGCGGCGCCGGCATGATGTCGGCGGAACTCGCCCGCCGCGGCGCCGACGTCGTCGCCGTCGACCTGTCGCCGGAGATCGTGCGCTATGCGGCGACCAAGCTCGCCGCCGAGGACCTGAAGGGCTCCGTGACCTTCCATTCCGGCGACATGCTGTCGGCCGAGTTCGGCCGCTTCGACGCCGTCGTCGCCATGGACTCGCTGATCCACTACAAGCTCGACGACGCCGTTCAGGCGATGGCGACGCTCGCTGCCCGCACCGACAAGAAGATCGTCTGCACCTTCGCGCCGCGCACCGTGCCGCTGACCCTCATGCACATGACCGGCCGCCTGTTCCCGCGCTCCGATCGGGCGCCCTCGATCCAGCCGACCGCGCCCAAAAAATTCCGCAAGCGCCTGCTCGCCGATCCGGCCTTCGCCGACTGGCAGGTCGGGCTCTGCGAACGCGTCAAGAGCGGCTTCTACACGTCACAAGCCATCGAGGTGTCGCGCCGATGAACATGGTCGGACAGGCGAACGCCCGCATGGTGGCGTTCTGGAAGAGGGTAGGGATGCGGTTCATGCCGTTCGCCGACGTGGCGACGGCGGAAATGCCGTTCTCGCGCCTTCTCCGCCTGGCCCTGTTCCAGGTCTCCGTCGGCATGGCCGCGGTGCTCCTCACCGGCACGCTCAACCGGGTGATGATCGTCGAACTCGGCGTTTCCACCAGCCTCGTCGCCATCATGGTGGCGATCCCGGTGGTCGCCGCGCCGTTCCGCGCCCTCATCGGCCACAAGTCCGACACCTACCGCTCGTTCCTCGGCTGGCGTCGCGTGCCATACATCTGGTTCGGTACGCTGTTGCAGTTCGGCGGCCTTGCCATCCTGCCCTTCGCGCTCTTGCTGCTGCAGAGCCAGAACAACGGCCCGGAATGGGCCGGCAGCGCCGGCGCCGCGCTCGCCTTCCTGCTGGTCGGCCTCGGCATGCACATGACGCAGACCGCAGGGCTCGCGCTCGCCACCGACCTGGTGCCTGAGGACAAGCGCCCGCGCGTCGTCGCGCTCACCTATGTCGTCTTCCTCATCGGCATGATCGGCAGCGCTTTCGTCCTCAGCTACCTGCTCAACGACTTCAGCGCCAAGCGCCTGATCCAGGTCATCCAGGGCGCCGCCGTCCTTACCCTCGGCCTTAACGTCATCTCGCTGTGGAAACAGGAAGCGCGCGACCCGAGCCGCACCGCCCACAGCCGCGAGTCCCTCAGCTTCCGCGAGGCGATCGCCAACTACCGCGCCGACCCGCGCACCACCCGCCTGCTGGTGGCCCTTGCCCTCGGGACGGCCGCCTTCAGCATGCAGGACGTGCTTCTGGAGCCCTACGGCGCCGAAGTGCTCGGTCTGACCGTCAGCCAGACGACCATGCTGACGGCGCTCTGGGCGGCCGGCACGCTGACCGGCTTCCTGCTCGCCGGCCACCTCTTGGCGAAAGGCTTTGAGATGCATCGGGTCGCCGCCATCGGCGCGCTTTCCGGCATCGTCGCCTTTTCGGCCGTCGTCTTTGCCGCGCCGCTGGAGGCGCCGAACCTGTTCAGGGCCGGCGCCGCGGTCATCGGCTTCGGCGGTGGTCTCTTTGCCGTCGGCACCATGCTGGCGGCGATGGAGCTCGGCGAGCACACCGATCACGGCCTTGCCATCGGCGCCTGGGGCGCGGTGCAGGCCACCTCGATCGGCATCGCGCTCGCCGTCGGCGGCGTCCTGCGCGATGTCGTCAATTCGCTGGCCATGTCGGGCACGCTGGGGGCCACCCTCAACGACGTCACGGTCGGCTACAGCGTCGTCTATCACATTGAAATCATGATGCTATTTGCGAGCCTGGTGGTGCTGGGCCCGTTGACCTACCGGCGCCGGCACAGCGCCGCGACACAACGGCAGTTCGGATTGGCCGAGTTGCCGGGATAATCGAAACCGCGAACCGGGAGAGAGCTATGGAATCCGGAGCGTTAACATCACATATCGACGTTGCACAGGTGACGCTTTATGCGTTCTGGGCATTTTTCGCCGGCCTCGTCTGGTACCTGCGTCAGGAAGACCGGCGTGAGGGCTATCCGCTGGAAGCCGACGTTTCCGGCGAGTACAGCAAGGATCCCTGGCTGTTCCTGCCGCAGCCCAAGACCTTCGTGCTGTTCAACAACCAGGGCACCAAGACCGTCCCGGACCAGGTCCGCGACACCCGTCCGATTGCCGCCGAGCGGCTCACCGTCGCGCCGGGCTCGCCGCTCGTGCCGACCGGCGATCCGATGGCCGACAGCATCGGCCCGGGCTCCTATGCCGAACGTCTCGACATCGTGGAGAAGAACCCGGACGGCTCCAACCGCATCGTGCCGCTGAGGACCACCGACGAGTTCCAGGTCGTCGAAGACGATCCGGATCCGCGCGGCATGGCCGTCGTCGGTTGCGACAAGCAGGTCGCGGGCACCGTCACCGACCTTTGGGTCGACAAGTCGGACAGCCTGATCCGCTATCTCGAGGTTCAGCTCGAAGGCGCCGGCACGGTGCTGCTGCCGATGCCGTTCAGCGTCGTGCGCGCAGGCCACATCTACGTTCACGCCGTCACCTCCGAGCAGTTCGCCGGCGTGCCGACGACGGCCAGCCCCGACGCCGTCAGCCGGCTGGAAGAAGAGAAGATCGCTGCCTACTACGGCGCCGGTCAGCTCTACGCCACGCCGGAACGGCAGGAGCCGCTGCTATGATGTTCGACCAGGTGCGCGAGCACGAATACGAACCCGTCGAGGGTCTTCCCGAAAAGCTTCCGGAAGGCGAGTTCATGCTGTGGCAGGGCCGGCCCGACGGTCGGTCCATTGCCCGGCGCGTCATGAAAACGGGCTGGTTCGCGTTCTACTTCCTCGTGCTCGCGGCCTGGGCGTTCACGGCCGGTCTCTATGACGGTCGCGGTCTCGGCGCGTCGACGTTTTCCGCCGGCGCGCTGGTCCTCTTCGCCGCGGTGCTGATCGGCCTCCTGGAGGCCTATGCCTGGGGCGTCCACAGGACGACGATGTACACCGTCACCAACCGCCGCGTGGTCATGCGTGTCGGCGTGGCGCTGCCATTCACCCTCAATCTGCCGTTCTCCAAGATCGCCTCGGCGGACCTTGCGACCGGCAAGCGGGGGATCGGCGACATCGCCATGGCCCTGAGGGCCGACGAGCGGGTGTCGTGGCTGATGATGTGGCCCCATGTCCGGCCGTGGCGGATGTTCCGCTGCGAGCCGGCCCTGCGCTGCATTCCGGAGGCCGAAAAGGTCGCCGGCATCCTCGGCAAGGCGCTCTCCGACTACCTCGCCGGCCATGCCGACGAGGCGCCCCGGATCGCCGTCACCACCGCCGGACCGGAAACGTCCCGCCAGCGCACGGCTGGGCTGAAGACGGTCACGGCCGCCGAATAGAAGGAAAAAGGGGATGAGCATGAACGCCGCTGTCGCGTCCGGAAAGCCGAAGAAGGAGAGAAGGGGGGGCGTGCCCTCGTTCCCGCGCTTTCCGCTCTATTCGGCCCTGGCGCTTGTCGGTTTCGCGCTGATCGCCACCATTTTTGGCTCCGTGACCGATATCGGCACGGTCCGCAACCGGCTGGGCAATCCGGTCGCCATCCGCGACGTGGTCATCACCCGCGACGGGGCCGGTACGGTCACCGTCACCGATGCCATGTCCGGCGACCGCGTAGCGGTCATCGCATCGGGCGAGGGCGGGTTCGTCAGCGGCGCGCTGCGCGGCCTCGACCGCATGCGCCTCGTCGCCGAGGTCGGCAAGGACCAGCCCTACCGCATCATCAAATGGGAGAACGGCTGGGTGTCCCTGTCGGACACGGGCACCGGACAACGGCTTTACCTGAACGCCTTCGGGCCCGACAACGCGGCCGCCTTCGAGGCGTTCCTCAAGAACTATGGAGACGTGAAGTGATCGGCAGGCTGATCGGCAGGAAGCGCATCGACGTGTCCTGCACGGTTGAGATCAGCAATACCTTCGACAGCCTCGGCGCCCATGTACGGTTTTCGGACGGGACGATCGTACATCCGGGGGACGAGGTGGTCGTACACGGCGCGCCGGTCGCCGTGCCCTATGGCGAAGTCCGCGAGTTCAGGCGGACCGCAACGATAACGCGGGCAAGTCTGCTCGAGCGCGCCTTCGTGAAAGCGACCGGCGACCTGGAGCTGATGGAACTCTGCGAATTCAGTTTTTCAGGGAGGGGAACCGTATGAACAGGCACGTCGCACCGGACGAACTGGCGCCCAAGGTCGCCGAGCAGAGCGAGACCACCAGGGCCGCGCTGCAGTCGACCATGCTCAATCCGCGATTCTATACGACGGATTTCGACGAGCTCGACCGCATTGACGTGTCGGCCGTGCGCGAGGAATGGGACGTCCTGATGGACGACCTGCGCGCCGACCACAACAAGGGCCACTTCAAGCGCAACGAAAACTGGGACGATCTGGATATCGACGCCCTGCCGGAAGATTTGCGCGCCGAGCTGGTCGATTTTCTGGTCAGTTCACTGACCGCGGAATTCTCCGGCTGCGTGCTTTACAAGGAAATGAAGCGGCGCGGCAAGAACAAGGAGATCTGTGATCTGTTCGGCTTCATGAGCCGCGACGAGTCGCGCCATGCCGGCTTCATCAACGACGCGCTGAAGGATTTCGGCATTGGCGTCAATATGGGGTTTCTGGCCAAGGCGAAAAAGTATACCTATTTCCGACCGAAGTTCATATTCTACGCCACCTACCTGTCGGAAAAGATCGGCTATGCCCGCTACATCACCATCTACCGCCATTTGGAACGGCACCCGGAATACCGATTCCACCCGATTTTCAAATGGTTCAAGGAATGGTGCAATGACGAATTCCGTCATGGCGAAGCGTTCTCGTTGATCATGCGGTCCGACCCGAAGCTGCTCGGCGGCGTCAACAGGCTGTGGATCAAATTCTTCCTGCTCGCCGTGTACGCGACCATGTATGTGCGCGACCACGCGCGTCCGGCCTTCTATCGCGGTCTCGGCATCGACATCGATGACTACGACGCGAAGGTGTTCCGGACGACGACCGAGATTTCCAGGCAGTGCTTCCCGGTGCTGCTGGACACCGACCACCCGGCGATGGTCGCCGGCTTCAAGCGGCTCTGCCGCATCAATCGCCGCCTGGAGGCGGCTTCCGAGAAGGGCGGCCTTGCCGGCGCCCTCGGCAAGGCAGTGTGGGGCGCGGCGGCCGCCGCCGTCTTTGCCCGCCTCTACCTGTTGCCCGGCAAGACGAACGAAATTCCGCAGACCAGCCGCCTGCAGCCGGCCTGGTAATTGGGAGAGACCTGTTGGTCCAGTACGTAGCGCCCGTCGTGTTCGTGGTCTTCACCTGGTGGTTCTCCACCGGGCTGGTCCTCTATGCGGCGCGGCGCCAGCGTGGCTTCCGGCGCGGGGCGATGGTGGTGGCGACGCTGGTCGCCGGCCTTGGCGTCTTCGGGCTCTACGAGAGCGCCCGCATGGAAAGCGCGGCCGGTGCCTATCTCGGCTATCTGAGCGCCATCGGCCTGTGGGCCTGGCACGAGCTCTCCTTCCTGACCGGCATGGTCACCGGGCCGAACCGTGCACCGTGCCCGCCGGGCGCCTCCGGCTGGCGCCGGTTCCTCGCCGCCTTTTCCGCGATCCGCGACCACGAGGTCGCCCTCGCCGTCACCGCGGTGCTGGTCGCGGCGCTGACCTGGACCGCGCCGAACCATGCGGGCCTGTGGACCTTCCTCATTCTCTGGGGCATGCGGCTCAGCGCCAAGCTGACCGTCTTCCTCGGCGCGCCCAACGCCATCAACGAGATGACGCCGGCGCGGCTTTCCTATCTCACCAGCTATTTCCGCACCGACCGCACCAACCCGTTCTTCCCGGCCATGGTCGGGGCGGCGATGGTGGTCTGCGGCTGGCTGATCGCCAATGCCTATGCCGCGGACGAGCCCCATGTGGTCGCCGCCACGGTGCTGGCCTCGGCGTTCCTCGCGCTCGCCATCATCGAGCACTTTTTCCTTGTCCTGCCGGTCTCCGAGGCCGTGCTGTGGCGCTGGGCGATCCCGGAACGCGGCGAGGCCGCTCCGATCGACCTCACCGCCGCCAATGGCTCTGCCTGGCAGGGCTTCGAAAGCCGGTTTTCCGGCAAGACATCCATCCGCCGACGCCGCCTGGAGGCGGCGCCAGATCACGATGCGCCATGACGTGCCGGTGGCGCAGTAACGAACCGGTAGCTTTGGAGGTACAAATGGATTTTGACGCGTTCTTCGAGCAGGAGCTTGAGCGCCTTCGCAACGATGGCAACTACCGGATTTTCGCCGACCTGGAACGTCATGCCGGCGCATTCCCGAAGGCCACCCGCTATGACGGGGAAGACACCCAGCACGTTACCGTCTGGTGCTCCAACGACTATCTCGGCATGGGCCAGAACGAGACCGTTCGCACTGCCATGCACGAGGCGATCGAGAAGTGCGGCACCGGTGCCGGCGGCACCCGCAACATCTCCGGGACGAACCACTACCACATCCTCTTGGAGCGCGAGCTCGCCGACCTGCACAACAAGGAAGCCGCGCTGATCTTCACCTCCGGCTACGTCTCCAACTGGGCGACCCTCGGCACGCTCGGCGCCCGGCTCCCGAACTGCGTGATCCTGTCGGATTCCCTCAATCACGCCTCCATGATCGAAGGCATCCGTCATAGCCGCGCTGACAAGGTGATCTGGAACCACAACGACGTCCAGGACCTGGACCGCAAGCTGTCGCTGATCGACCCGTCGCGGCCGAAGCTGGTGGCGTTCGAATCCGTCTACTCGATGGACGGCGACATCGCCCCGATCAAGGAGATCTGCGACGTCTGTGACAAGCACGGCGCCATGACCTATCTCGACGAAGTCCATGCCGTCGGCCTCTACGGCCCGCGCGGTGGCGGCGTTGCCGAGCGCGAAGGTCTGATGGACCGCCTGACCATCATCGAGGGCACGCTGGGCAAGGCGTTCGGCGTCATGGGCGGTTATATCGCCGCCTCGGCGGCCCTGTGCGATTACGTCCGCAGCTTCTCGTCGGGCTTCATCTTCACCACCGCCCTGCCGCCGGCGATCGCCGCGGGCGCCACGGCCAGCATCCGGCACCTGAAGGAGAGCAACGAGGAGCGGATGGCCCAGCGCGACCGCGTCGCCACCGTGCGCGCCCGCTTCGATGCCCTCGGCATCCCGCACATGCCGAACCCGAGCCACATCATCCCGGTGATGGTCGGCGATCCGACCAAGTGCCGCTGGATCAGCGACGTGCTGCTCGACACCTACGGCATCTACATCCAGCCGATCAACTACCCGACCGTCCCGAAGGGCACCGAGCGCCTGCGCATCACGCCGTCGCCGCTGCACTCCGACGACGACATCGACCACCTGGTGCGGGCGATCAACGACCTGTGGTCGCAGTGCGCCCTGGCTCGCCAGGTGGCATGACGGCCCCGGTCATCATACCGGGTATCGCGCGGGACGGTTCGCTGTTCCCGATCGAGAAACTGCGCGCGCACACCGACGCGGTCTTTCATCTGGCCGTGTCGGTGTTCGTCTTCAACGAAGACGGCGAACTGCTGATCCAGCGCCGGGCCGACGGCAAGTATCACTGCGGCGGCAAATGGGCCAACACCTGTTGCACCCATCCGCACTGGCAGGAATGCTCCGCCGCCTCGGCCGGCCGCCGGCTGCACGAGGAGCTGTGCTTCACCGTGCCGCTGCAGGAGCGCAGCGTCGTGGAATATCAGGCCGATGTCGGCTCCGGCCTGCACGAGCACGAGAAGGTGACGGTCTTTACCGGCGTCGCCCCGCGCTCTGTTGGTGACATCGCACCCAATCCGGAAGAGGTCTCCGAGACCCGCTGGGTCGCCCTCGACGACCTGAAGGCGGAGATCGCCGAACGGCCGGACGACTTCACGCCCTGGTTCCGGATCTACCTGGAAAGGTTTCCTGACCTGACTTTCTGAAAAGAAGCGCCCGTTTCCGGGCAAGAAACGACGCCGGTGCCCCGTGGCACCGGCGCTTTTTTTCGCCCTCCGATTGCAATCGGAGGGCGGCGCTGTCAGGCTTCACGAAACGAAGGGGGCGTGGGTCAATGTCGTTCTTCGCTAACGCGAACCTTCGGTTCGGGATAATTAGCGCCGCCGCCGGGCTCGCCCTGGTCGCGGCGTTCGCTGCCGATTCTGAGGCGGCTGAATTCAATGGCACGGGCCGTTGCGTCCTCGTCGTCGATGGCACCACCTATATCGACGGGAGCTGCAACATCGACCTTCAGGCCAATGGAGATTTCGATTTCGACGATGGCCGCCTGCAGACCGAATGCGCCGAATTCGATCTCGGGCCCGGCGAGTGCTCCATGGCCAATACCAAGTTAGTCCGGAACGGGACCTTCGGATCGCTGTCGATCACCGGGCCGGACGTCGGCGACATCTTCTGGAACGAGGGGCGGTACCTGCACGGCCAGGCACGGATCGGCGGCGTTCAACGCCGCGGCGCCTGCTGGCGGAACGACCGGGCGAAGCTCTGCGCCTACCGGTAGGACGCCGACGTTGGCGGATCCGCCTTCCGGGGATTTCCCAAAGGAATGAACTGTCGGCTCGCCGGCAAACGGACAAAAAATCCAAAAAGAAAGGGGAGGGCCGTGGCCCTCCCCGATTTGGTTGGGGGTCCGGGCGGCGTGGCGCCCGGCCCTGTCGTCAGTTGACCGCCAGTTGGGTCGACGCCTCGGTGGTGCCGGCGTCGGAGGTCTTGTCCTCTTCCATCGGCAGCAGCCGTTCGGTCTCGCCTTCCTTCCAGGTCGTGAAGTCCGGCACGCCGGTAAAGGTCTTCGCGCCGAGGCCCTTCAGGTAGTCCTGCACCATCGGTGCGCCATAGAGCGGCTTCTGGACGCCGTTGTGGCAGGTGGCACAGTTGACCTTGAGGATGTCGCCCTCAGGACCGATACGGTTGGCCGGCATGACCGGGGTCATCGGTGCCATGTAGTCGTTGTTGAGGGCGCGGGTCAGGCGGATGCCATGCCAGGCGGTGACGCGCTGCGGCGGGCTCTCGTCCCAGTTGTCGAAGGCGCGGGTGTTGTGGCAGGTGATGCAGCCGACACCCAGTCCCTCGGACATATGGATCATGAGGCCGAAGGTCCGCTCTGCGTCGGTCAGGTCGGTCTTGTTCTCGCCGTTCGGCAGCGCCGACTTGGAGTGAACGAGAAGCGACTTGTCGCCGAGCAGGTAGTTGTCGAAGCCGCCATTCGGCAGCGCCGTATGGCCGGCCGTTTCCGCGACGATGTTCTGGTCGGCGCGGTAGCCGAGATATCCGGCCGTCTTCGGGCCGAGATCGGTCGACCACGTCTCCGGCGGGATGTTCTGGCCGCGGTGGCAGGTGTAGCAGGTGACGCCCGTCTCCGCGACGTGGGTTTTCCAGTCCTCGTTGATGGCCTGGGTCATCTGCAGCATGCGCCGCGAAACGACCTTGGTATAGACCGCGTCGGAGGCCAGGTTCTCCGGATCATGACAGTAGTTGCAGTCATTGTCCGGAGTGGTCCACTGGGTGATGGCCATCATCAGCTGGTTGAATTCGTCCTCGGACAGGTGCCCGAGAACCTGGACGTTCTCGTAGACGTCGCCGGCCTTGTTGCCTTCCGGATCCGGCTCGTAGGGCACGCCCGGAACGACGTTGGCCTTGACGAGGGCAGCCTCGTCTTCCTGGTCCTTGATGTCGTACATGCCGGTACCGCGATAACCGATCTGCGTGACCGTCTGCGGCGGCAGATCCCAGTGCGGCATGACCACCATCGCGACCGCCATCAGAACGGCGGCGGCAACGGCAAAGGGTATCCAGAGTCTCATTGTGCCGCTCCTGCAATAGACGGATCCACGACACCCGGGAAGACATCGGGCAGCGGCGCGACGATGCCGTGCTTAATGCCCCACAGGTACCAGTTGTCGACCACCGTACCTGTCAGCAGGATGCCGATCGCGCCGGTCAGCGGGGTCAGCACCGCGAACCACCAGGCCCAGCGGTGGATGGATTCCATCGTGGCGTTCCAGCCCATGGTCCAGCGCCAGAACAGGGCACCGCGTTCGGAAGCCGTACCGCGGTCCGTGATCTGCTCCAGCTCGCGGTCGCCGCCATAGCGTCCGACCGAGAGCACCGTGCCGGCATGCATGGCGAACAGGAGGGCGGAGCCGTAAAGGAAGGCGATCGAAAGGGCGTGGAACGGGTTGTAGTAGAGGTTGCCGTAGCGGATCGAGAAAGCGGTCGTCCAGTCGAGGTGCGGGAAGATGCCGAACGGCACCGCCTCGGCCCAGCTTCCCATCATCAGCGGCCGGATGAAGCCGAGCGACAGGAACAGGAAGATCGCGGACGCGAACGCCCAGGCAACGTGGGTGCCCAGCTCGAGCTGCCGGGCGCGCACATACATGCGGGCCCACCACAGGAGGATGGACAGGGTCAGGAAGAAGCCTGTCACCAGCCACCAGCCGCCTTCGTTCAGCGGCACCATGATCTGCAGGCCGTATTTCGCCGGGGGCGGCTCAAGCGCGAGCCAGAAGAGCTGGCGGATGAACTGGATCGGATCCCAGCCCACGGACGCCAGCATATTGAGGCCGATGATCGAGACGGCCATGGCGCCGAAGACGAGCGAGAAGAACCCGAGCGTTCCGAGATAGATCGGGCCGATCTGCGCAATGCCGATCTTGCCGACCCAGTACTCGAAGAACGGTGTACCCCAACGCTTGCTGTCTCCCGGAGGCAGCGGCACGCCGGTCTCGGGATGTCCCCTGACCTGCACCGCCGTGAAGATGTTTTGATATTCGGACATCGTGGATCTCCTTAGCTCCAGAAGGGCAGGTCAAGCCACCAGTTCCACCACTGCGGCCAACCCTTGGTCCACAGCGGTCCGCTGATGACGATGCACACCGCACTCCAGAAACCGGCGTTGATTGCGAGCAGGAGGCCAAGACGGTGAATGCCGAGAGCGCCGATCGAGTAACCGACGGCGTCGCGGAAGAACGTGTCTTCGTAATCGGCCACCTTGACGGAGCCGCGGACCTTCGGATCGTGCCGGGACCGGCCCGGATTGGACGCCGAAAGGATCAGGCCGCCATGCATTGCCAGCGCCAGACACGTCGTGAAGAAGAACGTGATCGCCAGCATGTGGGCAGGATTGTAGTGGAAGTGCAGATATTGGTAGCCGACGTTCGACACCCAGTCGAGATGGCTGAAGATGCCGTACGGGAAGCCATGGCCCCAGGCGCCAAGCAGAACCGGACGAATGACCACCAGCGTGAAATACGCGAAGATCGCCACGCCGAACGCGAACGGAACATGGTAGCCGATGCCGAGCTTGCGGCAGATTTCCACCTCGCGCAGGGCCCAGGACACGAACGCGCCGAGTGCGCAGATCGTAATGATCTGCCACAGGCCGCCTTTCGCGAGGGGGGCAAGGGCGAGGCCATAGCTGAGATCGGGGGGCGCAATGGAAATGCGCCAGATATTCCACGTCGGGCCAAGCGCCGCGCCATAGAGGATGAGCGCCGTCCCGAGGATCGTGAAAAATGCGGTCGTGACACCGAAGAAACCAACGTAGAACGGCCCGACCCAGAAATCAAAAAGGTCTCCGCCGATCAACGTTCCTCCTCGGACACGATATTTACGTTCGAAGCTGAGTAGTGCCATCATTTTTCTCCACGCCGAATTGAACGGACGGGCGGCTTCCGTTGCTTGTCGGGGTCGCGACGGGCCGGCGGGCGCCAGGAACGCGCCAGACGGCCCGTCGCGTTTGCATGCGCACTATCCGATAAGCCGAAGAGGCTCCACAGGCGACGAGATGGACTGTTCAACCGAAGCGGCCTTGTAGGGGTTACCCTCGAGCCAGTTGAACTTCTCGGTGCCGAGCAGGATCATGTGGATCAGGATGGCGAGAACGAAAAGAAAAACGCTCAGAGCCACCAGGACCCGGCGAGGATCAAAGAGCGTCCAGATCTTATACATGGCGTCTTCTCCTCTACGAGATCATCGGAATGAAAGTGGAGACCGCCTGGCCAACGTCGGAGAGCGACGCGTAACCCTGCGGACCCGGGATCCACGGGCGCCACATCCAGGCCAGGAAATGCGCGATGATCGCGATCACCAGGAAGATAACGAAGCCTTGGATGAAGAGCTTATGGAACTCCTGAGCCTCGCTGTCGGAGAAACCCGAAAGCGTGCTGTTGTCACTGGCCATAAGAATTCCCTCCTATTTACCAGTTCCGCGGGACCCCCACGGCGGGGTGTGCCTCCAACCAGACCCAGCGGGACATGGCCTTCGGCGTTCTTGCCGGAGTGGACCCGGCAAACTCGTGGCTAGCGCATGAATGCGTAGCCGGCTGCGATCTGGGCGGCACTCGTCGCCCTCGCCAACAGCGAGGGGCGCTTCGCGTCGCCAAGATTTCGGTTACGTCCCGGGCGCCGGATCAGAGCCATGAACGGTGCGGCGAGCAGGTACATGGCGATGAAAACGACAACCACGACGTGATATTCGAGACTGTCCCTGAAGCCGAGCTTCGGGCCACAATCACGGCTTCTCGAACATCCGTAAGCCATTGTCAGTCCTCCAGTTCCCCCGAGCATCCGGCTCCGGGACGTGAATGCTTTCCTCAGGCTGCGCGCTCCGAAACGCGGCTGCGCGCTGCCTCCACATGATGTTTCTCGACCCGCTCGTTGCCGTCGCGCCGGGCATCGTCCTCGGCCGCGTCGCGCAGCCGCTTGGCCGCTGAAATCCGAACCAGAACCGGCTGCTTGGCGACCAGCCGGTCGAGTTCCGCCTTTGCCTCTTCCGCCCAGGCGAGCTCGCGGTGCTTGCGCGTCGGCGTCGCCTCGACCTTGTCGAGCTCGCTCGACAGCGGCAGGATGTTGAACAGCGCGTCGAACAGGCCGTTGCAGACTTCCTGGATGGCGTAGGCGGCGCCGGAATAGCCCATGAACGGCGTGCCAAGGTGCCGGCGGATGATCGCGCCCGGGAAGGACGCGGGAACGTAGATCGCCTTCGACCCGGTCTCGGCGAGATACATGCGCTCGTTGTAGGAGCCGAAGAGGATCAGCGGCGGCGTCTCGTGGATCGCCTGGCGGATCGACTGGTTGTCGGGCTTCACCCCGGCGCGGCGCTGGAACGAGAAGGCGCAGGGCATGCCAAGCTCGTCTTCCAGGAAATGCCGGATGCCGCGCTCATAGGTCTCGCTGGCAACGATCGCAAAGCTCGCCGTGGCGAAGAAGTCCTGGGTCACCGAGCGCCACAAATCCCACATCGGCTTCAGCGTCGTGTGCTTTTCCCGGGCGATGAAGGGCTGCGGGTCGAGGTCCAGCATCTCGCCGAGCGTTTCCAGGAACGCGGTCGTCGAATGGATGCCGATCGGTGCTTGCAGGTAGGGCCGGTCGAGGGCTTCGCAGAGCAGCCGGCCGAACTCCCGGTACATGCAGATATTGACGTCGGCATTGGCCAGCTTGGCGACGTCCGCAAGGTGACTGCCGAGCGGGAACACCATGTTGATTTCCGCGCCGATGCCTTCGACCAGGCGGCGGATTTCAGCCAGATCGGACGGCATGTTGAAGGTGCCGTACATCGGGCCGATGATGTTGACCTTCGGCTTCTCACCGTCCTTGCGCGTGCGCTCTTTGACCTTGCCCTTCTTCGGGCCGTATTCGGTCCACAGCCACTTCAGGGCGCGGTCGGCGCTCTGCCACTGGTCTTCGTCGATGGTGCGCGGCAGGAAGCGCTGGATGTTGGTGCCTTCCGGGGTGACGCCGCCGCCGATCATTTCCGCGATCGAGCCTGTGACGACGACCGCCGGCAGGTCCGGATCGAGCACTTCGCGGGCCCGCTTCATGGCGCCTTCGGTGCCGTGCTGGCCAAGTTCTTCCTCGCCGAGGCCGGTGACGACGATCGGCAGCTCGTGCGGCGGCAGCGCGTCGGTGTAATGCAGCACCGAGGTCACCGGCAGGTTCTCGCAGCCGACCGGGCCGTCGATGATGACCTGCAGGCCCTTGATCGCGGTGAAGGCGTAGACGGAACCCCAGTAGCCGCCGGCGCGGTCGAGATCGAGGATCAGCATCCCACGGCCTCCCCGTTGTCGACGGCGTTGGTCTGGCGTTTGGCCTTGGCCGCGTATTTCTTGCGGAAGGCCGAGCGGTCGGCCGGAACGTCTTCCCAGACGCCCGCATTATCGCCCGCGCCGACGCCCTCGAAGAACGCCGTCATGCGGTCGAAGCGCGGCTTGTTGGCGATCGCACCGTTGACGATCTGGGCCAGCGAGCCGGCACCGGCGGGACCCATCAGCGGCCGGGCCGAGATCAGGTTGGTGAAGTAGAGCGCCGGCGTCGAGGCTTCCTTGGCGTGCTGCACCACCGGCGTCGTGCCGACGGCGAGGTCCGGACGGAATTCCTCAAAGGCCGCGATGTCCTGTTCCAGCGAGGCGCGGTACTGCACATGGACGCCGTGGGCTTCCAGCCAGGCCGCGTCGTCCGCCGAATGCGGCGTCTTCGGGCAGGCGGTGCCCACATAGCGAAGGTCCGCGCCGCTTTCCACCAGCAGCCGGCCGACGAGGAGTTCGGAACCCTCATAGCCGGAGAGCGTGATCCTGCCGGTGATCGGGGCGCCGGCAAGGGCGCCGCGGATTGCCGGAAGGATGCCGTTGCGGGCGCGGTCGATGTCCTTCTGCGGCACGTTGGCGAGCCGCCCGACCGCCTCCATCCAGGCATTCGTTCCCTCATAGCCGACCGGGGCCGATCCGGTGATCGGACGCCCGGCCTTGGCGAAGGCGCGCAGCGAGGCGGTGTAGAATGGGTGAATGGCGGCAACGGCCACGCAATCGAGGGCGGTGTACAGCTCACGCCATTCACGCACGGGCACCACTGTGCCGGCCGCAAGACCCATCGGCTCCAGAAGGGCGCCGATGGTCATCGGGTCGGCCGGGAACATTTCCCCGACCAGCGTCACGGTCGGCCGCTCTTCAAGGCCGTCTCGCGGTGCCTGGACCGGCCCGCTGCGGGCCTCCGTCAATGCGTATTCCAGCATGGCACCGCTGAGCGTGTCCTTGGCTTCCGCATGGGTCGGAACGCCGAAGCCGGGCACGTCGATGCCGACGATGCGCACGCCGTTGATCTCTTTCGGCAGCATCTGAAGCGGCACGCCGGACGCCGTCGGAACGCACAGATTGGTGACCACGATCGCGTCGTACTGCGCCGGGTCGGCCATCTGCTCGACGGCTTCGCGGATGTCCTCAAAGAGCTTGCCGGTGACCAGCGTCTCGGAGTTGAACGGCACGTAGCCGACCGGCCGCCTTGCGCCGTAGAAATGGGAGGTGAAGGTGAGGCCGTAGACGCAGCAGGCCGAACCGGAGAGGATCGTTGCCACCCGGCGCATGCGAAGGCCGACGCGCAGCGAGCCGAAGGCCGGGCACATCGACTGCGGCCGGTCGTGCGGGCCCTTCGGATAGTCCTGTTCCAGGCGCTCCAGCACCTCGGCCTTGCCGGACGCCATCGCCGCCGCCTTCAGCTTTTCCGCGCCCGCATGGCAGCCAAGGCCCTCGGCCTCCGGCGCGTCCGCGGGAGTGGTGTCGGCTGTCTGATGGGCACGGATGGCGTCGTCGGTCATGGCTGGGCTCAGACCTCGTCGTAGATGACTTCGAGGGAGGGCTTGTTCAGCGTCGAGGCCGCGCACATGTCCTCCTGCGTCGCCGGAACGAGCGCAAAACCGGTTTCCGAATCCTCCGTATCGAAGAGACCGAGCAGGTCGTCCTGGCTGAGCGGGGTCGGCCGCGTCGGCGGGGCGACGCACAGATTCTCCGAGAGGGCCTCGAAGAGGGGCGCCCATTCGCCGCCGGGATAGCCGATGATCTGGTAGTTGGCGCTCTTGCGCCGGATGTCCTCGTGCTGCGGGATCGAGGCGAGCACCGGGATGCCGGCCGCCTTGGCAAAGGCGTGCGCCTCGCCGGTGCCGTCGTCCTTGTTGACCACCATGCCGGCGACGCCGACATTGCCGCCGAGCTTGCGGAAATATTCCACCGCCGAGCACACATTGTTGGCGACGTAGAGCGACTGCAGGTCGTTGGCGCCGACGACGACCACCTTCTGGCACATGTCGCGGGCGATCGGCAGGCCGAAGCCGCCGCACACCACGTCGCCGAGGAAGTCGAGCAGCACGTAGTCGAAGTCCCACTCGTGGAAGCCGAGCTTTTCCAGAATCTCGAAGCCGTGGATGATGCCGCGTCCGCCGCAGCCGCGGCCCACTTCCGGACCGCCGAGCTCCATGGCGAAGACGCCGTCGCGCTTGAAGCACACGTCGCCGATGGCGACCTCTTCGCCGGCCGCCTTCTTCTTCGACGAGGTCTCGATGATGGTCGGGCAGGCGCGGCCGCCGAACAGCAGCGAGGTCGTATCGCTCTTCGGATCGCAGCCGATCAGCAGCACCTTCTTGCCGAGCTGCGCGAGCATGTAGGAAAGGTTGGCGAGCGTGAAGCTCTTGCCGATGCCGCCCTTGCCGTAGATGGCGATGATCTGCGTTTCCTTGGTCGCCTCGCCGGTCACCACCGGATCCGGATCGATCTCGGCTTCCTGGCGGAGCTGATCGTCGATGGCCTCTATCGATGCCTTGGGCATACCTTCGGTCATGACACGCTCCTCCAGTTCAGAACCATCTTCAGGCAGTCCGGATCACCGAAGGCGATCTCATAGGCGCGCGGCGCGTCGGCAGCGGCCATGCGATGGGTGATCAGACCGTCGAGCGACAAGGTCCCGCTATCGATAAGGCGGAGGACCTCGACGACGTTTTCCGGCTTGAATTGCGCCGCGATCCGGAACTGCGCCTCGCGCATGAAGGCGGGCGGGAACACGAAGCTGAGCGGCAGGTGGTAGAAGCCGGCAAGCGTGATGATTCCGTTCTGAGCGAGGTGGGGAATCACCTTGTCGAGAATTTCGTGGTCGCCGCTGGCGTCCAGGATCGCGCGGTAGCCGGCATTGCCGTCGCTGTCCGGCGCGATGACCTGATAGGGGTGGTCGCCCGCGCGGCGCTGCGGGTTGGCCTCCCAGACGACCGGGGCGGGGTGGCCGAGCGCGACGATGATGCGCGCAATCAGCCGGCCGAGGACGCCGTGGCCGATGACGAGTTCGGGAGCGCGTGCACCGCCGATGGCGATGGCATGGTGGGCGGTGGCGGCGAGCGCGAGAAGCACGCCCTGTTCGCCGAGCGCATCCGGCACCCGGTAGGTGCGCGAGCTGCAGACCTGGACCTGCGATGCGGAGGCGCCGAACAGGCCGTTGACGCCCTCGTAGCAGCGCGCACCGGGCACGAACACCATGTCGCCGACCTTGCGGCCTGCGCCTTCGGGCGCATCAGAAACGATGCCGACGGCCTCGTAGCCGGGAACCAGCGGATAGCCCATTCCGGGGAAGCTCGGCATGCGGCCTTCATAGAGCAGCTTTTCCGTGCCGGTGCTGATGCCGGACCACAGAATGTCCACGACGATATCGCTCGGCTGACGCTCCGAAAGCGTCACCTCTGCGAGCTCTAACGTGCAAGGTTTGCTCAGTACGACCGCGGTTGTGCTCATAGGCCTCCACGCGGCTCCATTGGCCGCGCCTCCCACATGTCATCTTAGATTTACGTCAGTGCATGTCAACTTTAATTTACAGCACTGTTAAGGGTGCGCGACAATGACGCTGGCAAAAATGGGGCGCCGGGTTTTGCGCCACTCGATGCCTGAAAAACCTGCTTTTTCCAGCAATTCGGTCAGTTCCGCCGGGGACCGGCAGCGGCCCGATTTCATGGCAAGAAAATAGAAACTGAAATAGGCCGCGGCGGACCCCGCGCCGCCCTCTGGTCCAGCCATCGGCTCTGCAATCAAAAGTGTAGAATCCCGGTGCATGGACCTGTGGAGATTGCGTAAGAGCGCAACCACCGCGTCATCGTCGTGGTCGCAGACGATTCGGATGAGGGTGACGAGGTCGGCGCCGAAGGGCAGGGGGTCGGAAAAGAAGTCGCCTGAGTGGACGCTGGCCCGTTCCGCGAGGCCGGCCCCGGCGAATCGGGTCCCGGCCAGCGGCGCGACGGCCGGCAGGTCGAACAGCCAGAGCTGCGGCTTGCGGCTCCTGGCGCCCAGCGCCCGTAAGAACGCACCGTCGCCGCCGCCGACATCGAGCACGACGTTGTGCCGCCCGGCCGGATAGGCGGACAGCACTTCTTCGGCGACGAGGTCCTGGCTGAGGCCCATGAGGTCGGAATAGACGCCGGCACCGGCATCGGTCACCTCGTCGGCGCGCCCGCCGGCATAGGCCCAGAAGTCGGCCGTCTCGGTGCGGCCGGCATTGCCGCGGAGGAGCGCCAGCGGGTCGGCGAGGTCGCGGTAGAGCATGGCGTGGTGGCGGATCATCGCCGCGATGCCCGCATTGCCGGCAACGACGGCGCCGAAATCGTCGAGCCGCCAGCGCCCGTCGCGGGCCTTGCGGATCAGCTTCAGTTCCGCCGCCGCGGTCGTCAAAAGGTTGGCTGCGCGCCGGTTCAGCCGGCACATGGCGGCGATCTCGGCCGTCGTTGCCGGATCCGCCTTCAGCTTGTCAAAGAGGCCGAGTTCGACGCAGGAGAACAGCACCTGCGAGTAGATGAACCCGGAGGTGAGGTCGAACAGGGACCGGGTCCGCGCCCCGGCGATCCGATTGACGAAGGGCAGGCGCGCGGCGAGGGACTGGAAACCGGGCCTCGCGACCAGACCGGACCGCCAGTCGCGCAGGCGATCGGCGAGGGACGGCATGGTCCGGGGCGGTCTGTCCGATGATGTCGAGATCGTCGTTTCCGCCATGAGCTTCCGAGTTAGGCGGCGTTCTGGGCGAGACTCTTCGGCCGCAGGCGTTTCGCCTCCGATTTGATCAGTTGTTCAAGCTGTGCCGAGCCGGGGCAGGGCGGGATCGCGTCGACGGCGGCCTGGACGTGACCGACGAGCCGCGCAAGGGCGCCTTCGATGCCGAGTTCGGCGACGGCGTTGGGCCGGCAGTTGCGTTCGTCCTGACCGATCGGCTTGCCGAGTTCGCTCTCGCTCGAGACGGCGTCGCGCAGGTCGTCGGCCACCTGATAGGCGTTGCCGAGCGCGTCGCCGACGCCGTACCAGACCTGGGGATCGGAGCCGGCGGCGATGGCGCCGGCCGTCGTGGCGCAACTGAACAGGGCCGTCGTCTTGGCCCGGTGATAGTCTTCCAGCACGATCTCCGGCTCGCTCTCCCAGGCCTGGCCGGCGACGATGCCGTAGGGCATGCCGACCGAGCGCCCGAGGGTGGAGATCAGTGGCCCGATCCGCTCCGGCACGGTGGCGCATTCCCGGGCGATGGTCTCGAAGGCGAGCACGATGAGGGCATCGCCCGCCAGAAGCGCGAGCGGCTCGCCGAACGCCTCATGCACCGTCGGCTTGCCGCGGCGCAGGTCCGCATTGTCGAAGCAGGGCATGTCATCATGGACGAGTGAGGCACAATGTAGCAGCTCGATCGCCGCCGCAGCGGCGTCGGAGGCTTCCGGTGCCGGGTCGCCGCAGGAATAGGCGACGGCGAGGCAGAGCCGGGGACGCACCCGCGCGCCGCCGGGAAACACGCTGTAGCGCATCGCCTCGACGAGCTGTTTCGGCTGGCCGTTGTTGCCCGCAGCGTAGGAGAGTGCCCGCTCCAGGGCCCGCTCGATCCTGGCTTGGACGTCCATCGGAGCACTCCTTCCCGCAGTGTGCGTCAATTTACATTTACAGAGCCAAATGTCACATTAGATTGACAGATCATATCGAGATGTCAACGTGCGTGGGTTCCGTAGAAATGACTAGGTCGCCGCACTCCTCGAGCGATGTCGTCATCGTCGGCGCCGGGATGGGCGGGCTTGCTGCGGCGGTCGTGCTCTCGGCCCGCGGCCTGCCCGTGCGCGTCATCGAAAAGGCGGCCGCCCCGGGCGGCAAGATCCGCACCATCGCGGTCGGCGGCGCCGAGGTCGATTCCGGCCCGACGGTCATGACCATGAAATGGGTGTTCGACGAGCTGCTGGAACCGGCGGGGACGTCGCTTGAGGCCGAAGTCGGTCTCGCCACGGCGTCGATCCTTGCCCGCCACGGCTGGCAGGACGGCGCCCGCCTCGACCTCTTTGCAGACACCAACGACAGCTACGCCGCGATCGCCGCCTTTTCCGATCGCCGCAACGCCGACGGCTATCTGCGCCTTTGCGAGGAGTCCGCGCGCATCTACAAGCTGCTGCAGCGGACCTTCATCGCCGACACGCGGCCGAACCCGGTGCAGCTTGCCAGCCGCCTCGGCGCCGGCAGCCTGGGCGCCATCCGCCAGATCAAGCCGTTCTCAACCCTGTGGAAATCCCTCGGCGATTATTTCCCCGACAGGCGCCTGCGCCAGCTCTTCGGCCGCTACGCCACCTATTGCGGCTCCTCGCCCTTCGAGGCGCCGGCAACGCTGATGCTGATCTCCCACGTGGAGCAGGACGGCGTCTGGCTGGTCGAGGGCGGCATGCACCGGTTGCCGCTGGCGATCGCCGCGGTGGCGGAACGGGCGGGCGCCCGCTTCGACTATGGCCGCGGCGTCGCCAGGGTCCTGACCGACAGCGACGGCGTCACCGGCGTGCGCCTCGACGACGGTGAAGTGATCGAGGCCGGTGCCGTCATCTTCAACGGCGACATGTCCGCCCTTGCTGCGGGTGAACTCGGCGACGTCGATACCGGGCTAAAGCCCACCTCGCGCGGACGCCGCTCGCTCTCGGCGATGACCTGGTCCGCCTCGGGCGCCACCACCGGTTTCCCGCTCAGCCGTCACAACGTTTTCTTCTCAAACGACTACAAGGCCGAGTTCGACGCCCTCTTCAAGCGCCGGGCCGTGCCGCGCGAGCCGACGGTCTATCTCTGCGCACAAGGCCGCAACGACCGCGGCGAGCGCATCGACGCTGCTCCCGGCGCCACGCCCGACGATGGCGAACCCCTGTTTTTCCTGATCAACGCGCCGGCGATCGGCGACGCCCACGAATATGCCGAAAGCGAGATTGAACGATGTCTGGACGCGATGGTGCGGGTGCTGGAACGGTGCGGCCTGACGGTCAACGAGGCCTTGAGCGGGGGCGTGACGACGACGCCGACGGGCTTTGCCCGGATGTTTCCGGCGACCGGCGGGGCGCTCTACGGCCCGGCCTCGCACGGATGGATGTCGTCGTTCCAGCGGCCGGGGGCGAAGACGAGCGTGCCGGGGCTCTACATGGCGGGCGGCAGCGTGCATCCCGGACCGGGCATACCGATGGCGGCGCTGTCGGGCCGGATCGCGGCGGAGACGTTGATGGCCGACCGCGATTCGACGCCGACGTCGCGCCGGGCGGGTACCTCTGGTGGTACGTCGACGGACTGAGCGACTGCGGCCGGCACGGCCTTTCCGTCATCGCCTTCGTCGGCTCGGTGTTCTCGCCCTACTACCACTGGTCCGGCCGCCACGATCCGGAAAACCATGTCGCCATCAACGTCGCGCTCTATGCGCCGCGCGGCAATCGCTGGTCGATGACGGAGCGGGCGCGGGGCGCGCTGTCCCGCGATGCCGACCGGTTCCAGGTCGGCCCGAGCAGCCTTGAGTGGACCGAGACCGGCCTCCGGATCACCTTCGACGAACTGGCCCTGCCGCGCCCGCCGGGCATGTTCCTGCCCCGCCGCATCGCCGGCACCATCGAGGTGACGCCCGAGGCGCTGTGCGGCGCGCCGTTCCCGCTCGACGGCCCCGGCCGCCACTGGTGGACGCCGATCGCGCCGCGCGCGCGCATCGACGTGAAAATCGACCGCGGCGGCGTCCCCGGCTGGAGCGGCATCGGCTATGTGGACAGCAATTGCGGTGCGGAGCCGCTTGAAGCCGGGTTCCAGCGCTGGGACTGGGCGCGGGGGCTGCTCTCGGACGGCGATCCGGTGATTCTCTACGACGCGATCCGCCGCGACGGCTCGCGGGCGTCCATGTGCCTGAAGGCAAAGCCGGACGGCGGCCTTGAGGTCAGCGCCATGCCGCCGGCCATGCCCCTGCCGCGCGGCTTCTGGCGGGTCCGGCGCTCGATCGCCTGCGAGCCGGGGTTTCAGCCGAAGACGGTCAGGACGCTGGAGGACTCGCCGTTCTACGTGCGCTCGCTGGTGAAAACCCGGCTCTTCGGCGAGGAGGTGGAGATGGTGCACGAAAGCCTCGACGGCGTGCGCTTTGCCGCGCCCATCGTCAAGCTGATGCTGCCGTTCCGGATGCCGCGCTCGACGCGGTCATTCTTCCTCTGACGGCTTGTCGTTCGACCCCTCGGCAGCTTCCCGCGCCTCGCGGGCCTTCCGCTCGGCAATCGCCCTGTTGACGCTGCGCCACTGCCAGTAGGCGAGCCCCAGAAGGACCGCCGAACTGAACAGGATTTCGACAAGGGCGTAGCTGGCCACGGGGCGCTCAAGCCTCCGCGCGGCCTGTCACCTGCCATTCCCACTTGCGCCGTTCGGAGATCTCCAGGAGCTCCAGGAACCGGACGGGACCGGCGACCTTCGGGGCCGGATCGGGCAGGGCGCTGGCATCGACCAGGAACCGCGCCTCCGGATGGGTCGCCCCGGCGCTGGCTGGCGAGGACAGTGAAAGGGTGAGGACGGCGTTTGCCATCAGCGACACCTTGCGCCGGCTGCAGACGAACGCGCGCCGGCTGGTGCTGTCGAAGCCGTTATTGGCGATCTCCGAGCCGATGGCGCTGTAGATCAGCGCCGCGGAGCGGATCGCCGGCCGGCAGCCGATCGGCAGCGCGCCGATGCCCGCCTCCGATTTCCGGTAGTAGTCCTCTGCCGTGGCGAGCAGCCGTGCGGTCACCCGGCCGATGCCCGGCGTGTGCTGGGGGCGGGCCAAAAGCTCGTCCGGGTCGACCGCTTCTTCCAGCAGCCAGTCCCGCGGCAGGTAGATCCGGCCCATGCGGGCGTCCTCGCCCACATCGCGGGCGATGTTGGTGAGCTGCATGGCAAGGCCGAGATCGGCCGCCCGCGACAGCACCGCATGGCGGCGGTTGCCCATGATGATGGTCATCATCACGCCGACGGTGCTGGCGACCCGGGCCGAATAGGCCATGACGTCGTCGATCGTGCCGTAGTCGCGCCCGGCCTCGTCCCAGGCGAAGCCCTCGATTAGGGCGTCCGGGATGGTGCGCGGGATGTCGAATTCCTCCACCACCGAGGCGAAGGCCCGGTCAGCGATGTGGTCGACTGGATTTCCCGCATAGATGCGGTCGAGCCGCTCCGCGAGCCTTTCGGCCCGCCCGCCGTCGTTCTGGTCGATCAGGTCGTCGGAGAACCGGCAGAAGGCATAGAGCGCGCGCGCCGCGTTGCGCGGTTTCGGCGGCAACAGCAGCGAGGCGGCATAGAAGGATTTGGAGCCATCGCGGATGATGGCATTGCACGCCGCCCGGTCGGCAGCGCCGAGACCGGCGGAAAAGTCAGGCGACGGCATCAGGTACCACCCTGTCGAGAATGCGGGCTGAGGCGAGGACGCCGGGCAGTCCGGCGCCCGGATGGGTGCCTGCGCCGACGATGTAGAGGTTTTCCAGCTCTTCGGAGATGTTGTGCGGCCGGAACCAGGCGATCTGGAAGAGCGTCGGCTCCATGCCGAAGGCAGCACCCCGGACCGACAGCAGCCGGTCGCGGAAATCGAGCGGCGTCACCATCTTGGACGTCACGATGTGCTTGGAAAGGTCCGGCAGGACCGTCTCTTCCAGCTTGGCGGCGATGCGCTTGCGGAACGCCTCCGCCGTCGTCGTCCAGTCGATGTCCGCCTCAAGGTTCGGCACCGGCGACAGCACGTAAAAGGCGTCGCAGCCGTCCGGCGCGACGCTCGGGTCGCTCGCCGACGGCCGGTGCAGATAGAGGCTGAAATCGTCGGCCAGCACCTTGTTCTTGAAGATGTCCTTGATCAGGCCCCGATAGCGCGGACCCATCAGGATGGTGTGGTGGTCGACGCCGTCATATTTGCGGTCGGTGCCGAAATACCAGATGAAGAGGCTCATCGAATACGCCATGCGGTCGAGCTTGGCGTCGGTCCACCGCGTGCGGTGGTTCGCCGGCACGAGCTTGGAGTAGGTCCAGGCGGCATCGGCGTTGGAGACGACCACGTCGGCGGCAACGATCTCGCCGTCGCCGAGCTTGACGCCGCTCGCCTTGCCGTCGGTGACGAGGATCTCGGCAACGTCGGTGCCGTAGCGCACGACGTTGCCCTGGCCCTCGATGAGATCGGCCATGCCCTTCGCCAGGGCACCCGTCCCACCCATGGCGTAGTGCACCCCCCAATGGCGCTCGAGATAGGAAATCAGGCTGAAGACGGCGCTGACCCGGAACGGGCTGCCGCCGATGAACAGCGGATGGAAGGAGAGCGCCACGCGCAGCCGCTCGTCCTTCACATATTTCGCGCAAAGCCCGTAGACCGAGCGGTCGGCGCGCCGGCGGATGAGGTCCGGCAGCGCCTCGACCATGTTGAAGAGCCGGCAGAAGGGCTTGTCGACCATGCCCTCGAACCCGGTCTCGAAGCAGGCCTGCGCCTCCTCCATGTAGCGGTCGTAGCCGGCGACGTCGTCCGGATTGAAGCGCGCCACTTCCTGGCGCATCTTTTCCGGATCGGAATAGGCCGAGAAGGTGTCGCCGTCGTCGAAGCGCACCGTGTAGAAGGGCTCCAGCGCCTTCAGCTCGATGTCGTCGCTGAGCTTGCGCCCGCAGAGCTCCCACAGCTCCTCGAACAGGAACGGCGCGGTGACGATGGTCGGGCCCATGTCGAAGGTGAAGCCGTCCTGGCGCCACACCGAGCCGCGCCCGCCCGGCCCGTCGAGCCGGTCGAAGACAGTGACCCGATAGCCGCGGGCACCGAGCCTGATCGCCGCCGCAAGGCCGCCGAAACCGGCGCCGATGACCACCGCATGGGGTCGGCGTGCCGGAGCATCCGTCAAATCGGAGGGGAGAACCGCGTGTGTCATCATAAGTTGACAGTTAACTCCGGTTGACACAAACGCGCAAGGCTAAAACGCCTCGCAAGAAAGGCACAAACGTCGCGGCGAAAAGGGATTCCGGGTTTTTGCAGAGGGAGGCCAGTCAGTCGCCCGACGAACCGGCTCTCGGCCGGCCTGCGGCAGCCGGTCTCAGGCGTCGATCTGCCGGCCGGCGATGATCTCCGCGATGGCTTCCGGATTGACCTCGTGGAGGAGGTGGCCGCCGGTCTCAAAGGCTATCAGCGTCGCGTCGGGCGCCTTCCTGGCGGCCCGTTCCGAGACCTCCGGCGAGACGGTGGCGTCGTTGCGGGCGATGACGAGGACGAGCGGCACCTTGAGGTGCCGGAGCCGCGTCTGCAGGGATCCGAGGTCCCAGTTCGCCATCATGCCGAGCGCCCCGCCAACATGGTCGGGGGTCTGCAACAGCTTCTCGTAGCAGCGCTTGCCGACGTCATCGATCTGCGAATTGGTCGAGCTTTCCACGAACCCGGCGATGTCGCTGAGCCGCGCGCGGAACGAAAAGAGCCGCGGCACGAAGGGGTTCATGAACAGGATCTTCGCCATCGGCGAGAAGAACGACGAGCCGGGGAAGGGCTCCAGCGCGGCGTTCATGGCGACGAGCCGCTCCGGTTCGATCTGGCCGGCAATCGCCATCTGGATGGCGATCGCGCCGCCCGCCGAATGGCCGGCGACAACGGCCGGCTTGGTCCCCAGCGCATCAAGCAGATTGGCGATCAGCGTGCCCATGCCCCAGAGCGTCAGGCCCTCGCGGCCGGGCGTCTCGGAAAAGCCCTGGCCGGGCAGGTCCGGCGCGATCACCCGGTATTCCCTGGCGAGCAGCGGCATCAGGTCGCGGAAGGAATGGGTCGAGGCGCCGGTGCCGTGGAGGAGCAGGAGGGCGGGCACGTCCTGCGGACCCATCTCCTGGACGTGCCAGCAGATGCCGCCGGCCTCCACGAACCGGCTCGCCTCCCGGTTCGGCCAGTCGGCCCCGGCCGATTCCCAGGAGAGGCGGCGATCCTTGAAGAGGGACATGGCGCCTATCCCCGTTGCATATAACCGGAAACGACGGAGGACACCGCATGGGCATTGGCATGCGGCAGGGCGTGGTAGTCGGCGGTCATGGCGCGGGCCAGCGCCGAGGTCTTGTCGCGCGGCCGGCGGGCAATGTCGATGACGACGGTCGGAACGCTCAAGGCCGCATAGTGGGCGGCGACCATCCTGGCGTCCTGTTCCGCGTCCGCCCGCCCGGCATGGCCGTCGAGCGCGATATTGGCGCTGCCGTCGGTGAGGAGCACGATCAGCGGGCTCTGGCCCTTCCGGCGCACCGAAAGCGCCAGTTCCAGCGCATTCATCATGCCCGAGGCCAGCGGCGTGCCGCCGCCGCCCGGCACGGCGGCAAGCGAGCGCTTGGCCCGGACCAGCGAGCGCGTCGGCGGCAGCAGCAGCTCCGCCTCGCGGCCGCGAAAGGCGATCAGCGAGACGTTGTCGCGGCGCACATAGCATTCGGCGAGCAGGAGCTCGGCCGCGCCCTTGGCCTCGCCGAGCCGGTCGATGGCCGTCGACCCGGAGGCATCGACGACGAGGATCGCGGTCGATTCGGTCTCGTGCTTGAAACGGGTAAAGCGGAAGTCCGACTTGTGGATGTCGAAGCGGCCCGGCTTGTCGCGGCCGGCCTTCGCCCGCTCGCGCCGGCGGATCTCCTGCCACAGCGCCGCGCTCCGGAGCGTCGCCAGCACGTTGACGCGGGCGCCGGGGAAGGGCGGCTTGGCGCTGACGCCGATCGGCCGGCCGCGCTTGGCGTTCTTCAGCACGGCACCGGCCTTGCCGGCATCGGAGTTGCGCGCCGCCATCGTCTTTGGGGCCTGGCGGTTGATGTCGAGGGAGGCGGGAAGGTCGGCCTTTTCGACGGCGACAAGCAGATCCTGCAGCGCCTCCATGTTGAGGACGCCTTCCTCCGGCTCCTGCTGTTCCTCTTCCTGCTCTTCGTTTTCGGGCGGGTCGGGCGGCGCCTCTTCCTGTTCTTCTGGTTCGGCGGCGGCCATCACGGTCGGCAGGACGAGACGGACGGCGGCGCCGGCGTGCTTGGTCTCAACTGCGCTGGCGCCGTCGAGCGCGGCGACGATGCGCGCTACCCGCTCCAGAAAGATGGCAGGGCGCATGGAGAACCGGCCGGACTGCAGGGCGACGGCGCAGAGCGCGCCGAGGATGTCGTCGGAGACGGTGACGGCCGCGATCGCCTCAAGGCTCGGCAGCGGGCCCGTCGGCGCCTCGGTCCGGTCCGCCTCGCGCCAGCTTACCGGGGTGAGGTCGATGGCAAGGGCCATGCGGTCGGTGAGGGCAGGGGCGACGCCTTCTTCCGTGTCGATGCCCTCGTCGAGGGCGACGACGGTGACGGAGGCCGGCTGGACGGCGGAAATGCCGTTGCGCTCGATGCGGATGACGCCGGAATCGAGCACGCCGCCGGCAATCGCAACGACCGACGGCCCGGCCCGCTCGGCCATGGCGATGACGACAGTGCCGCCGTCGGCGCGGGCAAAGAGGCCGCGCTCCACGATCGGCTTGCCGTGCTCAAGGGTGGCGGCGACGTCGAGCCCGCCGATCAGCGCGCCCTCCGGCAGCGACGGGGTCACCCGCTTGAACGGGGCGTCGTCGGGCAACAGGCTGCGATAGTAGGAAAGCCAGGCATCGCGGACGGGGCCGGCGCGGGCGCGCAAATGGATGCCGCCGAGTTCGGGACCGGCAACGGCCAGCACCCGTGCTGCAAGCAGCGCATCCTCCCAGATGCCGGGCACCTCGCCGGACGGCTCAGGCATTGGCGGCTTCTCCGTCGAACACCTCCCGGACGATCCGCTCCACGCGCACGGTCGACCCCGCCTCGTCGAGCGGGTCGCGCCTGAGGCGATGGCGCAGCGCCGTGGTGGCGATGGCGCGGACGTCTTCCGGCGTCGTCTTCTTACGGCCGGCAAGGGCGGCGCGGGCGCGCCCGGCACGGATCAGCGTGAGTTCGCCGCGAAGGCCGTCGACGCCGAGGCCGAGGCAGAGCGTCGCCGCGATCTCCAGCACCTCGTCCGGGGTCTCGACCTCCGGCAGCACCTTCTTGGCCTTGCTGATCTTGGAGCGGATGCGCGCATCCTTCGCCTTCCATTTTTCCATGAAGGCGTCCGGGTCGTGGTCGTAGGCGTCGCGCCGGCGGATCACCTCGATCCGCTCCTTGATGTCCTTCGGCGAGGTCACTTCCACGGACAGGCCGAACCGGTCGAGGAGCTGCGGGCGCAGCTCGCCCTCTTCCGGGTTGCCGCTGCCGATCAGGATGAAGCGGGCCGGATGGCGGACGCTGAGACCCTCGCGTTCGACGATGTTGAGCCCGGAAGCGGCGACATCGAGGAGGAGGTCGACCAGGTAGTCTTCGAGCAGATTGACCTCGTCGATATAGAGGAAGCCGCGATGGGCCTTGGCCAGCAGCCCCGGCTCGAACGCCTTTTCGCCGTTGATCAGCGCCTTTTCCAGGTCCAGCGCGCCGACCACCCGGTCGTCGGTGGCCCCCAGCGGCAGGTCGATCACGGGCGTCGGCTTCTTCACTTTCTTCGGCGGCTTTGCCGTGGAGCACACGGGACAGATCTCCACCGGATTGTCCGGCGGGCAGTTGTAGGGGCAGTCGCCGCGGGTCTCGATCGCCGGCAGCAGCGCGGCGAGGGCGCGCACCGCGGTCGATTTTGCCGTGCCCCTGTCTCCGAGCACCAGAACGCCGCCCAGCGCCGGTTCCACGGCGGCCATGAGCAGCGCATTCTTCATCTCTTCCTGACCGACGATGGCGGCAAAGGGAAATGGACGCGTCATGTTCCTACAACTTTGTTATTCGCTCAGGTTCGGGAGGAACCTGACGTCGACAGGGCAGGAAATGCAAGCCGTAAAACGGCGTAGGCGTCAGGCCGGGCGATCCGTTCCGTGGCTGGCATTTTTCTCCAACGGTTGGCCGAAAGCCGCAGCGTCGGAAGGTTGGCGCCCGCCGACGCATCGGGTCCATGGCGGGCCGTAGAATACCCCGGTGCGACGATATGTAAATGAAAATTGACACTTCTATGTCAATTTCTATTTACAAAGCGGGTTCAAAGGAGAAGTATGGTCCGCGAGGCGGCGCCGCCAGGCCGCAGACGCCCGCGGCCTTGGCAGCGCCGATTGCCATTCTAAGGTTCGCCCGACGGCGGGGCCGCGCGCCCCCGGCAAGCCGGACGAAGAACCCGGAGGCCCGACACGTCAATGAACACCCAGTCGCCGGAACATCTCGCCACCCCCCTTCTCGACACCGTGTCCTCGCCCGCAGACCTCCGCCGAATGAGCGTGGACGATCTGACCCAGCTCGCCAAGGAAGTGCGCTACGACATGGTGCGCACGGTCTCCAAGACCGGCGGGCATCTGGGATCGAGCCTCGGCGTCGTGGAGCTGACGGTGGCGATCCACGCCACCTTCGATACCCCGCGCGACAAGCTGATCTTCGACGTCGGCCACCAGTGCTATCCGCACAAGATTCTGACCGGCCGCCGCGACCGCATGCACACGCTGCGCCAGGGCGGCGGTCTCTCCGGCTTCACCAAGCGCTCCGAAAGCCCCTACGATCCGTTTGGCGCCGGCCATTCCACGACCGCGATTTCCGCTGGCCTCGGCTTTGCCTATGCCCGCGACCTCGGCGGTGATCCGGGCGACATCGTCTGCGTCATTGGCGACGGCGCCATGTCCGGCGGCATGGCCTATGAGGCCATGAACAATTGCGGCGACTCGGGCAAGCGCCTGATCGTCATCCTCAACGACAACGACATGTCGATCTCGCCGCCCGTCGGCGCGCTGTCGAACCATCTGACGCGCATCTGCGCCCAGCGCCCGCTGCAGGACGCCAAGGCCCGGGCCAAGGAGATCGCCTCGCTCTTCCCGACGCCGTTCCGCGAGGGCGCCGACCGCGCCAAGGACCTTTTGAAGGGCATGGTCATCGGCGGAACGCTGTTCGAGCAGCTCGGCTTTTCCTATGTCGGCCCGGTCGACGGCCACGATGTGCCGCTGCTGATGAAGGTGCTGCGCAACGTGCGCGCCAGCGAGACCGGCCCGGTGCTGATCCACGTCCAGACCATCAAGGGCAAGGGCTACAAGCCGGCCGAGACCGCCCACGACAAGTGCCATGGCGTCTCGCGCTTCGACATCGTCACCGGCGAGCAGGCCAAGTCCAAGACCGGCAAGGTCAGCTACACCAAGGTGTTCGCCAATTCGATCGTGCAGGAGGCGGAAGAAGACCCGCGCGTCGTCGCCGTCACGGCGGCGATGCCGGCCGGCACCGGCCTCGACAGGATGATGGAGCGGTTCCCGAACCGCTGCTTCGACGTCGGCATCGCCGAGCAGCACGCCGTCACCTTCTCGGCCGGTCTGGCGGCCGGGGGGCTCAAGCCCTTCTGCACCATCTACTCCACCTTCCTGCAGCGCGGCTACGACCAGGTCGTCCACGACGTCGCCATCCAGGGCCTGCCGGTGCGCTTTGCGCTCGACCGCGCCGGCCTCGTCGGTGCCGACGGGCCGACCCATGCCGGCGCCTTCGACATCGGTTATCTCGCCAACCTGCCGGGCTTCGTGGTCATGGCCGCCGCCGACGAGGCGGAGCTGATGCACATGGTGGCGACCGCGGCGAAATATGATGACGGCCCGATCGCCTTCCGCTATCCGCGCGGCGAGGGGCTCGGTGTCGAGCTTCCCGCCCGCGGCGAGCCGCTGGAGATCGGCAAGGGCCGCATCGTCCGGCGCGGTCGCCAGGTGGCGATCCTGTCGCTCGGCGCCCGCCTCGGCGAATGCCTGAAGGCGGCCGACGAACTCGATGCCCTCGGCCTGTCGACCACCGTCGCCGACGCCCGCTTCGCCAAGCCGCTGGACACAGCCCTTATCGAAGAGCTGGTGCGCGAGCACGAGGTCCTGATCACCATCGAGGAGGGTGCGACCGGCGGCTTCGGCGCGCTGGTCCTGCATTACCTCGCCGGCGAGGGCCTGCTCGACCAGGGCCTCAAGATCCGCACCATGACGCTGCCCGACGAATTCGTCGCCCACGATTCCGTTTCGGCGATGTACGACGCGGCCGGCCTCAATGCCCGGCATATCGTTGAAAAGGCGGTCGCGGCGCTCGGCCTCGGCGAAGCCGCGGAGGAGGGGGGACGCAAGGTTCTGTCGCTCGCCTGATGCCCGATCTACGGGGCGCGAGCGCCCCGATTTCGGGGGCCGAAAAAACGTCCTGGACGGGCGCTCGCCCTGGTGGTGAGCGCGAGGGTCCGTATTTCCCCCTGCGCTAATATGACAGACTTGCGGATATCGACTCTGTACCAGGCACTGTATACCGTGATGGACAGAGCGGGGCAAAAAGCCGGACGGTATGTCTACCAATATTGACACTCAGGGTCCGTCCGCCTTTAGATGTAAATAGAATAATATAAAAAACCAGGTGTTCCCGCCCGACAATGCTGCGCATTTGGGAGGCGCATATGTCTGCAGGGGAATTTGCTGACACGGACATGACCCGCGATGCGGTTCAAAGGGCGGTGTGGCGCAATGCCATCGAGTGCGCCCGCGCCGGAGAGGGAATGACCGATGTCCTTGAGGAGATCGTCGAGCGCCAGATCCTGCCCCGGCTGATCACGGCCGGCAAGGCGGCCGGCCGCAGCGACGCGGGCGATGCCGAAATGGCCATCGGCGAGGACGACATCGAGGTGCTGATCCGCCTCCTGATGGCCGGCAGGGCGGACGCCTGCTGCGATTTCGTCCACCACGTCTTCCATACCGGCGTCAGCCTGCAATCCATCTATCTTGAGCTGCTCGCGCCCGCGGCCCAGCGCCTCGGCCCGATGTGGCTCGACGACGACATCGACTTCGTCGACGTCTCGATGGCGCTGGCAAGGCTGCAGACGCTGATCCTCAAGGTCGCCCGCTGCGATGCCATCAATCCGGCGCTGCCGGATCCGGACCGGCGCATCCTGCTGGCCCGCGCCCGCGGCGAACAGCACGCCTTCGGCCTGATGATGGTCGCCGAATTCTTCCGCCTCGGCGGCTGGCAGGTCTATGGCGGAACGGACCTGGAATCCGGCGACGACCTCAACCGGGCCGTTCGCGAACGCGCCTATTCGGTGGTCGGGCTCACCGCCGGCTCGCGCTGCAAGGCGATGGACCTCGCCGACGACATCAGGGCGCTGCGCAAGAACTCCAGCAATCCCGGCCTCAAGGTCCTCGTCGGTGGTGCCGCCTTCTGCATCGACCCGGAACTCGCCCGGGAAATCGGCGCCGACTTCACCGCCTGCGCAGGTATCGACGCGGTCGAGCGGGCCGAGGCCTGTCTCGCCGGGTGACGATCGTCCTGCCTCTTTCAAGCAATCCCGACCGAAAGACCGCATATCCGTGGTGCGATGCTGCGGCGATCCGGCAATTGCATCCTCCTTGCCGCTTTTGCTACCCCGGCCCGTCGGCGAAAGGAACGCCAGTGCAACGGCAGGAAAAGCTGCGACGGCCACGGTTTGGCAACCTTTTGCCGGTGAGGATCGCCGGCAGGCGGCCGGGCGCCTTGCCCCGCGAGGTGATCCGGCAAGGACGGCTGTGCGTAGGAAAGGCGCGGCGGAACGACACGGCGACCGGTTGTTTCCTCCCCGCGGCCGGTTGCTGCGTCAAAATAACTGGACATAGTGCGAAGTGGTTTGGCTATAAGTGTCAAGTAAACTTGACAAGCGCGGTGCGGACCTCCAACCATGACCGTAGCGACGGTTGCGCTTCGGGCGCAAATCGTTCACGAGGGTCCAAAAGGCGCTCCATTCTTGCGTCATGGACCGGCTTCCGGCTGGGCCCGACCGGCCGCACGCCGCGCGGCGACGACACTGGGATGAAGGGGCCGAAATGGAACAGCCGATGACAATCGACGAGCACGGCTTCACCGATCCTTACGATGCCGCCCGGGCGCGCAGCTTCGGCAGTTCACTCCTCAACATCCTGCTGATGGCGATCCGCCCGCAGACCCTGGTCCTGTCGGTCGTCCCGGTGATGGCCGGCAGCTACTGGGCCTGGGCGACCCACGCCACCGTCAGCTCCGCCGTCGTCATCTGCGCCATCATTGCCTCGTCCGCGATCCAGATCGGCACCAATCTGTGGAACGACGTCAAGGACGGCATGCGCGGCCAGGACGGCAGCGGCCGCCTCGGCCCGCCCCGCATGACCGCCCTCGGCCTCGCCTCGCCGAAGACGCTGAGGCTCTGGGCCTATGCCGCCTTCGGCACGGCGATCGCCTGCGGCCTCGTCCTGGTCGCCATCGGCGGCTGGCCGATCGTCGTCATTGGCGTCGTCTCGATCGCCTGCGGGCTCGCCTATTCGGCCGGGCCACGGCCGATCTCCTTTTCCCCGCACGGCGAGCTCTTCGTGCTCGTGTTCTTCGGCATCGTCGCCGTTGCCGGCACCTATTACCTGCACACCGGCCTGGTCTCGGCCTCCGCGATCGGCCTCGGCGCCATCGTCGGCCTGCCGGCCGCGGCCGTGCTCCTGGTCAACAACCACCGCGACCGCATCTCCGACGCAAAGGCCGGTCGCAGGACGCTGGCCATCGTCGTCGGCAGGAAGGGCACGCATCTGCTCTACGGCGCGATGATGGTGCTCTCCGTCGTCGGCGCCGCGCTGTTCCTGCAGCCCCACGACTGGGTCGGCTGGCTGGCGATTGCGGTGCCGATGGTCGTTGCCGTCTGGTTCTCCATCGGGTTTCGCAAGGAACCGGTCAGCCCGAAGCTGAATGCCTATCTCGGCCGCACCGGCAGCTTCCAGCTCCTCCTCGCGGTCTCGATCGCGGTCGCCGTCGGCTTCCCGAACTAGGGTCTCAATCTCTTCGGACAGGAAAGGTGCTGCCGGGCGCAATGAGCCCCGGCGGGCCGTTTCTTGCCGACAGCGCGCCGGGTCGGCTTGCGGGTCGACCTCATTGCCATGCCGGTTGATGGCTTGCGCGTTCCGGTGTCCACCATCCGGCGTCGTTGCCATCTGTGACATGGCAATCCATGGGGCTTTGGCCAACTGCTCCGAAGGGCGGATTGGACGACCGGGCCGAGCCGGTCATGACGCGCGACCGGGGTTCGGACGCGGAGCGACCCCGTTTCCCTGGCTGTCTCCCCGCCAGATGCCCTGAAGCTCGGCGCCGCGCCTCACACTCCCATCCCGTCCCGCCGCAATCCTTTTGCGGCCACAGCACTGCGGGACGCCTGGCCACGCCGTTTCCCATGGGGAGGGGAGAAGGGCCGGACGCCCCTCGATCGGCCTCTCCCGGGCTCTGGCGCGCCTCCTGGTGGCTGAAAGCGCGCGCCCGGCATTGCCGCGCCAAAGAAAAAGCCCGCCGGCGAGGGCGGGCTTTTCCGTTCTTGAGCGGGCGGTCGCCGATCAGTGCTCGACGTTGCGCCAGATGTGCTTCTTGACCAGGAAGAGCAGGCCGGAGAGCAGGATCAGGTAGAGCACGACGGCGATGCCGATGCGCTTGCGCTCCTCCAGCTTCGGCTCCGCGGCCCACATCATGAAGGCGGCGACGTCGCGGGCGTACTGGTCGATCGTCTGCGGGGTGCCGTCGTCATATTCGACGAGGTCTTCGAACAGCGGCGGTGCCATGGCGATATAGGTGCCGTGGATGGTCGAGACGCCGTTCTCCTTGCAGCCCTCCGGCACGCCGCCGACCGCAAATGCGGTGTTGTAGTAGCCCTCGAAGTCGGCGCCGCATTCCGGCGTCTCCTCGTAGCCCGTCATCAGGGCGTAGATGTAGTCCGGACCGGATTCCTGGTGCGTGGTGACCATGTCGATGAGGAACCACGGAAAGCCGCGCTCCGGGCCGCGCGCCTTGGCGAGCAGCGAGAAGTCCGGCGGCAGCGCGCCGTTATTGGCGAATTTCGCCGCTTCGTCATTGGCAAAGGGCGACGGCCAGCGGTCAGACGGCTTGCCGGGCCGCTCGAACATCTCGCCTTCCTCGTTCGGGCCGTCCTTGACGGTGTATTCCTCGGCGAGCGCCTTGACCTCGTCCTCGGTGAAGCCGAGGCCGCCCGGATCGGCGAAGTTGCGGAAGGCGATGTACTTCATGCTGTGGCAGGCCGAGCAGACCTCCCGGAACACCTTGAAGCCGCGCTTCAGCTGGGCGTCGTCGTAGTAGCCCCAGGGGCCCTTGAAGGTCCACCAGTTGTCGGACGGCGAGGCGACCTCGGAGGCCCTCGTCGGAGACGAGCCGGCGATGCCGACGGCGAGGACGGCAGCGGCCAGAACGGTGGCGGAAAAACCCAGCAGGCGGCGGGACACGGATGCCGTGGTGATGGTCTGTGACATCGTTCAGCCCTCCTTCTTCGGCGTGGGTTTTTCGGCATCGCCCGGTTTGGCATCGCCAGGTTTCGCCGCGTCCGTCGGCTTTTCGGCCTCCGCGGGCTTGGCGGCGTCAGTTGGCTTTGCCGGATCAGCCGGTTTCGCGGCTTCGGCCGGTTTGGCGGCGGCCTCCTTCTTGGCGGCCTCGTCCGCCGCCTTCTTCCTGGCGGCTTCCTCCTCGGCGGCCTTCTTCTTCGCCGCGTCGGCCTTCTTCTTGGCCGCCTGGGCTTCCTTCTTCTTCTTGCGCGCTTCGTCCTTCTTCTCGCGGTCGGCGATGTCCTCAAGGACGGCGGCCGAGATCGTCGGCGGCAGGTTCTTCGGCCGCTCGATCAGGCCGAGGATCGGCAACAGGATGATGAAGTGGATGAAGTAGTAGGCGGTGCCGTACTGGGCCAGGGCGACATAGGCGCCTTCCGCCGGCTTGGAGCCGAGCCAGCCGAGGAAGATGCAGTCGGCGACCAGCACCCAGAAGAAGAACCGGTAGATCGGCCGGTAGCGCGTCGACTTCGCCTTGCACGGGTCGAGCCAGGGCACGAAGAAGAGGACGATGATCGAGGCGAACATGACGAGGACGCCGCCGAGCTTGTCAGGCACGGCCCGAAGCATGGCGTAGAACGGCAGGTAGTACCATTCCGGCACGATGTGCTGCGGGGTGACCAGCGGATCGGCCGGGATGTAGTTGTCCGGGTGGCCGAGATAGTTCGGCTGGAAGAACAGGAACCAGGAGAACAGCACCAGGAACACGACCGCGGCGTAGAGGTCCTTCATCGTCACATGGGGCGTGAAGGGCACGGTGTCCTGCTTGGTCTTGGGCTCGATGCCGGCCGGGTTGTTGGAGCCGACATAGTGCAGCGCCCAGACGTGCAGGAGCACGATCGCGGCGATGATGAAGGGCAACAGGTAGTGCAGCGAATAGAACCGCTGCAGGGTCGGGTTGCCGACCGAGAAGCCGCCCCACAGCCACTGCACGATCGGCTCGCCGAATTCCGGCACGGCCGAGAACATGCTGGTGATGACGGTGGCGGCCCAGAAGCTCATCTGGCCCCAGGGCAGCACGTAGCCGGTGAAGCCCGTCGTCATCATCACGAGGTAGATCAGGACGCCGAGGATCCACAGCACCTCGCGCGGCGCCCGGTAGGAGCCGTAATAGAGACCGCGGAAGATGTGCACATAGACGGCGAGGAAGAAGAACGACGCGCCGTTGGCGTGCATGTAGCGGATCAGCCAGCCGAAATTCACGTCGCGCATGATGTGCTCGATGGAATCGAACGCCATCTTCTCATGCGGCGTGTAGTGCATGGCCAGCACGATGCCGGTGAGGAGCTGGACCACCAGCATCACCGTCAGGATCATGCCGAAGGTCCACCAGTAGTTCAGGTTCTTCGGCGTCGGAAAGTCGATGAACTGCTCTTTCACCAGGCTGATCACGGGCAGGCGTGACTGGACCCAGCGGCCGAGACGGCTCTTCGGATGGTATTTTTCTATTTCAAGCATCAATCCATCCTCTCGAGGGATTGGCGGATCAGGAGGCGGACGCCCGGGAAGGGCCCCCGCCGGATATGTCGATGGTGAAACGGCAGGCCGGCGCCCCGTCATGGCAGCAGGAGGTGTGCGTGACGGTGGTGCGCCGTGAAACGAGATTGCGGTAGAGCCGCTCGAACACCGCCCGGTGCCAGGCACAGCCGGGCATTGCGAGCGGGTTGTCGGCGATCTCCACCACGATGGGAGAGCCGGGCGTGGCGCTGAACGCGCCGGAGCCGGCAAAGGTCCAGGAATGCTGCGCAATCGCCTTCGTCAGCAGCGGCGCTGCGAGCGGGCCCGGAAGAAGCTTGAGGAGGGTGCGGGCGAAACCGGGGATGCGGTTGGCCATGATGTAGTCGGCGGTGGCAAGGCCCGCCTCCTCGGCGACCGAGGCGGCGGTTTCGCCATCCAGTTCGGCAAAGAGCGCGGAGAAAAGCGCGGCCGGAATGCGCTCGTCGACCATCTCGTCCGGCAGGTCGTCCAGCATCGGCGCAAAGCCGGCGCGCGCAAAGACGGCCCTAGCCCGCGCCTCGCCGAGGCGGAGCTGCAGCACGATGGCAAGCTGAATGACGGCGTTGGGACCGACACGGGCCGGCGTGGCGGACATCTCCGCCGTCGCCAGCCCGTCTTGGTGTTCCTGGACGCAATCGTACGACATGGCCGCGCTCTACTCGGCGGCAACGGACCCCTGGTCGGCGGCGTCTTTGGCCTTTGCCGCCCGCCGGGCTGCAAGTTCCTCCGCCGTGTACAGCTCTTCGTCCGATAGCTGCTCGTCGCCGCCACCGCACGCCATGGCGTCCATGCGCTTGGCACGGGCCCTGGCGGCGCGATCGGCCGCGGCCTCCCAATCCTCCTCTTGCGCCTGGGCGATGCCCCGCGTCTGGTCGAACTGGAAGTCGACGCCCTTCTTCGACTGCGGGCCCCAATAGTTGACCCGGCCGAGGTCGTAGAATTTGCGCTGGAAGCCGGCCTTCAGGAAGGCCTTCAGGCAGCCGAGCAGATACCGGCGCCGGTAGCCGATGCCGCGCCAGGGATAGTGGAACAACGCCTTGCGGATGTAGAAGCGGCGGTAGTTGCTCATGACCCGGTCGAGCAGTTCGGCCCGGTCCATGGCTGCCGGTTTCATGATCGGCGTGACGAAGTTGTACTTGGAGAAGTCGAACACCTCGACCTTGTCGCCGAGTTCGTGGAACAGCGACGAGAACGGCCAGGGCGTGTACATCGACCAGTTGGCGAGGTCCGGATCCCAGTCCTTGGCCATCTGGTAGGTTTCTTCCAGCGTCTCGGCGGTCTCGTTCTCAAGGCCGACGATGAACTGGGCTTCGGTGAAGATGTCGGCCTTGCGCAGCAGCTCGATCGCCCGCTTGTTGTCCTCGACCTTGGTCTCCTTGTGGAACAGGTCGAGCTTGAGCTGGGCGGCTGCCTCCGTGCCGAGGCTGACATGGACGAGGCCGGCCTTGCGGTAGAAGGCGAGGTACTCCTCGTCGCGCAGGATGTCGGTGACGCGGGTGTTGATGCCCCACTGGATCCGCTTCGGCAGGTCGCGCGCGATCAGTTCCTCGCAGAACGCGATGAACTTCTTGCGGTTGATGGTCGGTTCCTCGTCGGCGAGGATGAAGAAGCCGACCTTGTGGTTGTTGACGAGGTTCTCGATCTCGTCGACCACCTTCTTGGGGTCGCGGATGCGATAGTCGCGCCAGAACTTCCACTGCGAGCAGAACGAGCAGGTGAACGGGCAGCCGCGCGCCATGTTGGGGATCGCGACGCGGGTGTTCAGCGGCTCGTAGATGTATTTTTCCCACTCCAGGATCGACCAGTCCGGCTCGATAGCATCGAGGTCCTTGATCGTCGGCGCGGCGGCCGTCGCGGTGATCGTCTCGCCGTCGCGATAGGCGATGCCGAGGATCTTGTCCCGCTCGGCCGGCCAGCGGCCATCCCGGATGGCGTCGGCAAGCTCGACGATGATCTCCTCGCCTTCGCCGCGCACGACCACGTCGATCCACGGCGCCTCGGAGAGCACCTGCTTGAACATGAAGGTGGCATGGACGCCGCCGATGCACCGAACCGCGTTCGGGCATTTCCTCAGCGCCACTTCCATGACGCCTTCGGCCGCGTAGATCGACGGGGTGATCGACGTGACGCCGACGAGATCCGGCTGCAGCTCTTCCAGCATGCGGCCGAGTTCTTCCTCGCCGATGTTGTCGGTCATGGCGTCGATGAAGTGCAGATCTGTGTAACCCGCTTTCTTCAGCGATCCGGCAAGATAGGCCGCCCAGGCCGGGGGCCATCTGCCCGCGATTTCCGCGCCGCCGGACTGATAGTTCGGGTGGACAAGAACAATTCGCATTGGCTTCACTCCCACGGCCGTCAACATATCATTACGACCCATAGTGTCAATCTGACTTTACATTATTTTGCGGTGTGTGACAGGGCGATGTGACACTATGGCATCCCGCCGGCGCGTTACGTTGCGCGCTGTCAATGCCAGGCCGTCGAACCGGTGCTGCAAGAGGGCTGTAAAGGCGGCAATCTTGCGGCCCGGGACGGTCTGTGCGAAAGGCCGAGGCCCGGGCGTTTCGGGATCTGCCGCTCATAAAGGACGGGGAAATCCGCCATGACCGCCAACATTCTCCTGCCCGCCGGCCTCTTCGTCATCATGACCGTCGTCGGGCTCGGCATGCGACCGATCGACTTCGCCCGTCTCGCCGACGGCAAGCGGGCGCTGGTCTTCGGCCTCGCCGCCCAGATCCTGGGGCTGCCGCTGATCGCCTTCGGCATCGCCCACGGTCTCGGCCTGTCGCCGGAAATGGCGGTCGGGCTGGTGATTCTCGCCGCCTCGCCGGGCGGCGTCACGTCCAACTTCCTGACCATGCTGGCCCGCGGCGACGTCGCCCTGTCGATCGCCATGACGGCGGTGACCAGCGCCCTGTCGCTGATCACCGTGCCGCTGGTCGTCGGCTTCGGCCTTGCGTATTTCCTCGGCACCGCGGAGACGATCTCCATGCCGCTCGGCCGCACCATCGGCTCGATCGTCGTCGTCACCGCGCTGCCGCTCGTCATCGGCATGACGATCCGCGCCAGGGCACCGGGCTTCGTGCGCCGCAATCTCGGCCTTGCCCGGCGTCTGGCGACGCTGATCTTTGCCCTCATTGTCGCCTGGACCTTCTGGGTCGAACGCGATTCGATCAGCACCTACTGGGCCGAGGTTGGTCCGGCCGTCATTGCCCTCAACGTCCTGGCCATTGGCCTCGGCTTCGGCCTTGCCGCGCTCCTGAGGCTCCAGGCCCGCCGGGCGATCGCCATTGCCGTGGAGTGCGGCCTGCAGAACGTGGCGCTCGCCATGTTCATCGCCTTCGTGCTCCTGCAGACGCCGCTCTTGTCGGTGCCGGCGATCATCTACGCGATCGCCATGAACCTCTCGGTCGTTGCCGTCATCGCCATCGGCCGCAAGACGCTCGCCGAAGAAGACCCGCTGGCGCTGGAAAAAGAGGCCTGAGGGGGGCGACGCGACGGAATGCCACAAAGGCGCGGGCGGCGAAATGAACTCGCCGGCATACGGTCGAAATCGCACGCCGGTCGCCTGCGGCCATGTTTTTCCTTCGCACCTGCACAATCCTGTGCGAAACACGGGGCCCGACTGAGAACGCCTATCCCCGGGAGGTGATAACAATGAGCGCGACTGGACGCGCCACGGCCCTGGCGCTGCCGGACATCGCCGCGCGCAAGGGCAAGGACCCGCTGGTCTGCCTGACCGCCTACACGACGCCGGTCGCCCGGCTGGTCGATCCCCATTGCGACGTGGTGCTGGTCGGCGATAGCCTCGGCATGGTGCTGCACGGCCTGCCCTCGACCCTCGGCGTGACGCTGGAGATGATGATCCTGCACGGCAAGGCCGTGCGCCGCGGCGTGGAGCACGCCCTCATGGTCGTCGACCTTCCGTTCGGCAGCTATGAGGAAAGTCCCGCGCAGGCGTTCCGCAGCGCCGCCCGCGTGATGACCGAGACCGGCTGCGCGGCGGTGAAGCTGGAAGGCGGCGTCGCCATGGCAGAGACCATCCGCTTCCTCGTTGCCCGCGGCATCCCGGTGATGGCCCATATCGGCCTGACGCCCCAGGCGGTGAACGCCTTCGGTGGCTACACGGTGCAAGGGCGGGGCGCGGCCGCGGAGCGCATCCTGGAGGACGCCCGCGCCATCGCCGAGGCCGGCGCCTTTTCCGTGGTGATCGAAAAGATCCCCGAATCGCTTGCCCGCCGGATCACCGAGGAGATCGCCATCCCGACCATCGGCATCGGCGCCTCGCCGGCCTGCGATGGCCAGATCCTCGTCGTCGACGACATGCTCGGCCTGTTCACCGACTTCCGCCCGAAATTCGTCAAGCGCTATGCGGAACTCGGCGAGGCGGCGCAAGGCGCTGTCGCGGCCTACGCGGACGACGTGCGGGCCCGCCGCTTCCCGGCGCCAGAGCACGTCTTCGCGGACAAGCCGAAAGCGAAGGCCGGAGCGGGCGCAAAATGAGCGTTGCCATCGTCCGCACCCGGGCCGAACTGCGCGAGACCGTCGCCGGCTGGCGCAGGGCTGGCCACAAGGTCGCCGTGGTGCCGACCATGGGCGCGCTCCACGAAGGCCATCTCAGCCTCGTGCGCGCCGCGCTTGAGCGCGCCGAACGGGTCATCGTCACGCTCTTCGTCAATCCCAAGCAGTTTAACAACCCGGACGACTACGCCTCCTATCCGCGGACAGAAGCCGACGATGCGGCAAAGCTCGCCCCGCTCGGCGCCCACATGCTCTATTGCCCGGAGCCGGAAGAGGTCTACCCGCAGGGATTTTCCACGACCGTGACGGTGGGACAGGTCAGCGAGGGCCTCTGCGGCGCGTTCCGGCCCGGCCACTTCGACGGCGTCGCGACCGTCGTCGCCAAGCTCTTCCTGCAGACCGGCGCCGATTTCGCCTTTTTTGGCGAGAAGGATTTCCAGCAGCTCCACGTGGTGCGCCGGCTCGCCCGCGACCTCGACATCGCGATCGAGGTCGTCGGCTGCCCGACGGTGCGTGAGGCGGATGGCCTGGCGATCTCCTCGCGCAATGTCCACCTGACGCCGGACGAGCGGGCCATCGCCCCGAAGCTCGCCGAGGCGCTGCGGGCGGCCGCGCATGCGCTGGAAGGCGGCGCGGACCTTGCTCCGACCTTGGAGATCGCAAAGGCTGCCATCGTCGCGGCAGGGTTTTCCGAGGTGGAATATCTGGAACTTCGCGCCGAGGCCGACCTGTCGCCGCTGTCGGTGGCCGATCGTCCGGCCCGGCTCCTCGTTGCGGCCTGGCTCGGCAACACGCGCCTCATCGACAATGTGAAGGTCGTGCCCAACTAATGCGCCGACACTTCGCCGGGCTTCGGCTTGGCGAGCAGGAAGATCAGCGGCATGGCGACGATGAAGGCGACGGCGATCATGAAGAAGACGTCGTCCCAGGCCATGATGTTGGCCTGCAGGGAGACTTCCTGCGTCAGCGTCTGATAAGCGGCGAGCGACGGATCGCCGACGGCGGGATTGGCCGACAGCGCCCGCTCGATGTCGTTGAGGTGCTCCACGGCGACGGCGTTGGTGTCCGACAGCTTTTCCGTGATCCACCAGTAATGCCGGTCGTAGCGGCCGTCCCACATGGTGTTGATCATGGCGAGCCCGACGGCGCCGCCCATATTCCGGAACAGGTTGAAGAGCCCGCTGCCGCCGCTGACGAGGTTCGTCGGCAGGGTGCCGAGCGCCGCAGCCGTGATCGGCACGATGCACAGGATCAGTCCGATGCCGCGCACGGCTTGCGGCAGGAACAGGTCCCAGAATGCCACTTCCGTGTTCATGAGCGAATTGAGGTAGAGCCCGGTGGCGACGACGAGAAAGCCGACGACGAGGAGCTTGCGCGGATCGACGCTGTTGGTCAGCCGCCCCGCGATCGGCGCCGTTGAGAACATCGCCGCGCCGGTCACGAACATGACCTCGCCGATCTGCAGCGAGTTGTAGCCGCGCACCTGGGACAGCACCTGCGGCAGGATGAAGGTCTGGCCGTAAAGGCAGATGCCGAGCACGAAGGTGAGGATGCAGCCGACGGTGAAGTTGCGGTTGGTGAAGGCATGGAGTTCCAGCACCGGGTGCTCGACCGTCAATTCGCGCCAGAACAGGCCGATGGCCGAGGCCGCCGATACGATGGCGAAGATGAAGATGGTGCGGTCCTCGAACCAATCCTCGCGCGGGCCCTCGTCGAGGACGAATTCCAGCGAGCCGAGGAAGCCGGCGACGAGCACGATGCCGAGGATGTCGATCTTGCCGAGAAGCCCCGGCTCGGCCTCGTCGATGTCGATGGCGAGCGGCACGACGATGGTGACGATGAGGCCCGGCACGACATTGACGAGGAACAGCCATTCCCAGGCGTAGAACTCGGTGATGTAGCCGCCGAGCGTCGGGCCGATGGCCGGCGCGACGGTGGCTGTCAGCCCGATGACGACGGTGCCGACCATGCGCCGCTCCGGCGGGAAGAGCTTGAAGTTGGCGGCAAAGACGGTGGGGATCATTGCCCCGCCGACGAACCCCTGGATCGCCCGGAAGAAGATGAGGGACGAGGTGTCCCAGGAGAACGCGCACATGACGCTGGTGATGGTGAAGCCGGCGGCGGACGCGCTGAACAGCCAGCGCGACGACATCACCCGCGCCAGCCAGCCCGACAGCGGGATCATGACCACCTCGGCGACGAGATAGGCGGTCTGCACCCAGGTGATCTGGTCGACGGAGGCCGAAACGCCGGCCTGGATCTCGGGCAGCGACGAGGCGACGATCTGGATGTCCAGGATCGCCATGAACATGCCGAGCACCATGAAGAAGAAGCCGAAGGCGCCGCCGCGCGGTTTGAACGCGCCGTCCTCGCCGGGCGCGCCCGCGTCCGGTTGCCTTTTCCGGGGTCCGTCAGTGGCGGTCATTCGTCGGCAGGCTTGGTGTTGACGTGGACGACGACGGAGGTGCCGGGCCGAAGCGCCAGGCCCTCTTCCGGCAGGTCCTTGAGGCGGATCTTGACCGGGATGCGCTGCACGATCTTGGTGAAGTTGCCGGTCGCGTTCTGCGGCGGCAGCAGCGCGAATTCCGAGCCGGTCGCCGGCGCCACGCTGTCGATGGTGCCCTCAACGGTCTTGCCGCCAAGCATGTCGAAGGTCAGCTCCGCCTCCATGCCGTCGCGGAACTGCCGGACCTGGGTCTCCTTGAAATTGGCGACCACATAGATGTCGTCGATCGGCACGATGCTCATCAGCCGCTGGCCGGGCGCCACATATTCGCCCTGGTCGACGCCGCGATTGCCGACGAGCCCCGCGCGCGGGGCACGGATGACGGTGCGCGACAGATTGGTCTCGGCAAGGCTGAGCGATGCGTCCGCCCGGTCGCGGTCGGCGATGCGCTGCTTCTTCTGCCAGTCCAGCACCTTGAGCTGCTGCTCGTCGGCGGCAACGGCGGCCGTCGCCTTGTCGCGCGCGGCGCGGGCCAGGCGCAGCGCGTTGTCGGCCTGGTCGAGATTTTGCTTGCTGGCCGCCCCGGTCTTGGCGAGCCGGTCGGCGCGGCCGTATTCCGTCTCGGCGAGGTCGAGATTGGCCTTGGCCGTCTCCAGGTCGGCCTTGGCCGCATCGAGCTGGCGAAGCTGCAGGGTGCGGCTGGCATCGATGTTGGCGATCGCCGCTTCGGCGGCGGCAAGGCTCGCCTCGGACGAGGCGCGCGCCGAGAGGTAATCGGCATCGTCGATGCGCACCAGCACGTCGCCCATGTCGACCCGCTGGTTGTCCTTGACGGGGATTTCGGTGATGCGTCCGCCGACCTCGGCCGACAGCGAGACGATGTCGGCCTTGATGTAGGCGTCGTCGGTCTGTTCGACGAACCGGCCGACCTGCCACCAGTGATAGCCGTAGGTGCCGGCCGCCGCGAGCACCGCCAGCAGGATGATGGCAACGATCGGCTTCCTGCTGCGCTTTTTCTTCGCTGCACCGTCCGACGGCTCGTCTGTCGCCGGCGCCTCCGACGATCCGTCGTCCGTCGTCGGCACCTCAGGTGTCGTGGCGTCGTCCGCCTCGGGCACGGGTCGGCTGCGGTCCTCCGAAAAGGTATCCTTGTCCGGTCGGGTATTCATGCGCTGTCGTCCTCGGCCGTCGGCCTGGAAAATGTAGTGGCGTTTGCCTGGCGCGTGTCGGGGAGATCGCGCGTCTGGGAAAAGACAAAAGCACGCCGGGCATCCGCCCGAACGTGCAGGAGGTCTGGACTCAAAATAAACCGGTCAGTTCATTTTGCAAGTTGAAAACGCGGATTTCCTGCCGTATCAAGGGCGGAATAGTAAATGAAACAAGTGAACTGACGGATATGAACCGGGGAAAGCGGGCGGCTTCCAAGGCGGCACAGATCCTGGAGGGGGCCAAGCAGGCCTTCTACGAGTCCGGCTATGACGGCGCCAGCGTCGACGACATTGCGGCCGCCGCGGGCGTCTCAAAGGCAACGATCTACAAGCATTTTGCCGACAAGAAGGCGCTCTTTGCCGCGATGACGCGCGAGGAGTGCGAAACCCATGGCGGCCATGTCTTCGAGGTCGAACTGAAGGAAGAGGACGTCCGCGAAGCGCTCCTGAAAATCGCCCGCAGCTATGTCAATCTCATCCTCTCCGATTTCGCCCAGAGCACCTTTCGGCTGGTCGTCAGCGAAACCAGGCAGTTTCCCGATATCGGCCGCGTCTTCCACGACAGCGCCATGGGCAAGGGCAGCCAGCGGCTCGCCCATTTCCTTGCCGGCGCGGTCGCGCGCGGCATCCTCGACATCGACGACATCGACCTGGCGGCCCAGCAGTTCCTGGAGCTGTGCAAGGCGGACCTCTTCTACAAGCACCTGCTGGGCGTCAAGACGGAGATCAGCAAGGCGGAGAGGGAGCATGTCGTCGCCAAGGCCGTCGAGGTGTTCTGGAAGGCCTATGCCGCAGATCAGGACGGCACCTGAGCGGCGCACCGGCGGCGCGAGACGACGCAAACGGGGCGCTCCCAGGCGCGATCATCCGCGATTCGGCTGCAAACGGTTATGCCACGAATCCGCGTGCCATCAGATCGTGGGCGCTACGTAAAGCCCCAGCAACAGCAGCGCGTAAAGCGCCAGGGTGATCTCGAAGCCTTTGCGCCAGAAAGGGGCCGCGGCAAGGCCGAGATAGGCGTTGAGGATGAGCCGGGCCTTCAGCCAGGACAGCAACAATATCGCTGCACCGGCGGCGGTGAGCGCGACAGGCCCGAGGCCCGATCCGACCGCAAGGGCGATCGCGGTCGAGCCGAGGCAAAGGGCGATCAGTAGGATCCAGGCGCAGATGAGCGGATCGCGCGGCATCGCTCACCTCAGGAGATAGACGACGGGGAAGAGGATCACCCAGACGAGGTCGACCATGTGCCAGAACGCCGTGCCGACTTCCAGGCTGTGTGGGCTATCCTTCCAGCCGATGAGGGCGAGGATGACGATGCCGGCGACCACATGGGCGAAGTGGAAGCCCGTGAGCAGGAAATAGAAGGTGAAGAAGGGGTGCGTCTCGGTGGACAGGCCGGCCGCGAAGGCGTCCGCGAACTCCCAGCCCTTGACGACGAGGAAGACGGCGCCGAGCAGTGCGGCGGCGGCCAGCAGGAGGCGGGTCCTGCCGCGCCGGCCGTCGCGCCGTGCCCGGACCGCCAGGGCGGCGAGGAACCCGGAGGTCACCAGCACCACCGTGTTGATGCCGGCAGCAGCCCGGTGGAGATCGTCCTGGGAAGCGGCAAAGCCGGCCGGATCGGAAATGCGAACGGCGAGGAATGCGGCGAGCCCGGCCCCGAACACCAGGAGTTCGGAGACGATTAGCACCCACATCATCAGGTCGCCCGGCAGTTGCTCGAGCGGATCCGCCGATGCCATGACCTTCGCCTTCCCGCTCATGCCCCGACCAGGTGCCGGTAGATCTCCGGCAGGGCGGCGGTGAGCCGGTCCGGATGGGAGATCTGGGCGTAGCCGCCGCGGCCAAAAATGCGCGGAAACCAGGAGCGGGCGTCCTTGTCGACGGTGATCCCGAAGACGGCATGGCCGGCGCGGCGCGCCTCGCGCACCGCCATGGCGCTGTCCTCGATGCCGTGCCGGCCCTCATAGTGGTCGAGGTCGTTCGGCTTGCCGTCGGTGATGACGAGGAGCAGGCGCCGCTTCTTGGCCTGCTCGGCAAGCCCGGCCGAGGCGTGGCGGATGGCGGCTCCGAGGCGGGTGTAGAAGCCGGGCTTCAGGGACCGGATGCGGGCCTCCACCGTCGCCCCCATCGGCTCGCCGAAATCCTTGCAGCCGAGAAGGTAGACGCGGTTCCGCTTCAGCGAGGAAAAGGCGTGGATTGCGAAGTCGTCGCCGCAGGCATCGAGCCCCCAGGCCAGCGCGGCCAGCGCCTCGCGCTCGATGTCGATGACCTGGCGGCCGGAAACGGCGCTCTCTGTCGACCGCGAGACGTCGAGCAGGATGGAGACGGAAAGGCTGCGCGCCTGGGGCCGGCTCTGGCGCCAGATGCGTTCGTTGGCGATGCCGGTGGCCAGCCGGTCGGTGCTGGCGCGCACCGCCATGTCGGTGTCCAGCTCGTCGCCGTCGAGGTGGCCGGCGGTCATCATGCGGCCGGGCCTCAGCGCCTCGAACTGGCGCTTGACCGAGCGGATGCGCCGGACGGCCTGCGCATCGTCGCCGGGCGCCTCGGCATCGTCCGGCTCCGCCGTGCTTTCCAGTACGCGCACATGGGCGGGCAGGTAGGTTCCGGTGCGCGCGTCCCATTCCGGATAGGTGTGGGCGGCCGAAAGCGCCTCGCGGTCGGCGTCTTCCGGGGCAAGGTCGAGATGCAGCTTCAGCCGGGTGGCAGGGCTTTTGGAGACCTGGCCGAGGCCGATTTCCTCCTGGTCATCGGCCGCCTTCCTGGCGCTGTCGGTGTCGTCGTCGTCGACCCGGCGGTTGAGGTTGAGGAATTCGGTCCAACTCAGGATCGCCTCGAACTTGTGGAGGATGAGGCTGTCCTTGCGCTCCGCCTCGTCGGAGCGGTGGCGGCGGGCGCGCTTGACGCCGGTCGGGCCGTCCTCCGCGGGGCCTTCGCCGGGCGCTGCCTCGTCCTCGTTGGACGCGGAGCGGGTGCGCTCCCGGCAGTCGATCCACAGCGGCACGGGCTGGAAGGGGCGGTAGCCCCGCGGCGCGTGGACGTCCACAAGGTCGCCGCTGCGGCAGGCAACGAGCATCTGCGCGGCCAGCGTCGACAGCGGCCGGCGATCGCCGAGCACATGGCGAACGAGATCCTCCACCGCGGTCTCGACCGGCGGAAGCTTGCGGTCGGGGCGATTGGCGAGGCAGGCGCGGCAAAGGTCGCGCTGCAAGCCCGCCAGGCCGGGCGCCTCGGCAAGAGTGCGTAGCGTTCCGGCCATCGCCGCCATGATCGCCGCGATATCGGCCCTCAATGGATCGCCATGGCGCGGCGGCGGGCAAATATGCGGTGCCGAGGCGGCGAGCCAGAGATAGAGCGCCGCATTGGCTTCGCGGTAGGGAAAGACGGCGAGCGACGCTGGCAGGCGCAGGGCCTCGCCGTCGAAGCTCGCGCGTGGCATCCGCTCCGCGTCGGTCGCAAGCCGCCGGCGGAACGACAGCCGGTGGCGGCTCTGCTCGCCATCCACCGGTTTTAATGCAACGTCGGGGCTGCCGCCGAGCCCGCGATAGAAAACGGCCAGCCGTCCCTCGACCTCTGCGAGGTCGACACGGGCACCGTCATGCTCCGCTGTCACATCGAGACGGCTGGCCAGGGTGTGCCACAGTTTCCCGACGGTCTCTTCGGGTTCCCATGGCTCGATGTCGATCTTCGTCATGGCCTGCCTCATCCATAAACGGCCAGGACGAGATCGAGCAGCCCGCGCTTGACGTCGGCGTCGTCGGTCAAGGGCTCGACCATGGCCACCGACACCGCGCGCTCGACCGGCATTCCGGTGGCGATGAGGGTCGCCGCATAGACGACGAGGCGCGTCGAGACGCCTTCTTCCAGGTCCTGCCCCTTGAGGCCGCGCAGCTTGTTGGCGAGGCGCACGAGGGGCTGCACCCGAGCCTCTTCCAGACCGCTTTCGCGAACCACCACGGGCACCTCGTGCTCGGGCGCCGGGAAGTCGAATTCAAGGGCGACGAAGCGCTGCCGGGTCGACGGCTTCAGCGTTTTCAGGATGTTCTGGTAGCCGGGATTGTAGGAGGCGACGAGCATGAAGCCGGGGGCGGCGGCGATCTCCTCGCCGGTGCGGTCGACCGGCAGGATGCGACGGTCGTCGGTCAGCGGGTGCAGCACGACGGTGACGTCCTTGCGGGCCTCGACGACCTCGTCGAGATAGCAGATGGCGCCTTCGCGCACGGCGCGGGTCAGCGGCCCGTCGACCCAGACCGTCTCGCCGCCCTTCAGCAGATAGCGGCCGATCAGGTCGGCGGCGGAGAGGTCATCGTGGCAGGCAACGGTATAGAGCGGGCGCGCCAGCCGGTTCGCCATATGGGTGACGAAGCGGGTCTTGCCGCAGCCGGTCGGGCCTTTGAGGAGCACCGGCAGCCGGTTGGCGTGGGCGGCGGCAAAGACGGTGCATTCGTCGCCGTGGGGAAGGTAGAAGGCGGCCGGGGCCGCCTTCTCCATGTCGAGCGGGGCGTTCACGGTCACTACTCCGCGGCCGCCTGCACGGCCGGGCCGGGCGCAACGACTTCCCGTCCGGGTACCAGCACCGAATAGAGGAACAGGGCGACGCCGAGGACGACCGCGACGCCGGAGCCGAACCGCATCCAGAAGAAGATGGCGAGCTGGTCCTGGACCTCGATGAAGTTCATGCCCATGACCCGCTGCAGGTGCGTCTGCACGGCACCGGCGAAGGTCAGCGTCACGGTCATGAACACCATGCCGCTGCTCATCAGCCAGAACGACGCCATGTTGAGCACCTGGTTATAGGGATCGCGGCCCCTCAGGATCGGCGCCATATAGGTGAAGACCGCAAGGTTGAGGGACACATAGGCGCCGAAGAAAGCGAGGTGGCCGTGCGCGGCGGTGATCTGGGTGCCGTGGGTGTAGAAGTTGACGCCGTGCAGGGTGTGCAGGAAGCCCCAGACGCCGGCGCCGAAGAAGGCAAGGGTGGCGCAGCCGAGGCTCCACAGCAGCGCGGCCCGGTTCGGATGGTTGCGGCGGCCCTTCCAGACCATGACGAAGGCAAAGCTCATCATGGCAAAGAACGGGACGACCTCCAGCGAGGAGAAGATCGAGCCGATCCACTGCCAGTAGCCCGGCGTGCCGATCCAGTAATAGTGGTGGCCGGTGCCGAGGATGCCGGAGAAGAGGGCCGTTGCGACGATGACGTAAAGCCATTTCTCCACCACCTCGCGGTCGACGCCGGTCAGCTTCAGCATCAGATAGGCGAGGATCGAGGCCATGATCAGCTCCCAGACGCCCTCGACCCACAGATGCACGACGTACCACCAGTACTGCTTGTCGAGTGCCAGGTTCTCCGGATTGTAGAAGGCAAAGAGGAACAGCAGCGCCAGGCCCCAGAGGCCGAGGAGCAGGATGTTGGTGACCGCGGTCTTGCGGCCCTTCAGGACCGTCATGGTGACGTTGAAGAGGAAGATGAGCGCGGCGACGACGATGCCGGCCTTCACCCATTTCGGCTGTTCCAGGAACTCGCGCCCCTCGTTGCCGAGCAGGAAATTGCCGTCAAAGAGGTTGAAGAGGTAGGTGACGACGACGCCGGCCGTACCGACGACGAGGATCAGGAGCTGCAGATAGGCGAGCATCGGCGAATGGATCTCGCGCTCCGCCTCCTCGGGAATGAGGAAATAGGCGGCGCCGAAGAAGCCGGTGATCAGCCACACCACCAGGCTGTTGGTGTGCAGCATGCGGGCGATGTTGAAGGGCAGGATTTCCGACAGGAAGTTCGGCTGCACATAGATGTAGCCGAGGACGAGGCCCATCAGGACCTGGACGGCGAACAGCGCCAGCGCGACATACATGTAGGCGAGCGCGATCTTCTGCGACTGGTATTTCATGGCGATCTCCTCAACCGGCGTCGTTCGGCGGCCAGTTCTGCGAACGGATGGTCGACGCCCACAACAGGAAGTCGGCGATCTGGCGATACTCTTCATCGGTCAGGTCGAAATGCGGCATTTGCCGGCGGCCCTCGATGCCGGTGGGCATCGATTCCATCCATCCCTTCAAGGTCTCAAAGGCGGCTTCCGGGTCGTCCTGGACGCCCCAGCGCACCATCACGTTGCTGAGTTCCGGGGCGAAATAGGCGCCTTCGCCGAGGATCGTGTGGCAGTTGATGCAGGCGTGCTTTTCCCAGAGGCGCTTGCCGGCGGCGACGCTTTCGGTCAGCTTTGCCGTGTCGGTGGAGACAGTCGTGATGTAGTAATGGCTGTGTGCCGAAAGTCCCAGAAATATCAGTATGAAGAAGAGAGATCCCCCATAGAAGATATTTCGGGCCATGCTCTTTGTCATGACTTCGCGCATCTTGCGCCCCCTTTGCTGGAGCTGTTGATGATTTTCCATGAATTGGTGAAGGGGCGCCCCGGTGCCTTAACCAAAGTCAAGCGGCGCCGGATTTCGCGATCCGCCTACACCAGCGCGGCAAGGCGCGCGCCGGGAAACCGCTTCAGCGCAGCCGCGATGGCTTCCCGATCCATCAGGCAAAAGGCGGTCGACAATCCATCGGCAAGGGCCGCCGAGGGCGCGGTCACGGCGGCGAGCCGCCAGCGGGCGCTGGCGCCGTCCGGATCGATGATGTGGCCGAGGCGTCCGCCCGGCCCGATGCGCGTGCCGCCCGGCGAGGAGACGGCGAGCGCCATGCCGGAAAGACCGGTGCGTGCCACCTCCGCGCCGTCGGCAAGCGCGATAGCGGCGGACCAGGGCGCGCCGTCGCTGCGATGCCCGAGGCCGGCGATTTCGCCGATGTCGATGAGGACGTTGCTGAAGCCGGCGGCACGGATCAATTCGGCCACGCGATCGGTGGCAAAGCCTTGGGCGATGCCGTTGAAGGTGAGGGCCATGCCGGGCCGGGTAAGGCGGATCTCCTCGCGGGTCACCTGAACGTTCCGCCAGCCGACGAGGGCGCGGGCCGGTCCCGGATCGCGGCCTTCGGCGAGCGCGCGCCAGAGCGGCTGCACGGTCGGATCGAAGGCGCCGCCCGTTGCCGCATGGACCCTGCCGGCAAGGGTGAAGAGCGCAAGCACGTCCGGCGCGGGATGGGCGAGGCGGCCGGTGCGGTTGAGCCGGGTCAGCGAGGACTTGGCAAAGAGCGAGAAGTGCCGCTCGATAAGGGCTAGTTCCTTCTCGATGCGGTGGAACAGGTGCCGCGCCGCATTAGCTTCGGCATCGACAAGCAGGATGCGGGCGTCGGCGCCGAGCGCCCGGCCGCGCCATTCCCACGCCGGCGGGGCGGCCCGTGCCGGTCCGAGCGTGGCGGCAGCGGCGATGATGGTGAGGAAGCGGCGGCGGGTCAGCATGTCATCTCTCCGCTGCCGGCGCCGCGCCGGCGGGGCTGCGGACCCGGCGCTTCAGGATCGTGCAGGTATTCGCATCGTGGAAGATCACCTGGCAGCGCAGGCACAGCACGCATTCATTGGCATTGATGCGACCGAGCGGGTCGATGGCGCCGACCGTGCATTTGGTCTCGCATAAGCGGCACTCCCGGCCGCATTGCGGGCGCCGGTGCAGCCAGTCGAAAATCTTCAGCTTGGCCGGGATCGCGAGCCCCGCCCCGAGCGGGCAGAGATAGCGGCAGAAGAAGCGCTCGATGAAGAGGCCGGCGGCGAGCAGTCCGAGGACATAGGCAACGAACGGCCAGGCCCGCATCATCCTCAGCGACATCGCCGTCTTGAACGGCTCGGCCTCGGCCAGCACCAGGGCGTCGTGGAGCGAGTAGAAGGAGAGCCCGAGGATGGCGACGAAGAGGGTGTATTTGATCACCCAGAACCGTTCGTGCAGCGCCTGGGGGACGGCGACCTGGGGCACCTTCAGGGCCCGCGCGCCGGCGTTCAAAAGCTCTTGGAGCGCGCCGAACGGGCAGAGCCAGCCGCAATAGACGCCGCGGCCCCAGAACAACAGGCCGAGCGCGACGAACGACCAGAGCAGGAAGATCACCGGCTCGATCAAAAAAGTCTCCCAGTGAAAGCCGGTGAGGAGGGCGTGCAGGAATGCAACGACCTGGACGACGGATAGCTGCCCGTTGAAGACCCAGCCGAGCACCACCAGCGTGACGGCGAGAAAGCCGAGACGGCCGACCCGCCACAGCCGGGGGCGGCGCACGAAGCTCTCCTGCAAGAAGAGGATCAGCGTCAGCGTCGCCAGCATCGCGGCGACGACAATGACGGCCGGGCGCTTCGCGGTCCAGGTCTCGCGCCACAGCGGCACCGGTTCCGGCGGCGGCGGGCGCTGGAACGCCTCCGGCAACGTGTAGGTGGCCGGGATCGTCGTCGCCACCGTGCCGCCGCCTTCGGCCGGCCGTTCGGCCCGCACCTCCACCGTGATCGGCTGCATCGGATCGATCGCCGGGCCGAGGCGGAAAATGCTGACCTCCTTCATTGTCGGGGCGTCCTCGGCGGCGAGCCGCTTGACGAACAGGTAGTCGTCGGCACCCGGATGGAGCCGCGTGTCGCCCTGGACGATTGTCAGCCGCTCGAAGGTGCCGGAGCGCCTCCAGGCCGTGCCGCGGTGGGAATAGAGCCCGCGCGACAGCACGATGAGGGCGGTGTCGCCGGGGCCGAGAGTGCCGAGCGCGTTCGTGTAGAGCTGCTGGCCGAGGAGGTTACGCCCGACGGTCGGCGGATCGGCAAGGCCGACATAAAGGTCGAGAAAGGCGCCGTCGCCCGGCGGCACCGGGACGAGCGCGCCGGTCAGCTTGTCCGTCGCCTCCGACATCGACAGACGGCTATGGGCGAGCGCCCCCATCTCCAATAGCTCCGGCCAGCCGGCGGGGGAAAAGGCGAGCCGTTCGATGCGGTCGCCGGAGAGAAGGCTGCGGCCCATGGCGAGCGTGCGGGCGGTGCGCAGGATGCCGTCGCGGATGACGCCGGTGGAAACCGTCGCCCGGGCGATGACGTCCGGAACGCCGGGTTGTGGCGCCAGGATCCTGTCGCGCGGCGCGCTGAGGTCGACGCCGGCAAAGCCGTCGACGTAGCGGCCGATATCCTCGTCGGAAATGCCGAGCGTCAGCACAGGCTCGTTGTGGCGCATCAGCCGGGCGCCGGCGATATGGGCCCTGGTGTCGATGGCAACGAGCACATCGAGGGGGCGGCCGGAATAGCCGACCGAGCCGGCGATCTCCCAGGTCGAGCCGATATGGCCGACGACCGTGTCGCCGGCGCGCACTGTCCAGCCGGGAACGCCGGCACGCTCCTCGCGCACCACGCCGACGGGATCGTTACGCCCGAACAGGTCGGCGGCAAGCGTCGCATCCGGCCTTGCGGGTTCGATGGCATCCGCCAGTACGCCGGCCGCCGATGCCGATTGCGACAGCGGAATAAGAACGGAAAGGCAGAGGCAAAAAAAACGCATTTTCGGACCCGTGCACCGGCTCCGGACAATTAACAAAAGTTGAATTCAACGCCTTAACGAAAGTCAAGGAGACACCACCAGTCGGCGTATACTTTGGGTGCCGCCTCATCAGCGGATCGGAGGAAACCCCTATGAGACTCCCGTATTTCAAAGCCGCGCCGGCGCTTGTTGCGAGCGCCGCCATGGCGACGGTCCTCGGCCTCAGCGGAGCCCTGGCCCAGGACAAGCCGAAGAGCCACGCCGATACGCCTGCGGCGGCCTACAAGCCGAGCATGACGACGCTCGGTGAAATCAAGGTCGAAATCCCCGGCCGCAAGGCGGACGACCCGGTGATTTCCGGCGAGGAATTCCAGCGCGCCGCGACGATCTATTTCGAGCGCTGCGCCGGCTGCCACGGCGTCCTTCGCAAGGGCGCGACCGGCAAGCCGCTGACCCCCGACATCACCCGGGAACTCGGCTACGACCACCTCATCAACTTCATCACCTACGGCTCGCCGGCGGGCATGCCGAACTGGGGGACATCGGGCGAGTTGAGCGAAGACGACGTCGACCTGATGGCCCGCTACGTGCTGATGGAGCCGCCGGCGCCGCCGGAATTCGGCATGCCGCAGATGAAGGAGAGCTGGAAGGTCGTGGTCGCGCCGGAGGACCGGCCGACGAAGAAGATGAACGACATCGACATCGACAACCTGTTCTCCGTCACCCTGCGGGACGCCGGGCAGGTCGCGCTGATCGACGGCAAGACTTACGACATCCACGCCATCATCGACACGGGCTATGCCGTCCACATCTCGCGCATCTCGGCATCCGGCCGCTATCTCTACGTCATCGGCCGCGACGCCAAGGTCAACATGATCGACCTGTGGATGGACCCGCCGGCGACCGTTGCCGAAATCAAGATCGGTTCGGAGGCCCGCTCGGTGGAAACCTCGAAATTCGAGGGCTGGGAGGACAAATACGCGATCGCCGGCTCCTACTGGCCGCCGCAATACGTGATCATGGACGGCAACACGCTGGAGCCGCTCAAGGTCGTGTCGACCCGCGGCAACATCTACGACGAACAGACCTACCATCCCGAGCCGCGCGTCGCCTCGATCGTCGCCTCGCACTACCACCCGCAATTCATCGTCAACGTGAAGGAGACCGGCAAGATCCTGCTGATCGACTTCTCCGACCTGAAGAACCTGACGACGACGGAGATCGAGGCCGAGCGGTTCCTGCATGACGGCGGCTTCGATTCCACCCACCGCTACTTCCTGGTCGCCGCCAACGCCCGCAACAAGGTCGCGGTGGTCGATACCAAGGACGAAAAGCTGATCGCCATGATCGAGACCAATGGGGCGACGCCGCATCCGGGCCGCGGGGCGAACTTCGTGCACCCGGTCTACGGTCCGGTCTGGGCGACCTCCCATCTCGGTGACGAGAGCGTCGCGCTGATTGGCACCGATCCGGAAGGACACCCGGATCAGGCCTGGAAGCTCGTCCAGTCCTTCTATGCGCTCGGCGGCGGCTCGCTCTTCATCAAGACCCATCCGAACTCGCACCATCTCTATGTCGATGCGCCGCTCAACCCGGATGCGGAGGTCTCGGCCTCGATCGCGGTGTTCGACACCTCGACGATGACCGAGGAGGAGCCGGAGTTCAAAACGCTGCCGATCGGCGAATGGGCCGGCATTCCGGAAGGCCAGCCGCGGGTCGTCCAGGGCGAGTTCAACCGCGAGGGCACCGAGATCTGGTTCTCCGTCTGGAACTCCAAGGACAAGGTCTCGGCCATCGTCGTGGTCGACGACGAGACGCTGCAGCCCAAGAAGGTGATCAAGGATTCCCGCCTGATCACGCCGACGGGCAAGTTCAACGTCTTCAACACGCGCAGCGACGTCTACTGACGACGCCGGTCGGGGAGGGCCGTCCGGTCCTCCCCGGTCCCGCCCGCCATTGAACGCGAGACGAAAGGGCTGGTCCCATGTCCGGAAAAGTGTTCCTGATCGGCGCAGGCCCCGGCGACCCGGAATATCTGACGCTGAAGGCGCTGAGGGTGCTGCGGGAGGCCGACGTGGTGGTGTTCGACCGCCTGGTATCGCCGGAAATCCTTGCCATGGTCCCGCCGGACGTGCGCCGGATCGACGTCGGCAAGGCGCCGAACGCCCATGCCGTCCCCCAGGACCGCATCAACGCCATTCTCGTCGACCTTGCAGCGCGCGGCCTGACGGTCGCCCGGCTGAAGGGCGGCGACCCGCTCGTCTTTGGCAGGGGCAGCGAGGAGGCCGCCGCACTCGCCGACGCCGGTATTGCCGTCGACTACGTGCCCGGCATCACCGCCGCGCAAGGGGCGGCCGCCGCGACCGGCATCCCGCTCACCCATCGCGGTCTTGCCTGCGGCGTTCGCTATGTCACCGGCCACCGCGCCCGCAACATGCCGCTCGACCTCGACTGGCGGAGCCTTGCCGACGACGAGACGACGCTGGTGGTCTATATGGGCGTTGCCAACATTGCCGAGATCGCCGCCGGGCTCACCGCCCACGGCCTGTCGGCCGAGACGCCGGTGATGGCAATCGCCAACGCTACCACGCCGCGCGAACAGAGGCTGGTCTCCCAGCTTGACCGGATCGGCGCGGACGTTGCTCTCAATCGCCTTGAAGCACCGGTCCTCTTCATCATCGGCCGGGTTGTCTCGCTCTACCGAGACCTGCCCGACTGCCTGCCAGTCGCCGCCATGCTGGCCGAAACCCGGGTCGCCGGCCATGGCTAGGCTCGCCGCCGTCCTCGCACTGATGCTGTTGGCCGGCCCGGCGGCGGCGGATGAGGTCTCGCCCGACCGCGCGGCACGGCTGCAGCATCTGGTACTGCAGGACTGCGGCTCCTGCCACGGCCTCACGCGAAAGGGTGGCCTCGGCAGCCCGCTGACCCGCGAGGCGCTGGGCGGCGCCGACCCGCACGCGATCGCCGGCATCATCCTCGACGGTCTGCCGGGGACGGCAATGCCGCCCTGGCGCCCGCTCTTGACCGAGACCGAGGCGCTGTGGATCGCCAACTATCTTTTGGAGGAGCCGGCCGAATGACATCGATCGCCCCCCTGTCGCGCCGCGCCGTCCTCGGCCTTGCTGCGGCCGGCCTGCTTGCCGCCGCGACCGCCCGCGCCGAGACGCCCTGCTGCGCCACAGGCGACCTCGGCCTCATCGTGGAGCGTGCCACCGGCTCCCTGATCGTCGTCGACCAGTCCGAGCGCGCCGCCGTCGGCCGCATCGAGGGCCTCGGCGACCTCTCCCATGCCAGCCTCGTCTATTCGCCCGACGAGCGCTACGCCTTCGTCTTCGGCCGCGACGGCGGCCTCACCAAGGTCGATATCCTCGCGAGAACCATCGTCAAGCGCGTGGTGCAGGCCGGCAACTCCATCGGCGGCGCCATCTCCGATGATGGCCGGCTCGTCGCGGTTTCCAACTACGAGCCGGGCGGCGTGCGGGTGTTCGACGCCGACACCCTAGACATGGTCGCCGACATCCCGACCGGGTCGAAGACCGTCGGCCTCGTCGACGCGCCGGGGCGGCGCTTCGTCTTCTCGCTCTGGGATGCCGGCGCGACCTGGATCGCCGACATGTCCGGCGCGGCGCCGGCAATCACAAAGCTCGCCGGCGTCGGCACCAACCCCTATGACGGGCTGATCACCGGCGACGGGCGCACCTATATCGCCGGCCTCTTCGGCGAGGACGGCCTTGTCCGCATCGACCTGTGGGCAAAGAGGCCGAAGCCTGAACGCATCCTGCCCCATTACGGCCGCGGCCGCGAAAAGCTGCCAGTCTACAAGATGCCCCATCTGGAGGGCTGGGCGCTCGCCGGCGACCAGTTCGTGCTGCCGGCCGTCGGCCAGCACGAGGTGCTGTGGATGGATGCCCGCGACTTCCGCGAGGTCGCGCGCACGCCGACCCACGGCCAGCCGGTCTTCGCCATGGCCCGGCCGGGCGGCCGCCAGGTCTGGGTGAACTACGCCCATCCCCTCAACGACACGATCCAGGTCATCGACAGCCAGAGCCACGAGATCGTCCACGAACTGACGCCGGGGCCGGCGGTGCTGCACATGGAATTCACCGCCCGCGGCACCGAGGTCTGGGTCTCGGTGCGCGATGCCGACCGGGTCGACATCTATGACGCCGTGACCTTCGAAAAGCTCGGCGAGATCACGGCCAAGAGCCCGTCCGGCATCTTCTTCACCGCCCGCGCGCACAGGATCGGATTGTGACGATGATCGACCGGCTCTCATCCCTCGACCGCGCACTCCTGGAGGATTTTCAGCGCGACCTGCCGCTCGTCGCCGCGCCGTTCGCGGCGATGGCCGGGCGGCTCGGCGTGGACGAAGAGACGGTACTCGACCGCTTGCGGGCCCTGAAGGCGGCCGGTGCCGTCTCCCGCGTCGGCGCCACCTTCCGTCCGAACACCGCCGGCGCCTCGACGCTTGCGGCCCTCGCCGTGCCGGAGCCGCGCATCGAGGAGGTCGCCGCCATCGTCGGCGCCGAGCCCGGCGTCAACCACAGCTATCTGCGCGAGCATGCCTGGAATCTCTGGTTCGTCGCCACCGCGCGCGATGCCTACGACCTCGCCGCGAGCCTTCACCGGATCGAGCAAGACACCGGCCTGCCGCTCCTCGACCTGCGCCTCGTGCGCGCCTTCAATGTCGATCTCGGCTTCTCCATGCGCGGGCCGCGCAAGCCGCTCTCCACCTGCTGCGCGGCCGACGTCTCCGTCCTTTGCGAGGAGGACCGGCCGATCCTTGCCGCCCTTGCCGACGGGCTCGATCTCGTGCCCCGACCGTTCGCGGCGCTCGGCAAGGCCCTCGGCCGCGATGAAGCGTCCGTGCTGGAGCGCATTGCGATCCTTGCCGGCGCGCGCATCCTCACCCGCATCGGCGTCATCGTCCGCCACCGGGCGCTCGGCTGGCGCGCCAACGCCATGGTCGTCTGGCAGGTGCCGGAAGAGCGCATCGAGGCGGCGGGAACGGCGCTCTGCTCGCTCGCCGGCGTCACGCTCTGCTACCAGCGCCGCACGGTGCCGGGCATCTGGCCCTACGCGCTCTTTTCCATGATCCATGGTCGCAGCCGCACCGAGACCCTCGGCGTGCTGGCGGCCGCCGAAGATCTGCCGGAACTCGCCGGCATCCGCCGCCAGGTGCTGTTCTCCACCCGCTGCTACAAGCAGACGGCCGCCCTTCTGCAAGGGGAGGCCGCCGCATGAGGCACGCACCGCTTCCCCCCGACGCCCTCGACGATATCGACCGGCGCATCATCAACGCCTTGCAGGACGGCTTTCCGCTGACGCCGCGGCCCTTCGCGGATGCCGGCGCCGAACTCGGCCTTGCCGAGGACGACCTGATCGCCCGCATCGCCAGGCTGCGCGACATCGGCGCGATTACCCGCTTCGGCCCGTTCTTCGATGCCGCGGCGATGGGCGGCGATTTCTGCCTCTGCGCCATGGCCGTGCCGGCCGAGCGCTTCGAGGCGGTCGCCGAAGCCGTCAATGCCCGCCGGGAAGTCGCCCACAATTACGAGCGCGACCACCGGCTCAACATGTGGTTCGTGCTGGCGGTCGAGAAGCCTGACGACATCGCCCGCATCGCGAAAGAGATCGAGGCGGAGACCGGCATCGCCGTCCTGACCTTTCCCAAGCTCGCCGAGTTCTACATCGGCTTCCGGGTGAGCGCATGAGGATCGACGAGACCGACCGCAGGCTGATCGCCGAGACCCAGGCGGGGCTGCCCCTGGTGCCGGAGCCCTATGCGGAGATCGGCCGCCGGCTCGGCATTGCCGAGGCCGCGGTCCGCGAGCGACTGGCGGCGCTGCAGGCCCGCGGCATCGTCCGCCGCATCGCGATTGCCCCCAACCACTACGCCCTCGGCATGGTCGCCAACGGCATGAGCGTCTGGGACGTCGCCGACGACGCGGTCGCCCGGCTCGGGCCGGAGGTCGGCGCGCTCCCCTTCGTCAGCCACTGCTATCTGCGGCCGCGGGCGCTGCCCGACTGGCCCTACAATCTCTTTGCCATGGTCCATGGCGAAAGCCGCGCCGAAGTGGAGGAAAAGCGCGGCGAGATCGCCCGGCTCCTCGGCGCCGCCTGCCGCGGCAGCGACATCCTTTATTCCACCCGCATCCTGAAGAAGACGGGCATGCGGCTTGCAAAAAACGGGAGGTGAGCGATGTTCCGGCTGACCCAGTACATGAAAGAGCTCCTGGAGCCGACCCCGGTGCGTGCGCGCCGGAGCGTCGCCGCCGTCAAGCCCGTCGTCATCTGGAACCTCACCCGGCGCTGCAATCTGCGCTGCCGCCACTGCTACACGGCCTCGGCCGACGTGCCGTTCCCGGGCGAGCTGACCCATGACGAGGCGCTCGGCGTCCTCGACGACCTTGCCGCCTTCGGCGTTCCGGCGCTGATCCTGTCCGGTGGCGAGCCGCTGCTGCGCTTCGATTTCTTCGATCTGGCGACGCGCGCCCGCGACCTCGGCTTCCGCCATCTGGCGCTCTCCACCAACGGCACCAGGATCACCGGCGACAACGCCGACCGCATCGCCGCTCTCGGCTTCGACTATGTCGGCATTTCGCTCGACGGCATCGGCAGGGTCCATGACTGGTTCCGCGGCGTCGACGGCGCCTTCGACGAAGCGCTTGCCGGCGTGCGCGCCTGCAAGGCGCGCGGCATCAAGGTCGGCCTGCGCTTCACCCTGACGGAGGGTACCGCCGAGCACCTGCCGGCAATGATCGACCTCTGCGAGGCCGAAGGGGTCGACAAGCTCTACCTGTCGCACCTGGTCTATGCCGGGCGCGGCGACAAGCACCGCGGCGAGGACGCCGAGCACGCCCGAACCCGCACCGCGATGGACCTCGTGATCGAGCGCGGCTGGGACGCATTGCGGAACGGCCGCCCGCTGGAGATCGTCACCGGCAACAACGACGCCGATGCGGTCTACTTCCTGGGCTGGGTCGCGGCGCGCTTCCCGGCCGATATGGTCGCCCATGTCCGCGCGCATCTGGAGGCCTGGGGCGGCAATTCCTCCGGCCTCGGCGTTGCCAATATCGACACGCAAGGCAACGTCCACCCCGACACCTACTGGTCGGACTACACGGTCGGCAGCGTCCGCGTTGCGCCGTTCTCTGCGCTGTGGACGGGCGACGATCCGATGCTCGCGCTGTTACGCCAGCGGCCGCGGCCGCTGAAGGGACGCTGCGGTGCTTGTGCCTTCCAAAAGGTCTGCGGCGGCAACACCCGCATCCGCGCCCTGCAGGTCTCCGGCGATCCATGGGCCGAGGACCCGGCCTGCTATCTCCGCGCCGAGGAGATCGGCATTGCCGGCGATGCCGACCGGCTGACCGTCACGCCATTCCGGGGGAAGAGCCATGATCCGGCCCATGAATTCCTTTAGGGCCCCGACGATCGCAATGCTGGCGGCGGCGGCCGGGCTTTATGCGGCTGCGCCCGTGCACGCCGATCCGGACGCTGGTGCGCTCTACCGCGAGCATTGCGCCGAATGCCATGCCGAAAGCCGGCTCGGCGGCATCGGACCGGCGCTGATCCCGGAAACGCTGAAGCGCATCCGCGGTCCGGTGCTGGAAGAGGTGATCGCCCATGGCCGCCCGGCGACCCAGATGGAGGGTTTTGCCGACGTCCTGAAGGCCGACGAGATCGCAGCGCTCGCCGCGTATCTGCGCACGCCGCTCGCCGACATCCCGGCCTGGGGACCGAACGAGATCGCTGAAAGCCGCGAGATGGCCGAGGACTATATGCCTGCGCCGGCGCCCGTCTTTGCCGCCGATCCGATGAACGTCACCCTCGTCGTTGAAACCGGCGACCACCATGTCAGCGTGCTGGACGGCGACACCTTCGACGTCCTCGACCGGTTCGCCACCCCGTTCGCCGTCCATGGCGGGCCGAAATTCTCCCCCGACGGGCATTTCGTCTTCATCATGTCGCGCGACGGCTGGGTCCAGAAATACGACCTCTGGTCCCTCAAGGAGGTCGGCCGGGTGCGCGCCGGCCTCAACAGCCGCAACATCGCCATGAGCCATGACGGGCGCTGGCTGGCCGTCGCCAACTATCTGCCGAAGACGCTGACGATCCTCTCCACCGCCGACCTCAGCGTCGTCAAGGTCGTCGACGTCGTCGCCAGGAACGGCGAGAAGTCGCGGGTCTCCGCCGTCTACCAGGCGCCCCAGCGCAAGAGCTTCATCCTAGCCCTGAAGGACGCGCCTGAGATTTGGGAGATCGCCACCGACCCCGGCGCCGGTCCCTTCCACGACGGCTTCGTGCACAGCTACGAGGCCGGCATGAAAGAGGCGCTGGCGGCCGAAAAGGGCCTCTTTGCCCGCCGGCGCATCGCCATCGACGAGCCCCTCGACGACTTCTTCTTCACCCCCGACTACCGCAACCTCATCGGCACCAACCGTGCCGGCGACCAAGGCGTCGTCGTCAATCTCGATGTCGGGCGGGAAATCGCCAGCCTGCCGCTGCCGGGCATGCCGCATCTGGGATCGGGCATTGTCTGGACCTCCAAGGGCCGCCGGGTAATGGCAACGCCGCACCTGCGCGAGGGCGTCATCTCGGTGATCGACATCGACGACTGGACCGTGGTCGGCACCATCAGGACCGGCGGCCCGGGCTTCTTCCTGCGCAGCCACGAGAACTCGCCTTACGTCTGGGCCGACGTCTTCTTCGGCCCGAACAGGGACGTCATGCACGTCATCGACAAGGAGACGCTCAAGATCGTGAAGACGCTGAAGCCTGTGCCGGGGGCAACGGTCGCCCATACCGAGTTCACCCGCGACGGCCGCTATGCGCTGGTCTCGGTCTGGGAGGACAACGGCGCGCTCCTCGTCTACGACGCACGGACACTGGAAGAGGTCCGGCGGCTGCCGATGAAGAAACCCTCGGGCAAATACAATGTCTGGAACAAGATCACGTTTTCCGATGGCACGAGCCACTGACGCCGGGGGCGGCGCCGGGACGCCGCGACCGGGCCGCCCGCTGTGGCGGCTCGGCCTCTTGCTCTACCCCTTCGCGGCGGCAGCCGTGGCGATCAACCTCTTCATGCTGTCGCTGATGGGGCAGGCCATTGGCCTGCCGGTGCTGTCGCCGGCCGTTTCCGTCGCCTGGTCCATCGCCCTCGGCGTCCCCGCTGCCTGGCTCGCGGCGCGCTGGGTGCGCCGGCTGATCGCAGAGGCAGAGGACGATTGACGGCACGGCAAAGACCGGTGCCGCAGACAACAAGAAGGGGAGGGAAGGCCATGAGGACACGACCCGACGTGGTGACCGAAGACGTCGTCGGAGACCGGACCGTCCGCCGCGACGAAGCCGGATATCTCGTCGATCCGGAGGATTGGGACGCGGCTGTTGCCGAAAAATTTGCCGAAGAGGAGGGCGTCGAACTCGGCGAGGAGCATTGGGCGGTCCTTGCCTTCATGCGGGAGTTTCTCGCCGAATCCGGCGTCGCGCCCGATGCCCGTTTTGCCTTTCGTTTCCTCGCCGCGCGCCACGGTGAGAGCGAAGCGGCGGCAAGGCGCCGCTTCTTTGCCCTTTTTCCCTACGGCTACGTCAAACAGGCCTGCAAGATCGCCGGCATGAAACAGCCGCGGGCCTGGAGCACGGGGTGAGGGAGGCCCGTTCGGTGGCCGCAAAGAGAAAACGGACCGTCCCGAAGAGGTCTCGCCGGGACCGGATGGAGCCCGGCGGAACACCGCCCGCGCATGGGAGCCCTCGCCACATGACGACACCCGACGACGACACCCAGCCTGACGGCTTCGCCTCGCCGCCCTGCTTCCTGCACGAGTTGGACCCGGCCTATCTCGGGCTCGAACCGGCTGAGCAGCGGCACGCACGGGACGCTGCCCGCCGGCAAACATCGAAGGCCGGGGCCGAATGTCCTGCCGCGCCCGGCGACGCTCCGCCGCGCGCCCCCCGGCGATGACATCGTCGGCCGAACGCGGGCGCCACGATATCGCAACGGCGATAGGCCATGCGGTCAAGTGGATAGGGTTGGTTTCGGGTGCCTTCGTCAGTGCGACGGGCTTGATCTTGCGCGCATTTGGCCAGTTACGGCACCTGTCGGCCTCACAGGCCTTGCCGGAGGTGGCGCGGTCGCCGGCCGATGCGCCCCGCGGTCTCCAAGACCTGCCGGTCAACCGGCATCATGCTTGGATCGAGATCCCGCCGATTGAGGCCGGCGGCATCGGTCCTTAAATAAAAAACGTAGCGTTGAACAAAGATGACCGAGACCCGGAAATATTTATTAGAATTATACAATGATTACTCCGGTTGAAATATTAAGGTGTGCAACTTAAACTATTATTATCAATTTTACGATGTCATGAAGCCCAAGAATTGAGTCCTGTTGTTCGGGAATAGTCATGGCACAATCCCCTATTGGTCCTGCCCTGGAACGTATTGCGGCGCGATTTGCAGCGCGGTTGCCGTCGCGCCTCGAGCAGTTGGAGGCACACGCCAACGCGCTGTCGCAAGAAACCTACGCGCCCGAAATGGAGGCCCTCCTGGTGGCCTTGCATGAACTGGCGGGCACGGCGCCGCCACTTGGCTACAAGGACCTGGGCGCCCGGGCCCGGGAGGCCGAGATACGGCTCCTGGAGATCAAGGCCATGTCCGGGCCCCCGACCGATCAGGATCTTGCCGCCCTTCGCTCCATGGCCCTGGCGCTCCGGGAAACCGTTCCCGCGACGGGAGTGCAGTGATGCCCATGACATGGCCGCGCGTGTCGGCGGCGGTGCTCGCCTTGCTGGCATCGGCGGGCGCCGCCGGCGCCGAGCAACCGACGACACAACGGCAGGACATTCTGCCCGCTGCCAAACCCCTGTTCGCGGATACCGCCCTGCGGCGCACCGTGGGGGCCGCCGGCGCTGCGGAGCCGACCACGCAACGGCACGACCCGCCGGCCGCCGACGCCGTAAAATCCCCGCGCGCGGATGCCACGCTCCAGCGCACGATATCGCTCTCCGAACTCGGCTTTGCCCAAGGGATCGAACTGACGGGCCTTTCCGGCGTGCGCGATCTCTATTTCCCGATCCCGCGGCCGTCCACCGTCGACAGCCTCCGCCTGCTGCTGCCCTATCGGTCTGCCGCCGCCTTCGAGAGCCGGCGCTACGTCAAGGTGAGCGTCGCGGACCGGCCGCGTCTGACCAGACCGCTGGGCGTGGAGGAGCGATCGGGAGAGATCGAGATCCTCATCGACCGGGACGTCGTGCAGAACGGCTTCGTCCATGTGCGCATCGAATATTCCGGTGCCATGACGGACGATCGGTGCGTCGACGAACGCCTGTCGGGCGCCTATCTGTCGCTGGCGCCGGCGGGCGGTATCATCGCCACGCTCAACAGGGACGCCCTGACGTCCGTCGCGGACGTGGCGGCGATGATGCCGCGCGATCTCGACATCGTCATCCCCTCAACTCCGAGTGAGGCCCAGGCCGCGGCGGCGCTGGCGCTGGTCGCCGGCAACCCGAACGCTGCCCTGGCGACCACCGCTCGCGCCCCCGCAGGCGGCCGTTGGAGAAGGGGCCGGATCGTCCTGGACGGACGGGACGCGCCCGCCCTGCAGGCGCGCGGCGGGGCCATGCCGTCCATCGCCCTCGGCGGCGACGATCCGCTGGCGGCAGCGCACCTGCTGCAGAGCCGTTGGCGCGCATTGGCGACGTCACCCGAGGTCGATCGGTTGCACCGGTCGGACCGCAGCGCGCCCGACCGCCTGGACTTCAGCGACCTGGGCAGCGATCCGGCGATCCTCCAGGTCGTCGATCGCGGCAGTTGGACCGTCTCCCTGCCGGTGACGCGCGTTCCGCCGGGAAAACGCATTTCCGGCATGGTCGTCGACATGTCGGTTGCCGGCAATGGCGGGAAGACGCCGCCGGTCGTCAGCGTGACCATGAACGGTCTCCTGCTCGCAAGCGTCGTGGTGCAGGACCGCGACAGGGTCCGGCTCGATGTCGACCTGCCGTCCGGCCTGATGACCACCAGCAACTCGGTCGAGATTTCCGCGGTGCGCCAGGTGCGCGGCGGCGATTGCACCCATGCGCCTCAAGGCTACGACGCGCAACTGCTGCCCTCCAGCCATTTCGTCCTCGGCGATGCCGGGCCGGTCGACGATTTCTTTGAACTCGGACCGCACTTTGCCGAAGGCGTCACGGTCGTCCTTCAGGACCCGGCGATGCTCGGCGGTACGGCCCGCCTCCTGCGCGGCCTTCTGGACGAACGGACACCGGTGCGCGTCCGCTACCGCAGCGCGCCGACGGAAGGTCCCTATGTCTGGGTGTCCGACACGGCGCCGCCCCAAGGCACGCCCGCGATCCGTTTCGATGCCGGTCCGGTCCGGCTCGCCGATACCGGCGGCGCCGTTCTGATGGATGGCGCGGTGCTGCAGTCGCAGACGGCTGTACAGCTTCTGGCCGCCGACGGCAGGCAGGTCCTCTGGATACGTCCCGGCACGTCCTTCGATGAGCCCGTCGACAGCGCGGAGCCGCCGGAGCTCGGCCTTGGCAACGTCGCGTTCCTCGATCGCCAGGGCATCAGCCTGGCATTTTCCACCAAGCGCGATCGGCTGATCCAGATCCGCTACCCCGACGCCGGCGGCCTTGCGCAGTATCTCGAGCAATACAGGCTCGGCATGATCGGCGGCGGCTGGCTGATCGCCACGGTCGGATTCGTCCTGCTCCTGCGCGGCATCTCGCGCGCCAGACGGTCGAAGGGCTGACCATGGCGACCTTGACCGAGAGCGATATCTGGACCGGCGACCACCTGGTCGAGCAGGGCCTCATCAGCCTTTCCCAGTTCGACCAGGCCAGACGCCTGGCGGAGCAATGGAACGCCAGCCTCATCGATGTTCTGCTCGCCCGGAACTGGATCGACCCGGCCGAGTACTACCGCTCGCTGTCGGAGCGCTTCGACATCGAATTCGTCAGCATTCGCGAGGCGCTGCCCGATCCGGACCTCCTCAAGGAAGACGACGTCTCCGAATACATGCGCGAGCTGGCGATGCCCTGGCGCAAGCGCGACGGACGCATCGTCGTCGCAACGGCCCGCCCGGGCCCGGAATGCATCCTGTTCAGCCGCCGGCGCTGGGGACGCGACGTCTCCTTCGTCGTCACCAGCAAGTTCGACATTCACTGGGCCGTCCAGAACGTCTTTTCCGATCAGTATTCGCAACGGGCCGTGTTCGAACTGGCCGAGCGCGATCCCGTCATGTCGGCCCAGACCGTGTTCACGCCGACACAGATCATCGTCGGCTGGTTCCTGATGTCGGCGGCCGCGCTCGGGCTCGCCTTTGCGCCGGTGGTCAGCCTGATCGCCATCAATCTGGTGTTGTCGCTCTTTTATTTCGGCAATTTCCTGTTCAAGGCGATCCTGATCTGGGCCGGAGGCAACCACCAGACGAGCCGGACACGCGAGGTGGACGCGGGCGTCCGGATGCTGCGCGACGAGGACCTGCCGATCTACACGGTGCTGGTGCCGATGTTCCGCGAGCCCGAGGTCCTGCCGATCATCACCAATGCGCTGCGGCACCTCGACTATCCGACCTCGCGCCTCGACATCAAGATCGTGCTGGAGGAAGGCGACACCGAGACGATCGACGCGGCAATGGCGCTCGGTCTTGAGGGCATTTTCGAAATCATCCGGGTGCCGCCGTCAGAGCCGCAGACCAAGCCGAAGGCCTGCAACTATGCTTTGCGTTTCGCGCGCGGCGACTACGTCGTCATCTACGATGCCGAGGACAAGCCCGAGCCCGACCAGCTCAAGAAGGTCGTTGCCGCGTTCCGCCAGGCGCCGGACCACATCGCCTGCGTGCAGTGCCGGCTGAACTATTTCAACCGCGACGAAAACTGGCTGACCCGCCTGTTCACGCTCGACTATTCGCTGTGGTTCGACCTCATGCTGCCGGGCCTGGAACGGCTCGGCGTGCCGATCCCGCTCGGCGGCACCTCCAATCACTTCCGGATCGAGGTGCTGCGCGAACTGCATGCCTGGGACCCCTTCAACGTCACCGAGGACGCCGATCTCGGCATCCGCATGACCCAGAAGGGCTACGGCGTCTGGCTCATCGAATCCACGACCTTCGAAGAGGCCAACGTCTCGCACGCGAACTGGATCCGCCAGCGCTCGCGCTGGATCAAGGGCTACATGCAGACCTTCCTGGTCCATACCCGGCGCCCGATTCACCTCATGCGCACGATCGGCCCGCTGGGTGTTCTGGGCTTCGTGTTCTTCATCGGCGGCACGATGCTGTCCGGTGTCCTCAACCCGATCTTCTGGGGCATGTTCGTCGTCTGGGTGATCACCCAGACCTCGGGCTTCGACCAACTGTTCCCGCCGGTCCTGCTCTATCTCGCCCTGTTCAACCTGCTCGCCGGCAACGCCCTCATCACGTTTCTCATGATGCTGGCGCCGTTCAGGAGGAGATGGTTCGAGCTCATTCCGTTCAGTCTGACCGCACTCTGGTACTGGGTTCTGATGTCCGTCGCCGCCTGGAAGGCCGCCGTGCAGCTCATCACCAAACCGTTCTACTGGGAAAAGACGCACCACGGCCTGTCCAACCATACAGCCGCCGCCATCGCCATCGCGGCCCGTCAGACGGAGGAAAAGGCGGCATGACGCTCCGCGGCAGACATGTGGCACTGCTCGTCATGGCCGCTGCGACCTCTGCGATGCTCGCGCTGTCGCTGTTCCTGCGCGCGCATGGCTATGCCGCCGTCGGCGAACGCGATCTGTGGGGCCGGGCATTGCTCGTCAATGCCGGCGTCGTCCCGTTCGAGACGGCAGCGACCGCTTTCCCGCCATTGCCGCAGATGGTGGCGGTCAGCGTCAACTGGCTCTTGCCCGGCCTCGGGCCGTTGGCGCTCTCACTGCTGGTGGCCCTGCTTGCCGCCTGGCTGGTCACGACCTGGTTCGTCATGCTCCGCAAGGCCAAATTCGGCCTTGCCGCCAGCCTGGCGGTGACGGCGCTGCTGGCGTTCAACCCGATATTCGTGCGGGCGGTCACCGAGGGGACGGGCGGCGTTCTCGTTCTGCTGGGCGTGTGGCTGCTGGCGCTCGGCATCTTCAACCTGCGCCGGTCCTACCGCGTCAACGACATCATGCTGGTCTCGATCGCACTTGTCGTTCTGGCCTTTTCCCATCCCTTCGGGGCAGTGCTGGCGATCGCCAGCATCCCGTTTCTGGCGCTCGTCGCTCCCCCCGACCTGCTCGAGAGATCGCCGATCAGCGTTTTCCTCGTTCTGCTGTTTCCGTTGGCGTTCTCTGTCCTGAGCTTCATCTTCGTCAACTGGATACTGGCGGGAGACGCGTTTCACTTCCTGGCACGAGCGGCGGCGAACGTCGCCTCCATGAGCGATCGCAGCGGTGCCGTCTTCCCGCCAAACATGCTGGTCGTGGCGGCGCTGGCGGCAGCCGGCACGCTGGTGGCGGCTCCGATCACCATCGTCATGGCCATGCAGGCGCGGACCTTGCAGCCGCTGTTGCTGGCGACCATCGGTCTTTGCGCCATGCTGGTGTCGGCCATCGTCTTTGCCGCCCTCCTCGGCGTCGCGCCGCCTCTCGCCCTGGCGCTGGGGCCCGCTGCGGTCATCGCTGCGGCTTGTACGGTGTACTGGCCCGACAGCCGCCTCCACCGGCGGGCGATCATGCTTTGGCTGGTCGCAGGATTCTTCGGCGCGACGGTCATCCTTGTCGGCGACGCATCGCCGCAAACGAGGCAATGGCTCAGCGCTGCGCTCGGCGCGGAGCAAGGGCGCATGGAGGAAGAAAACGCTCTGCTGGCACGCCTGCTGGCGGACAGCAGGGACATTCTCCTCGATGCCGAGGCAGCCGGCGCGGTGGTCGCCATGCGCGGCAGCGCCGACGGCCTCCTCAGCGCCGACGCATTCGCCGTGCGCATCGCGTCGACGCGGCGCGAGATGACCTGGCCCGTCGTCGTGGTCCGCAACGCCGCCTCCGCCCTCGGCATGGACAAGGTCGGGCGCGCCTTTCCCGAATTGTTCGAGAAAGGGGCGCCCGGCTACCGGATGGTCTTCGACGGTCCCACCTGGCGCGCCTATCGGGCGATCGGAGAGGACCGGTCATGAACGCCTCCGTTTCAAGAATCCTGATCGTCGACGATTCCGAGGACGCGGCAGACATCACCGCCGCCTATCTCGAAGACAGCGGGTTCGCGGACATTCAGTTCGCCCGTTCGGCCACCGACGCCTTTGCGATGCTGGGCGTGGAGCCGTCCGGACGCGATAGCGATGCCGATGCCGATGCCGATACGTTCGACCTCGTGATCATGGACATCATGATGCCGGAGGTCGACGGCATCGAAGCCTGCGCGCGCATCCGCCTGCATCCGGCGGGCAGGGACCTGCCGGTCCTGATGCTGTCGGGCATGCGCGATACCGACGCGCTCAATCAGGCCTTCATTGCAGGAGCCAACGATTTCGTCGGCAAGCCGGTCAGCCAGATCGACCTGACGGCGCGCGTGCGCACGCTGCTTCGCTTCAAGCGCGAGCAGGAACGGCGCCAGCTTCGCGAGGTCGAGCTGCAACAAAGACACGAGGAACTGGCGCGCGGGGAACTCGGCGGCACGCTCGTCGATCCGTTGACCAGGCTCGCGAGCCCGTTCGTCATGGACGTCACCCTGCGCAGTTGCATGGAGAGCGGCGCCAGCGCCTGCCTCGCCCTGATCCAGATCGATGAGTTCGCCGCATTCCGGGCCCTCCACGGCGACGAGGCGACTGACGACCTGCTCCGCAGGGTCGCTGCCGCGATCGCCCGCGTGCCGGCGCCCCTGACGGCGGTTCTGACCGCCTACGAGCCGGGAGCCTTCATGATCGTGGAGCCGAACGCCCGCGACGCATTCACCATGCACAAGACATGTGAGTTCGCCCGCCGCCGTATCGCCGATCTGGAGATTCGCCATGGCAATTCCATCCACAACGCCTTCGTCACCGCCTCGTCCGCGGCGTCGCTGGGAACGGCCGACGCGCTCGTCGACCTGCCGGCCCATCTGCTGGCCGAGTTCGGGCGCCAATGGAGCCACGGTGACAGCCATGTCGAGATTGCGTGACCTTCTCGCGCCGGCCGCCGTCGCGGCCGGACTGCTCGCCGGCCTGGTGGTCCCTGCCTCCGAGGCCCGCGCCGGCGCCTGGACCCACGAGAAGGGAAGCGGCCAGGTCATCGGCACCTTCATGTATTCGAACAGCACGCGCGGCTTCGACGACCACGGCAACGTCGTCGACATCGAGGACTACACGAAGGCCGAAGCCTCGCTTCTGATGGAGTACGGGCTGACCTCGGACCTGACGCTGATGCTGACGCCGAGCTTCCGCCATGCCTCCATCGGCGACATCTCCAGCAGCAGCCGGCCCGGATACACCGAGTTCGGCGCGCGATACCGGGTGTTCCAGAAGGAGGGGACGGTGGTCTCGCTCCAGGGGCTGACGCGCATTCCCGGCACGCGCCGCAACGACATCCTCGCCAATGTCGGCAACACCGATACGGAATACGAACTCCGCGGCATGATCGGCCACGGCTTCAAGATCGGGGAAAAGGAGGCTTTCGTCGACGGCCAGGCCGGCTATCGCCTGCGCACCGGCGACCCGGCGGACGAACTGCGCCTCGACGGCACGCTCGGGTTCCGCCCGCGCCCCGACCTCCTGCTGCTCGGCCAGACCTTCAACACGATCAGCGTCAGCGATCCGGAGGGGATCTTCCGCCGCACCCGGGAGCACAAGCTGCAGCTCAGCGCCGTCTACGACATCAACGACAGCGTCTCGCTCCAGGTCGGCGGCCTCGGCACCGTCTACGGCCGGAACGCCCTTCGCGAACGCGGCGTGTTTTCCGCGGTCTGGCTCCGGTTCTGAGGACAGTCGCGGATGTGATCCGGCACGGGCGCGCGCCGACTTTCAGCAGTCGCCTTCGTCGAGCGCCGCGAGTTCGCCCACGCTGATCGGGCGGAGGGGGTCGCGGACGGTCAGCATGCCGACATCGTCCATCGCCTGCGCGCGTTCCGATGAACAGAGCGCGCTGAGCACGGGACCGCACATGCGGCCCTGGCAGGGGCCCATCCCGGTCCGCAGGAATGCCTTGATCTGGTTCGGTCCGCTCGCCCCGTCCGCGATGGCGGCGCGGATATCTTCCGCGCGGACCTCCTCGCAGCGGCAGACGATCGCCTCGTTCGGCGGAGCAAGGGTCTCGGCGCGCGGACGATACAGGCGATCGAGGAAGGGTCGCGGCGCGAGATGGGCCGCGATCTCCTTGCGCAGCCGCCGCGCCTCCCGTTCGGCGTCGGAGGCAGAGCCCCGGCCGTCGCGCGAGAGGATTCCGCAGGCGGCCAGCCGGCCTTCCAGAAGCGCCGCCATCGCGCCGCCGATGCGGCCGCCGTCGCCGGCAATGAAGACGCGCTCCAGCGAACTCCGCAGCTCCGTATCGCGGCGCGGCAGGAAAGCCTGGGCCTCCTGCGACCAGTCATGGGCGCAGCCGAGGGATCGGGACAGGTGGGTCTCGGGGATCACGCCCTCGTGCAGGCCGATCCGGGCCGCCTCGAAGCGCCGCCGCCGCCTGCCGATCCGGCAGTCGATGGTCAGCCCGTCCTCAGGCCCGGCCTCGATCCTGAGATCGCGGACGCGGGTGTGGTGGACGATCCCGGCGCGGCGCAAGGTCAGCAGCAGGCGCAGGCCCTTGGTCAGATAGCCGGCGCCCTTACCGAAAAGCGCCTGCTGCAGGTGGGCGAGGGCGGGCATCATCGCGGCCGGATCGGCCGTGTCGAGCAGCGTGAGGTCCCGCTTGCCCGCCGCAACGCATTGCGCGGCAAAGAGATAGACGAGCGGCCCGGTGCCCGCCAGCACCAGTGGCCCTTCGGGCAAGAGGCCCTCGCGCTTCAGCAGGAGTTGCAGGCCTCCGACCGTGGTGACGCCGGGCAGCGTCCAGCCCGGGCAGGGGGCCGGACGTTCCATCGCGCCGGTCGCGAGCAGCAGTTGGCGGCCGTGATGACGCGAGATGCCGTCGGCGCCGCGCAGCCAGACGGTGCCGTCGGCCTCGGCGCGCCAGAGCCCGGTCGAGAAGGCCAGCGTCGCCCCGCTGGCGCGCAGGCGCGCGACGGGGTCGCGCCCCGCCAGGTAATCCGGTCCGAGGAGCGCGGCGCGGGCCGCTGGAGACCGTTCGATGCCGCGCCAGATGAGGCCGCCGGGCGCCGGCGCCTCGTCGAGCGCGAGCACCCGCAGCCCGCGCTCGGCCAGCGCGGTCGCGCCGCCGATGCCCGCGGGCCCAGTCCCGATGACGATGACGTCCCAGTTCGTCGAGGCGGTGAGCGTCATCGCGCGCCCCGCTCGTCGCTGCCGGGCGAGCCCGCGACGCCGGCTTGCCGTTCCACCCGCAGTCCCTCGCCGCAGGGCGTCATGCAGGCGCGCTGGTTGTCGGCGCCGTCGATGCGCACCAGGCAGTCGTAGCAGACGCCCATCAGGCAGTAGGGCGCCCGCGCTGCGCCGGTGACGGGCGTTGCGCGAAAGGTGGCGATGCCGGCGGCCATAAGCGCGCTGGCCACGCTGTCGCCCTCGCGGAAGGGCACCGGGCGGCCCTCGAAGAAGAACTGCCCGCCGGCGGGGGCGGGATCAACGCGGCGAAGGCGCAAAGCGTGTGCTCCTCATGTTGCCGGGCGCGGGGCCGAGGGTGCCGGCGGCCAGCGCCGGGCCGAGCTCCAGCGCATGCACGCTCGCCAGCGTCACGCCGCTGTGGCAGGTGACGACGAACGCGCCGGGATAGTCCGACGCCTCGTCGTAGACCGGTAGTCCGTCGGCGGTCATGATCCGCACGGCGCCCCAGGCGCGCACCAGCCGCGCCGAAGCCAGCGCCGGAAAGGTGCGAACGCCGATGCGGCAGAGCCGCGCGATCGTGGCGACGTCGGTGCCGGTGGAAAACCCCGCATCCTCGTGGGAACTGCCGATGAGGACCGTTCCCTCCCGGGTCTGGCGGACTGTGTTGGTGGGACGGTTCAGGAACGGCGCGACCCGCTCGGTCACCACGATCTGCCCGCGCTCGGGCGACAGGGGCAGGTGAAGCCCGACCTGGGCGGCGAGGTCCGTCGTCCCGAGGCCGGCGGCGATGACGACTTTGCGCGCCCGGAGCCGGTCGCCATCGGCGCATGTGATCTGAAATCCGCCACCCGGCGCCGGGCGGAGGCCTTGCACGGGTGACTTGTTTCGCAGCGTGCCGCCGTGCCGTTGAAAGCCCACCTGGAAGGCGCGCAGCGTCGAGAGCGGGTTCGCCTCGCCGTCGAGGTCGGAGATCGAGGCCCCGAGGACCTCGGGCCCGATGCCGGGCGCGATGGAAGCGACCTCGTCGCGGTCCAGCAGCCGGATCGAGATGTCGCCGCCCTCCGCGGCGGTGCGGGCGATCATGTCGCGCCGGGCCTCAAGGTCGGCATCGGACAGGCAGAAGTTCAATCCGCCACCGCCGCGCCAGCCGCTGTCGAGCCCGGTTTCCTCGCGCAACAGACGGTCGAGCTCCGGCCAGAGGCGCCCGGCCCGGATCGACCAATGCATGTAGTCGGGATGTCCGAGCCCCTTGCCCTGAAGCCAGACCAGCCCGAAATTGCCGCGTGTGGCGCGCAGCGCCAGGTCGCCCTCGTCCAGCAGAAGGACGTCGGCGCCCGCGCGGGCGGCGCCCCAGGCGATCGACGAGCCGATCAGCCCACCGCCGATGACGGCGAGGTCGACCCCCTCGCTCATACCCGGTACCGGGGCGGAACCAGGGCGTTGTGGAGCCAGGTGACGAGGGTGACGATGTCGTAGACCGGCAGGCCGAAGCGACGCGCGATGGCGTCGGAATAGGGCGGCAGGTTCGCGCATTCCAGAACGATTGCCCCGACATCGGGATGCGCGGCGAGAAGCCGTTCGACCGTCTCCAGCGCATCGCGCTCCTGCGCGGCCCGGTCGACCTGTTGCGCGTTGTCCCGCATGTTGGCACGGATCGGGCCGTCGGCCGGCAGTTCGGCGATCGGCAGGCCGGGCTCTGCGCCGACATTCCGGAAATGCCGCTCCTGCAGGGCGTTTGCGTCCGACACGACCAGTCCGACGCGCCGGCCGGCAGGCAGGCTGCGTTCGATCAGCGGGATCTGCAGCAGCGCCGAGGCGAAAAAGGGCACCGGCGAATACCGGGTCAGCTCGTCCTGCACGGCCGCCAGGAACCCGCAACTCGTGGTGATGGCCCTGGCGCCGAGCGAGACCAGGTCGTCGATCGCCTCGTGAAAGGCGGCGAGCGCCAGGCTCGCATCACCCTCGATCACATCGGCCGGGCGCACGCCGCGAACGACGCGGAACTGGACCGGGAACGGCCAGGTCTCCGCATGGGCAATGTCGCCGGGCAGGCGTTCGAACGCGGTATCGAGCACGATGATCCCGATCGTCGTGCCATGAACCGTGCGGCGCGCGGATGTCACGGGGCGTTCTCCGTCAGGGCGTCCTTCAGGCCGCCCCAGCGCTGGATGGCATCGGTGTCGATCCCGAAGAGGTCGAGCGCACGGGCTGAGGAGTGGGTGACCATCTCGTCGAGCGAGCCGGGATGGGCATAGAAGGCGGGCACCGGCGGCATGATCGCGGCGCCCATCTCGGTCAGCGCGGTCATGGTCCGCAGGTGACCGAGATGCAGCGGCGTCTCGCGCACCATCAGCACCAGGCGCCGCCGTTCCTTCAGCACCACGTCGGCGGCGCGGCTCATCAGGCTCGACGTCACGCCCGAGGCGATTTCGGACATGGTGCGCACCGAGCACGGCGCGATCAGCATGCCCATGGTCCGAAACGACCCGCTGGCAATGGAAGCGCCGATATCCTGCACCGGGTGGACGATGTCCGCCTTGGTCTCCAGGTCGTCCTTCTGAAGGCCGAGTTCCTGGTGCAGCGTCAGGAGCGCCGCGCGGCTGACCACCAGATGCGTCTCGATCCCGGCCGCGCGGGCGAGTTCCAGCGAGCGGATCCCGTAGACCGCGCCCGAGGCCCCGGAAATCCCGACGACGAGCCTTTGCCGCGCGTCCATCAAGCTCCCTCGAACCAGTCGGACAGGCGTATCTCGTCCGCCATGCGCAGCTTCTTGCGCAGGAATTCGTCCTCGCGTCCCCAGGGCTTGGTGGCGTCGATCAGCATCCGGCCCCAGTGATCCTTCTGCTCGTCGCGGTAGAAGGACGGGGTGTCGGGAATGATGATCGTGTCCTTGTCCGGACGCGACCGGGTGAGGATCGCCCACTGCACGTCGTCCATGTCGTAGATGTCGACATCGGTATCGACGACGGTGATCTGCTTGGCCCAGATCGGCTCGGCGCCGATGGTGGCCAGCATGACCTGGCGCGCATGGCCCTCGAACTGCGGCTCGATCTGGACGATGGCGTGGTTGACGAAGGGCTGGCAGGTGACGTTGACGATGCCCGGCAGCGCGGCGCTGAGGCGCTGGTAGATGCTGGCCGACACGGAGAGCTCAAGCGTCAGCACCTCTTCCGGCGAGCCGCACAGGATCGAATGGAACAGCGCATCCCTGCGCACGGTCACGCCGAGGACCTCGAACACGGCGTTCGGGCCAACCGGCACGTAATAGCCCATGAACTCGCCGAACGGGCCTTCCGGGCGGCGTTCGTTGGGCAGGAAGCGACCCTCGATCACCACCTCGGTTTCGGCCGGGACCTCCAGGTCGATATGGTTGCACTTGCGCATCGCGATCGGCGTGCCGCGCAACTGGGCGGCCACCTCCAGCTCGTCGACGTCATAGGGCAGGGGCGCCGCCGCCGTCAGAAAGGCGTGGGCCGGAGGACCGATCAGCATCGCGGCCTCGAGCGGCCTGCCCATCTTTTCGGCCTTCTCGTGGTAGATCGTCAGGTGATGGCGCGGCGCCAGGCGGCAGCGAAGCTCGGCATCGCTGATATACATCGAACGGTGGTAGGAGAGGTTGCCGACGCCGGTTTCCGGATCCTTGGCGATGAACATCGCCGATGTGAAATAGGCGCCACCATCGCGGTCGGAATAGGTGATCAGCGGCAGGTCGGAGAGCTTGACCTCCTCATACTCGATCCCGGTGTCGCCCGCCGGCACCAGCGGCTCGCGCAAGGTGCCTGCGCCGAGGGAGGAGAGGTTGCTCCACTGCCGGCAGAAGTCCTCGGCCTTGATGTCGATTACCTCGGCGAGGCGCTCCCTGGTGCCATAGACATTGCTCACGACCGGAAACCGCGTGCCCTTCACATTCGTGAACAGCACCGCCTTGGCCCAGGCCTTCTGGGCATGATGGGTCACCGCGGCCAGTTCGTGGGCCGGATCGATCTCCCTGTCGACGACCAGAAGATCGCCGCGGTCCTGCAGCTTCGCTACGAATTCTCTCATTGGTCCTCAGCGGCCCTTCATGTTCGGCGTGGGGGAGACGATGCGGTTGATGCGCGCCTCGTGCGAACTGCGCAGCCGGTAGCGGTCGCCGGGATAGAGGAAGCGGCTGCGGGTCACCGGAATGCCGTCGCGCCATGTCGAGCGGTCGAGCAGCAGGCAGGGCTGGCTGGCCTCGATCTCAAGGAGCTGGCGTGCCTCGTCGTCGGCGCGGATTGCCCGGATCGTGTTGTCGACATAGGTGACCGTCGTCTCGCGGATCAGGTAGGCCTGCGGCGTCACCTTGGTGAAGTCCTGCTCCAAGTAATCCGGGGCTTCCTCGCCGTTGACGAAACGGTCCTCGAGCTGGATCGGCGTTCCGTCTTCCAGATGCAGGAGGCGGGAGTGGAAGATCGGCGTGCCGGGGCCGACCTGCAGCATGTTCCGCCGGGCGCTGTCGGGCGGCAGCGCGCAAAGCGCGATGACGCGGCTGCTGTGGGCGCCGCCGTTCATCGCGATCTCCTCGGACATGTCCGGAAGGTTGAAGACCGCGCACTGCATGCGCGGGCCGACCACGAAGGTGCCGCGCCCCTGGATCCGGATCAGCACGCCTTCCGTCTGCAGCTCGCGCAACGCCCGGCGAACGGTCAGCTGCGACGCGCCGAACTCCTCGGCCAGTTTTATTTCCGACGGGACCTGGAAGTTGGCGGGCCACTCCGCGGCTTCGATCCGGCGGTCGATGGCGTTCTTGATCTGCTCGTAGAGAGGGTTGTCGGCTTGGGGCATGGCGCTCTTGGATAATGATATCTGTTTTAGAGGGGTTCGGTATCGGATCGAGCGTGTCCGGCCCGCACTGGAACGGCCGACACAAGCACTCCCTTATGGCATAGCGTGTTTTTTCCCTCAAGTCGCCGTTTTATGCACAAATTTTATGCATCTCAACAATCGTGCTTGAACCCATAGCAGGGTTATTGACAAGCAATAATGATATCAGTTTATCTGGTAAAGAGATATCGAAAAGCGCTGCGCGGCTGCGGAGCCCCGCCCGCCGCCGCTGTGAAAGGAGCCAGAATGCCCGAACAAGTCTTGTCCAAGCTGTCCATGTACATCGATGGGGAATGGGTGGCTCCGGCGTCCGGGGACTATTTCGAGACAGTGGATCCCTTCACTGCGCAGCCGTGGGCGCTGGTGCCGCGCGGCAATGCCGAAGATGCCGATCGCGCGATTCGGGCCGCGCATCGCGCTTTCAAGGAAGGGGAGTGGGGGCGGATGCACCCCACGGCGCGCGGCCGGATCATCCAGCGCTTCGCGGAACTGATCGAGGAGCACGCCGACGCCCTGGCCGAGGTCGAGGTGCGCGACAACGGGCGCCTGCTGGAGGAGATGAAGCACCAGATCCGTTACATCCCGCACTGGTATCACTACTATGCGGGCATGGCCGACAAGATCGAGGGCACCGTGCATCCCTGCGACAAGCCGGCGTTGAGCTTTTCGCGGCATGAGCCGCTCGGCGTGTGCGTCGGCATCGTGCCGTGGAACGCGCCTCTGCTGCTGTTCTCGCTGAAGGCCGCGCCGGCGCTGGCGGCCGGAAACACCATCGTCATGAAGCCGGCCGAGCACACCTCGGCGACGGCGCTGAAGCTGATGGAGCTGGTCGAGCAGGCGGGCTTCCCGAAGGGCGTGATCAACGTCGTCACCGGCTTCGGCCCGGAGGTCGGCGAGCCGCTGGTCGCGCATCCGCTGACCCGGCATCTCGGCTTCACCGGTTCCACGAAGACCGGCGCGCACCTCTATGCGCTGGCCGCCAGGGACATCAAGCGCGTCAGCCTGGAACTCGGCGGCAAGTCCCCCAACATCGTCTTCGCCGATGCCGACCTCGACAATGCGGTGCGCGGCGTCGTCGGCGGCATCTTCGGGGCGACGGGCCAGACCTGCATCGCCGGATCGCGCCTGCTCGTGCACCGCTCGGTGCATGACGAATTCCTCGACAAGCTGGCCGCCTTCACCCGGCAGGCCCGGATCGGCGATCCGCGCAAGCGGGAGACCCAGATCGGCCCGATCGCGAACCAGATGCAGTACGACCGCATCCTCGGCTACATCGACATCGCCCGGCAGGAGGGTGCCGAGCTGCTGATGGGCGGCCAGCGCCCGGATCTGGAGGAATGCGGCACCGGCTTCTTCGTCGAGCCGACCATCTTCGCCGGCGTCGACAACGACATGCGCATCGCCCGCGAGGAGGTGTTCGGCCCGGTGCTTGCCGCGATCGCCTTCGACGAGCCGGAAGAGGCGGTAGCGATCGCCAATGACAGCGAATTCGGCCTTGCCGCCGGCGTCTGGACGTCGGACATGCGGATGGCGCTGAAGATGTCCGAACGGCTCGAGGCGGGCAGCGTCTGGGTCAACACCTATCGCGACATTTCCTACACCACGCCGTTCGGCGGCTACAAGAAAAGCGGTGTCGGGCGCGAGAACGGCGTCGCCGGGATCTACGAGTATCTCCAGACCAAGGCGGTCTGGCTGTCGACCGCCGAAGAGATCGAGAATCCCTTCGTCATAGGATGAGGAAAATGAGTATGAGGAAAGGCGCCGAAATCCTGGCCGACGAGTTGCGCCTGAACGGCGCGGAGCTCGTCTACCACGTGCCGGGCGAGAGCTTCTTGGTGGCTCTCGACGCGCTGGCGACCCGGCACGGCGACATCCGCCTGGTCGGTTGCCGCCACGAGAACGGCGCGGCGCAGATGGCTGAGGCCTACGGCAAGCTGACCGGCCGTCCCGGCATCGCCTTCGTCACCCGCAGCCCCGGCGCCACCAACGCGGTCAACGGTGTCCACACCGCCTATCAGGATGCCTCGCCGATGATCCTGATCGTCGGCCAGGTCAAGCGCTCGATCCTCGAGCGCGAAGCGTTCATGGCCTACGATTTCCGCACCATGTTCGCGCCGATGACGAAATGGGTCGCGCAGATCGACGATCCGGCGCGCATCCCGGAATTCGTGCAGCGCGCCTACGCCACCGCGATGTCGGGCCGGCCCGGGCCGGTCGTGCTGGTCGTGCCGGAGGACGTGCTGGAAGAAGGCGCCGACGTCGAGGAGAGCGGGCCGGCCGGGCTCACACGGGCCGGTGCGCCCGCGGCGGAGGACCTCGCCCGCATCTTTGCCATGCTGGAGGCGTCCGAGCATCCGCTGATCGTGGTCGGCGGCTCGGGATGGACCGAGGCCGGGCGCGAGGCCGTCCAGCGCTTCGCCACCGCCGCGGGACTGCCGGTGGTCACCACCTTCCGGCGCCGGGACATCATCGACCACCGCCTCGACTGCTATGTCGGCGAGATCGGGATCGGCTCGAACCCTGCACTTCTGGCGCACATCCGCGACGCCGATTTCGTGCTGATGCTGAACGATGCGCTGAGCGACGTGAACACGATCGGGGCGGGCTACATGGAAGGGTTCACGCTCTTCGACATCCCGCATCCGAAGCAGAAGGTGGTCCACGTCATGCCCTCGGGCGACGACCTCAACCGGGTGTTCCAGGTCGATATGGCGCTGGTCCAGGATACCGAGCGCTTCGCCGAGGCCCTGGCGGCGCATCCCTTTACGCCGAGGCCCGGTCACGCGGAGTGGAGCGCGCGGCTGCGCGCCACGCTGAACGAGGAGCGCCAGCCGCAGCCTTGCCCCGGCGACATCGATCTGCCGGCCGTCATGCTGTGGCTGCGCGAGCGGCTGGCCGAGGACGCCATCGTCACCAACGGCGTCGGCGCCTACGCGACCTGGAGCCAGCGCTATTTCCCGCACTACCGGATGCACACCCAGCTCGGCCCGATCTCCGGCTCGATGGGCTATTCGCTGCCCGCCGCGATCTCGGCCAAGCTGACCTTTCCGGAGCGCACTGTCGTCAACCTGGTCGGCGACGGCTGTTTCCAGATGAGCTGCGAGGAGATGGCGACCGCCGTCCAGTACGGCGCCAACGTGATCGTCATCCTCTTCAACAACAGCCTCTACGGCACCATCCGCATCCACGAGGAAAACCGCCTGCAAGGGCGCGCCAACGGCACCGATCTGGTGAACCCGGATTTCTGCCTGTGGGCGAAGTCATACGGCGCCCATGCCGAGAGGGTGGAGAAAACCGAAGATTTCGCCCCCGCCTTCGAGCGCTGCCTGGAAGCCGGAAAGCCCGCCCTCATCGAGATGATCGTCGACCCCGAGGCGATCCATTGCCGCTATTCGCTCAGTGATCTCAGAGCGCGTCGTGCTGCGCGCGAGAAGACCTGAACGGAATGCGATCGCGCCGAGCCCGCCGCAGAAGCGGACCGGCGTTTCACCGGACAGCAATGTCCAAACCTTCCAATAGGAGGCATGCGAATGCGAACTACCCTCATTATCTCGACAGCCCTGGTGGCGTTGACCGTCGGTACGGCAGCGGCCCAGGATTGCGCCCTGCGCGTCACCACGTGGGGCGGCAGCTACCAGGCCACCTACGAAATGGTCGCCGAAAAATTCGAACAGGAGCACAATTGCGAGATCCAGTGGGTCGTGGGGTCGAGCCCCGATCACCTGATCAAGTCGCGGCTCGGCCAGGTCGACGTGACGACCAACACGCTCCTGAACTCAATCGCCGGTGAGAAGGAAGGCCTGTGGATGGAGCTCGACGCCTCCAAGATCCCGAACATGGCCAACCTCTACGACAACGCCAAGTACTCGCCCTACACCATCTTCGCCAATGTCGGCGACTATGTCCTCGCCTACAACACGGACCACATCCCGGACGCCCCTGAGAGCTGGGATGCGCTGTGGAACCCGGACTACAAGAACCACGTCCTGATCTACGGCTTCGACCACATCCCGACGCTCAGCCTGATGGTCCTCAAGGCCGAGCAGGGCGGCGGCGGCGTCGACGAGATCGAGCCGGGCCTGAAACGCATGGCCGAACTGGTCAACAGCGGCAACCTGATCGGCGGGCTCGACGTGGAAAGCCAGATGGTCTCCCTGTTCCAGACCGAGGACGCCTGGCTCGGCATGCTGGCGACCGGGCGGATGAAGGAGCTGCTCGGCAAGGGCGTCACCAATGTCAAGTTCACCCGGCCGGAGGAAGGCACCTTCCCGCTGATCACGACCATCAACATCCCCAAGACCGCGAACGATCCCGCAATGGCGGCGGCCTTCGTCGACTACATCCTCAGCCCCGAAGTGCAGCTCGCCTTCGCGACGCGGAACCTCTACGCGCCGACCGTCAAGAACGCGCCGATCCCGGAGGACTTCGAGTTCGGCGACTTGCTTGTGCAGAACGAGGCCTTCGGCCGTCTCTTCCTGCCGGACCAGGAAAAGATCACCGCCCACAAGGCGGAATGGCAGCAGGAACTCAACGAGATGACGAAGAAGTAACGCAGTCGGCGTCACGGGCTTTTCAAGTCCGTGACGCCATGCCGGCCCGTCCCCGGGCGGGTCCGGCACCCGGCTGGCCAGTCAAACGGATACGGTGAAGAGATGTCCGACCACGCCATTCAGGTGAACGGAATCCAGAAGCTCTACGGTACTGTGAAGGCGGTCGACGACGTCTCCTTCGATGTCAGGCAGGGAGAGTTCACCTCGCTTCTGGGGCCGAGCGGCTGCGGCAAGACCACGACGCTGCGCATGATCGCGGGCTTCATCGATCCGTCCGGCGGGTCGATCCGCATCAACGGCCGCGAGGTGACCCATCTTCCCCCCGACAAGCGCGATGTCGGCTTCGTGTTCCAGAATTACGCGCTGTGGCCGCACATGACGGTCGCCGAGAACGTTGCCTTCGGACTGAAGCTGCGCCGCAAGAAACGCGCCTTCATCCGCAACAAGATCGAGGAAGTGCTGGCGGTGACCGGGCTCACCGGCTACGAGGACCGCCTGCCGAAGCGGCTCTCCGGCGGCCAGCAGCAGCGCGTGGCGTTGGCCCGCGCCCTCGCGCTCGAGCCGCAACTGCTGCTCATGGACGAGCCGCTCAGCAATCTCGACCGGGCGCTGCGCGTCTCCATGCGCCGCGAGCTCAAGCAGTTGCAGAGCCGCATGAAGATGACGACGCTCTACGTCACCCACGACCAGGAAGAAGCGCTGTCCATGTCGAACCGCGTCGTCATCATGAATGGCGGACGCGTCGAGCAGATCGCCGAGCCCTATGCGCTCTATGAGGCCCCGGCCAGCAGCTTCGTTGCGGATTTCGTCGGCATCACCAATTTCTTCGAGGGCACGCTGGTGCAGTGCGCCGACGGCTGGGACGAGGTGCGCCTCGCCTCGGGGCAGGTCCTGAAGGCCCGCGCCGGGGAGGCGAGCGCCGGCAAGCCGGGCGACGTTGTCCGGGCGCTGATCCGGCCGGAGCGGATCATCCTTCTGGCCGAGCCGGAAGACGGCCCCAACGTGCTGGGCGGACGGGTCGAGCTGTCCGAATATTTCGGCGCCGTGCTGCGCTACACGATCCGGCTCGACTCCGGCGACGTGCTGCGCCTGGAAGTCCACAATTTCGACCGGTTCCTGGAAAACGGCGCCCCGGTGCAAGTGCGGGTTCCGCCCGAGCATCTTCGCGTCATTCCCCTCGACGGGCGAGGCCGCGATGCTGCGTAGGATCGCGCCGCCGCTGGTCCCTGTCGTCATCGTCCTGCTGATCTTCGTGGTCGCGCCGATGCTGTGGGTGTTCCGCACCAGCTTCAACGAGCTCGTCGACGGCGCCTACATGGTCGACGCGCTGACGCTGAAGAACTACACGCGGTTCCTGGGCAATCCCTGGTACCTGATGAACACGCTGTGGTTCTCGATCCGGATCGCCGTGGTGACGACGGCGATTTCGGTCGTCTGCGCCTATCCCGTCGCGCTCTATGTCGCGCGAACCCACGGCCTGCAGCGCAACATCCTGATGACCCTGATCATGGCGCCGCTGCTGATCGGCCTGGTGACGCTCGTCTATGGCTGGATCGTGATCTTCCGCGGCGGCGGGCTGCTCAATTCGCTGATGATCGCGCTGCACGTCTATGACGAACCGGTCCGCTACATGTGGAACATCAAGGGGGTCGTCATCCTGCTGGTCTATATCGGCACGCCCTATATCGTGCTGTCGCTGCTGGACTCGATCGAGAAGATCAGCCCCTACCTCGTCGAGGCCGCGCGCAATGTCGGCGCCAGCCGCTGGACCGCGTTCTGGAAGATCGTCTTTCCCCTGACGATGCCGGGGCTCTATGCCGGGCTGGTGATCGTGTTCTCGCTGAACTTCGCGGCCTTCGCCGTGCCCCTGATGGTCGGCGACACGTCGACCCAGATGATCGGCCTCGTCATCTACCGCGAGGCGCTGCTCAACAACGATCTGCCCTTCGCATCGGCGCTGTCGGTGATCATGATCGCCGTCAACGCGCTGATCCTGGTCGGCATGGCGGCGCTGTTCGGGCGGCTCATTCTGCGCAAGCTGGAGTCCGATCGATGACGCGCTTCGATCTCGGGGGAATGGCGCTGCGCCTCTTCACCGCGCTGATGATGCTGTTCCTGATCTTCCCGATCGGGGTGACCCTGATCGTGTCGTTGAACCCGCGCGAGTTCCTGCTGCCGCCGACCGGGATCACCTTCGAGTGGTTCCGCGCGGCCTGGACCTCTGAGACCTTCCTGCGCGGCATGGGCGTCAGCCTCGTCCTCGGGGTCAGCGCCTCGCTGATCGCCAATGCCCTGGCGCTGCCCGCGTCCATGGCGCTGGTGCGCAACGAGTTTCGCGGCAAGGGGGCGGTGAGCCTCTTCATCATGTCGCCGATGCTGATCCCGACCACCATTTTCAGCCTGGCGCTGTACATCTACTTCGTGCGGATCGGATACGGGTCCGGCCTGCTGCCGCTCCTCGTCGGCCACACGATCCATGTGCTGCCCTTCGCCATGCGCATCCAGAGCGCCAGCCTGCACCGGTTCGATCCGTCCCTGGAAGAGGCGGCGCGCAATGTCGGCGCCGGCCGGCTCAGGACGCTGGTGTCGATCACGCTGCCGACGATCCGCACCGGGCTGGTCTCCAGCTTCGCCCTGTGCTTCATCCTGTCGTGGAACGACTTCCCCATTTCCGTCTTCCTGGCGCCGCCCGGATGGACGCCGCTGCCGGTCGAGTTGTTCTCCTACATCAAGTTCCAGTACGACGCCGTCGCCGCCGCCCTGGCGAGTTCGCTGATCGTGCTCTCGGCCATCGCGATGGTTCTGATCGACCGGTTCGCGGGCCTGCGCCGGGTCATGCGCGGATGACGGGGCAGGAGCAAACACCCGCGGACGGGCCGGAGGGCGCACTTTGGGCGTTCGCGCTCGCGGTCTACGGCCGGCGCGGCGTTGCCGAGGCCTGCCTCTGCCTGCAGGATCGCTGCGGCGCCGACGTCCCCCTGATGCTGGCGGTGCTGTTCGCGGCCGGCCGGGGCATGGCGCCCGACCGGGGCCGAATGGAGCGGCTCGACACGCTTTGCAGGGACTGGCGGAGCGAGGTCGTCATGCCGCTCCGCAAGGCGCGCCGCTGGATCAAGGGGCGGGACTGGATGGAGACCCATGCGGCCGTTCCCGCGCTGCGCGACGGCATCAAGGCTCTGGAACTGGAAGCGGAGCGCATTGAGCTGATGGCGCTGGAGGCCGAGGTCGCGTCCTGGGGCGAGCCCGCGCGGGCGCCCGCGACGACGGACTATCGGAATGTGCTGGCCGAGTTCCTGCGGTTCTGTGAAGCGGGTTCTGGAAGCGATGCCGAGGGCGCCGATGTGGAAAAGGCCGTCGCGACCATCGTGGAGGCCGTGCGCAAGGAAACGCTCTAGATCTTGGTGTTCATCCGGTAGCCCGGCGCATAGGACAGCCTGACCGAGGTGATCGGGATGTCCTTGTCCCAGGTGATCCGGTCGACGACGAAGATCGCCGCGCCGAGTGGCGCCTCCAGGAGGTCGGCGAGGGCGGCGTCGGCGTTCATGGCCGAAAATGCGATATCGCCGGTCGTGTAGGGCGCGTTTTCGATCAGCCACTCGTTGGAGCTGACGGCGCTGAAATCGACGCGCTCGACCCCGGGCAGGGCGGCGATGTTCATCCACCGGTCCTCATGCAGGAACGGATGGTTGTCGGCAAAGTGCAGGCTGCGCACATGCAGCATCTGCGCGTCCGGATCGAGCCCGAGGCGGCTGGTGATCCTGACCGGCGGAACGCAGGCGGTCTTTTCGATCAGGCTCTGGCGCCACTCCGCGTTGCGCTGCTCGACCTCCAGCCGGATGATCGGGATGTCGAGGACGACCCGGCTCGCCGGATGGGTCGCAACGCGCGTTCCGGCCTTGCGCCGGCGCACCAGGAGGCCGGCGTCCGCAAGCTCGCGCATCGCGCGGTTCACCGTTGTGCGGGCGCAGCCGAACTCCTCGGCAAGATCGACCTCGTTGGGGACGAGACTGCCGGCCGGCCACTCCTTCTCGTTGATGCGCCGCAGCAGTTCGCTCTGCACGCCGCGCCAGGAGTTGGTGTCGGTGTCGGTCAAATGCGTTCCCTCAGTGACCGCATCGTCATGCGGTAGCCCCGCTCGATCGCGTCCCGGCGGATATGGCGTCCGCCGCGCACGACATGCCGCCCGGCGGACCACAGGTCGGCAACCATTCCGTTGTCGCCCGCGAAGATGAAACTGTCCAGCAGGTCGTCGCCGCGCCTGTCTTCCAGGTCGGCATGGCCTGTGTCGAGTGCGACGAGATCGGCCCATTGCCCGACGTCGATCTCGCCGGAGCCGCGGCCCGTTGCCTGCGCACCGCCGCGCGCCGCGCCCTCGAACAGCACCCGGCCGGTGGATTTCGTGTCCGAGGCCAGTATCGCGCGGCCCCGGTCGCGCAGGCGCTGGGAGTATTCCAGCGTCCTCAGTTCCTCGGCAAGCGCGATGCGGATGTCGGAATCCGATCCGATGCCGAACCGGCCGCCATCGGCGAGATAGGCAACACCGTTGAAGATGCCGTCGCCGAGGCTCGATTCCGTGATCGGGCAGAGGCCGGCGACCGCGCCGGTCGCGGCCAGAGCGGCGGTCTCGCCGTCCGTCATCTGGGTGCAGTGAACGAGGCACCAGCGCGCATCGACATCGTGGTTATCGAGGAGCCATTCGACCGGCCGTCGTCCGTAAGCCGCAAGGACCTCGTCGACCTCTCCGGTCTGCTCGGCCAGATGCATGTGGATCGGGCCGCCCGGCGCAAGGTCGATCGCGGCCGCGAGGCCGTCCGGGCTGACCGCGCGCAGGGAGTGCGGGGCGACGCCGACCCTCGTGTCGGCTGGGAGGCCGGCGACGCGTTCCGCTGCTCCGTCGAGAAGCCGCGCGAAGCGGTCGATATGATTGCCGAACCGCACCTGGCCGGGACCGAGGGGCGCGCCGTCGCAGCCGGCCTGCTGGTAGAGGACGGGCAGGAGCGTCAGGCCGATGCCGCTGTCCTCCGCCGCCGCCGCGATGCGCCCGGAAAGCTCCGCAAGGTCCCCGTAGGGCCTGCCGTCCGGCTGGTGATGGACATAGTGGAATTCGCCCACCGCGGAAAAGCCGGCCTCCAGCATCTCCATCTGCACGAAGGCCGCGATCGCCTCGATGTCGTCCGGCGTCAGCGCGTCGAGGAACCGGAACATCAGCTTGCGCCAGGTCCAGAACGTGTCCCGGCCCGTCGGGCCCCGCCGTTCCGTCATGCCGGCCATGGCGCGCTGGAAGGCGTGCGAATGCAGGTTGGCGGGTGCGGGAAGCAGCGCGCCGACGCGGATCGCGCCCGGCGCAGCCTCCTGCCCTATGGCGCCGATCCGCCCGTCGGCGTCGATCTCGACGGTGACGTCGCGCATCCACGCGCCGCGAACGAGCGCCTGTTCTGCCTGGATGGTCTGCATCGCGAATTTCCGTTGACAGGTTTTTATGTATGGACATAATACTATTAAACGCAACTTAAGCAAGCGCTATCGGAGGCGAAATGCTGCTGGTCGACGCCCGTCTGGCGACGATGGAAACGGGTGCCGCGCCCTACGGGCTGGTGGAGGACGGGGCGGTCGCGCTCGACGGCGCCCGCATCGCCTGGTGTGGACCGCTCCGCGACCTGCCGGCCGAATACCGTGACGACGAGCGCGTGGATCTCGGCGGGCGGCTGGTGACGCCGGCGCTCATCGACTGCCACACCCATCTCGTCTATGGCGGCAACCGGGCGCGCGAGTTCGAGCAGCGCCTGCAAGGCGCGAGCTACGAGGAGGTCGCGCGGGCCGGCGGCGGCATCGTCTCGACGGTCTCGGCGACCCGGGCGGCAACGGAGGCGGACCTGCTGGCGGACGCGCTGACCCGCGTCGACGCGCTCATCGCCGAAGGCGTTGCGACGATCGAGGTCAAGTCCGGCTACGGCCTCGATATCGAGACCGAACGGAAGATGCTGCGGATCGCCCGGCGCATCGGCGAGGAACGTCCGGTGCGCGTCGTGACAAGCTATCTCGCGGCCCATTCCGTGCCGCCGGAATACAAGGGCAGGGCGGACGCCTATCTGGACGAGGTCGTCATCCCGGGCCTTGAGGCTGCGCACCGCGAAGGGCTCGTCGATGCCGTCGACGGCTTTTGCGAGACCGTTGCCTTTTCCGCCGAGCAGATCGGCAGGGTCTTCGACAAGGCGGCGGCCCTTGGGCTGCCGGTCAAGCTTCACGCCGAGCAGCTCTCCAACCAGGGCGGGGCGGCGCTCGCCGCGCGCCACGGCGGGCTTTCGGCCGACCACCTGGAATATCTCGATGCGGCCGGCGTGACCGCCATGGCGGCATCGGGGACCTGCGCGGTCCTCTTGCCGGGCGCCTTCTACACCCTGCGCGAAACCCAATTGCCGCCGATCGAGCTCTTCCGCAGCCGCGGCGTTCCGATGGCGGTGGCGACCGACTGCAATCCGGGCACCTCGCCGCTCGCCTCCATCCTCCTTGCCATGAACATGGCCGCGACCCTCTTCAGACTGACCCCGGAAGAGGCGCTTGCCGGCGTCACGCGCAACGCGGCGAAGGCCCTCGGCCTTACCGACAGCGGCGTCATTCGCGCCGGCATGCGCGCCGACCTTGCCATCTGGGATGCCGGCCATCCGGCCGAACTTTCCTATCGCATCGGATTCAACGCGCTCCACAGGCGCATTTTCGCGGGAGCGCTCTGAGATGATCCTCACCCCCGGTTCGGCAACGCTCGCCCAGCTTGAGGAAATCTACCGCACGCCCTCGGCCGTCACGCTCGAGCGGTCCTTCCGGCCGGCGATCGAGGCCGCGGCCGCGCGCGTCGCCGAGGCCGCGAACGGCGAGGATGCCGTCTACGGAGTGAACACGGGCTTCGGCAAGCTCGCCAGCGTGCGCATCGCGCCCAAGGACACCGCGCAACTGCAGCGCAACCTGATCCTGTCCCATTGCTGCGGCGTCGGCGAGCGCACGCCCGCGCCCATCGTCCGCCTGATGATGGCCTTGAAGCTGCTCTCCCTCGGGCGCGGCGCGTCGGGCGTCCGCTGGGACATCATCGAGCTCCTCGAAGGAATGCTCGCCAACGGCATCGTTCCGGTCGTGCCCGCGCAGGGCTCGGTCGGGGCCTCCGGCGATCTTGCGCCGCTCGCCCATATGAGCGCGGCGATGATCGGCGCCGGCGAGGTCGACCATGACGGCCGCACCGTTCCCGCCGAGAAGGCGTTCAGGGCCGCCGGGCTGGAACCCGTCGTGCTCGGCCCCAAGGAGGGGCTGGCGCTGATCAACGGGACGCAATTCTCCACCGCCTTCGCGCTGGCGGGGCTGTTCGAGGCCTGGGCCAATGCCCGCGCGGCCGTCGTCGCCGGCGCGCTCTCCACCGACGCGATCATGGGCTCCACGGCGCCTTTCGTTGAGGAGATTCACACCCTTCGCGGCCATCGCGGCCAGATCGAGGTGAGTGCGGCGCTGCGGCACCTGATGGAGGGCTCGGCGATCCGCGAGAGCCATCGCGAGGGCGACAAGCGGGTGCAGGATCCCTATTGCATCCGCTGCCAGCCGCAGGTGACGGGCGCCTGCATCGACCTGTTACGGCAGGCCGCCTTCACGCTGGAAACAGAGGCCAACGCCGTCACCGACAATCCGCTGGTGCTGACCTCGACGGGAACGATCACGTCGGGCGGCAACTTCCATGCGGAACCGGTCGCCTTCGCCGCCGACCAGATCGCGCTCGCCATCGCCGAGATCGGCGCCATCGCCCAGCGCCGCGTCGCGCTGATGGTCGACCCGGCGCTCTCCTTCGACCTGCCGCCCTTCCTGACCCCCGATCCGGGCCTCAACTCCGGCTACATGATCGCGGAAGTCACCTCTGCCGCACTGATGAGCGAGAACAAGCACCTAGCGAACCCGTGCTCGACGGACTCCACGCCGACCAGCGCCAACCAGGAGGACCACGTCTCCATGGCCGCGCACGGCGCCCGGCGCCTGGCACGCATGAACGAGAACCTCTCCCACATTCTCGGCATCGAGATGCTCTGCGCCGCGCAAGGCGTCGAGCTGCGCGACGGCCTCAACACAAGTCCGCCCCTTGCCGCCGCAATCTCCCGCCTGCGGCGCGATTGCGACGCGCTCGGGCAGGACCGCTATCTGGCGAACGACATGGCAAGCGCCGCCGCCCTGGTGCGGAGCGGCGCCCTCGTTGAGGCCGTCGGCCTCGCCGATCGTCTCGTGCTCGGAGGAAATTGATGGATCCCGTGACCGTAACCCGGGGCGAGAGCTGCCTCGTCCTTGCAATGCCGCATACCGGAACGTGGCTGCCGGAAGAGGTGCAGGGCGCGCTCAATGACCGCGGCCGCGCGCTGGCCGATACGGACTGGCACGTCGACCGGCTCTATGCGGACCTCGTGCCCGATGCGACGATCGTGCGCGCCAATTTCCACCGCTACGCCATTGACGCCAACCGGGATCCGGAGGGCCGCAGCCTCTATCCCGGCCAGAACACGACCGGGCTCTGCCCGGTGACGGATTTCGATGGCGCAGCGATCTACCGGGACGGCCGGGAACCCGATGCCGCCGAGATCGAGCGCCGCCGGCGCGCCTTCCACGCGCCCTATCACGCGGCGCTCGCGCGCGAACTGGAGCGGGTGAGGGACGCCCATGGCGTCGCGGTGCTCTACGACTGCCATTCGATCCGCTCGCGCATCCCGTTCCTGTTCGAAGGCGTGCTGCCCGACTTCAACATCGGCACCAATGGCGGCCTTGCCTGCGCGGCAAAGATGGAAACGGCGGTCGCCGAGATCTGTGCCAGCGCGAACGGCTACACGAGCGTCGTCAACGGCCGCTTCAAGGGCGGCTGGACGACCCGGCACTACGGCCGGCCCGAAGACGGCGTTCACGCTGTCCAGATGGAACTGGCCCAATCGGCCTATCTCGCCAGCGAGGCGCTGCCCTTCGCCTATGACGAGGCGAGGGCAGGGCGCATTCGCCCGCATCTGAAGACCATTCTCGACACACTCATTGCGCTGGCCAAGGCGCCGGCGACCGCCAGGGAGGCGTGATCCATGACCCACAGCCGCAAGAACACCCGCGACGTCTTTCCGCCGACCGGACCGGAGATCACGGCCAAGTCCTGGCTCACCGAAGCGCCGATGCGCATGCTGATGAACAATTTGCATCCGGACGTCGCCGAAAATCCCCATGAACTGGTGGTCTATGGCGGCATCGGCCGGGCCGCGCGGTCCTGGGAGGATTTCGACCGGATCGTCGCCGCCTTGAAGACGCTGGAAGCGGACGAGACGCTGCTCGTCCAGTCGGGAAAGCCGGTCGGCGTCTTCAGGACCCATGCCGATGCGCCGCGCGTGCTGATCGCCAATTCCAACATCGTCCCCCATTGGGCGACCTGGGACCACTTCCACGAACTCGACCGCAAGGGCCTGATGATGTACGGCCAGATGACGGCCGGCTCGTGGATCTATATCGGCACGCAAGGCATCGTCCAGGGCACCTACGAGACCTTCGCCGAGGCCGGGCGCCAGCACTATGACGGCGACCTCACGGGCAAATGGATCCTGACCGCGGGCCTTGGCGGCATGGGCGGCGCCCAGCCGCTGGCCGCCGTGATGGCCGGAGCCTCGTGCCTTGCGGTCGAATGCGATCCGACCCGCATCGATTTCCGGCTGCGCACCCGCTATCTCGACGAAAAGGCGGAGACCCTCGACGAAGCGCTGGAAAAGATCGACCGCTGGACGAAGGCCGGCGAGGCGCGGTCCGTCGGCCTCCTCGGCAACGCCGCCGACGTCTTCCCGGAACTCGTCCGGCGCGGTATCCGCCCCGACATCGTCACCGACCAGACCTCGGCCCACGACCCGCTCAACGGCTATCTGCCGAAGGGCTGGACGCTGGCCGAGTGGCACGACAGGCGCGAAAGCGATCCCAAGGCGGTCGAGACGGCCGCGCGCGCGTCGATGAAGGAGCATGTCGCGGCCATGGTGGCGTTCTGGGAGCGGGGCATCCCGACTCTCGACTACGGCAACAACATCCGCCAGGTGGCCAAGGACGAGGGGCTCGACAATGCCTTTGCCTTCCCGGGCTTCGTACCGGCCTATATCCGCCCGCTGTTCTGCCGGGGCATCGGTCCCTTCCGCTGGTGCGCCCTGTCCGGCGACCCTGAGGATATCTACAGGACCGATGCCAAGATGAAGGAGCTGTTCCCCGAGAACACGCACCTTCACACCTGGCTCGACATGGCCCGCGAGCGTATCGCCTTCCAGGGACTGCCCTCGCGCATCTGCTGGATCGGGCTCGGCGAGCGCCATCGCGCCGGCCTTGCCTTCAACGAGATGGTCCGCAGCGGCGAGTTGTCGGCGCCGGTGGTGATCGGCCGCGACCATCTCGATTCCGGCTCGGTCGCCTCGCCGAACCGGGAGACCGAGGCGATGCGCGACGGCTCCGACGCGGTGTCGGACTGGCCGCTGCTCAACGCGCTCCTGAACACCGCCTCCGGCGCCACCTGGGTGTCGCTGCACCATGGCGGCGGCGTCGGCATGGGCTTTTCCCAGCACGCCGGCATGGTGATCTGCGCCGACGGCACGGACGACGCGGCCCGGCGCCTGCAGCGGGTGCTATGGAACGACCCGGCCACCGGCGTCATGCGCCACGCCGACGCCGGCTACGACATCGCCCTCGACTGCGCCCGCGAGCAGGGGCTCAATCTTCCGGGCATTCTCTGAGATTCTTAGCGGCGAGGTGCGCGCGGTGTAACTGTCCGCCCGTTCCCGCCGCGGCGCCTAGAGGGCGACCTGGACGTCGCGCGGTGACAGGCCGAACTGCCGCTTGAAGGCGGTGGCGAAATTGGCCGGGCTGGCGTAGCCGGCAAGATAGGCCGCCTCGGCGATGCTGATGCCGCCGGCCTCCAGCGCCTGGCGGGCCTGTCTCAGCTTCCACAGCCGGATATAGCTGTAGACCGACATGCCATAGGCGGCTTGGAACAGCCGCTGCAGGGTGTTGGTGCTGGAGCCGATCTCGCTCGCCAGCCGGTCGGCGCTCACCGGCCCCTCGCTGTGGGCCGACAGCCATTCCTCGACGCGGCGCAGGCGCTTGCGGTCGTGCGGCCTGAGCCTTGCGTCGTCCGCGCCCGGGGCAACCGACAGGATCTGTTCGAACGCTTCCGCGACCAGCGCCAGCACCCGGCTTTCCAGGTAGAGCCCGGAAAGCACCGGCGGCTGATCGGGCGGGTTGATGATCTGTTCGGCCATGGCGATCGCCCGGTTGCTCGGCCGCCAGGTGCGCCAGGCCAGGTGGCAGCTCGCAAAGCGCCGGATCTTGTCCAGATCGAAGCCGGTGTCGGCAGCGCCTGCTTCCAGCCACTCCGGCGTGATGGCGATCGACACCTTGCGCACATGGACGCCCTTGCGCGTGCGCCGGACGAACCGCTCGGTGCGCGACTGGGCGAAGATGCAGCCGATCGGCTGCCAGCCGCTCTCCGCCTTTTCCGGCATCGGCACCGGGACGCCGCCGACGGTCGCCTCGACCGCGCCTTCCAGGAAGATCTTGACGCCGAGATTGGGCGCGCAATCGCGCTCGATGACGAAATCCTTCAGGTCCTCCGCATCGGAGAAATGCACCGACAGGCCGTCGCGCAGGCGCATGACGCCGCTGCGGCCGCGCAACAAGCCCTCGGACCGGCGATGGTCGCCCTTCAGCGTGCGCGAGGGGGCATCGCCGTCGCGGTCGTAGAAATCGCCGGCGGTGACCACCTGCTCGGCGCCGTGGGCCCGGCCGCGTGCGGCGCGCGCAAGGCGCCGCGGGGCCATCGTTTCCGGCTGTCGGAGGGTCGCCATGCCAATCCCGTTCGTAGTGTTTCGGATAGCCTTTCCTACTGCGCAAAGGTATTTGATGCAAATGCAAATGAGTAGCATCTAGGCCGCATGGGGAGGCTCGTGTAACGAATCCTGACGGTAACTGAAATGGTTCCCGCGCTGCAGCATCGACGGTGCCGCGGCGGACGGGAACGGGGTACCCGGCGGAAATCCGCCGGGAAAACGGGGTAGTGCAATGCAGTACAGTCAGCCATTCGTCGGCCTCCTCCTGGCGGGCGTCAGCCTTGCCGCGCTCGCGTCGGCAGCGGTGGCCCAGGACAGCGTCCCGCTGGACACGATCGTCGTCTCCGACGAGAGCGGCGCCGTCGCCAAAGAGGTGGAAACGGACGTCCAGATCACCGAGGAAGATATCGACCGGCGCAATCCGCAGACGCTGCGCCAGCTTTTCCAGGCCGAACCTTCGGTCCAGGTGACGGGCGGCAGCACGGCGACGCAGAAGATGTTCGTCAACGGCGTCGAGCAGTCGAAGCTCAACGTGCAGGTCGACGGCGCGCGCCAGCGCAACAGCGTCTGGCACCACAATGGCGACTTCGGCATCGATCCCTATTTCCTGAAGCAGGTCGAGGTCGACGCCGGCGTGGCGCCGGCCGATGCCGGGCCCGGCGCGCTCGGCGGCTCGGTCCGCTTCCAGACCAAGGACGCCAGGGACATGCTGCTGCCGGGTCGGACCTGGGGCGGCACGGTGCGCGGCAGCTACGACACCGACAGCGAGACCTTCACCTCCACGACGGCCGCCTACCGGGTCCACCAGGGCTTTGAGGTGCTCGGCATCCTCAAGCGCTCCGAAGGCCAGGACTACACCAACGGCGACGGCATCACGGAGCCGGGCACCGCCAACGACCTGTGGAACGGGCTTGCGAAATTCGGCTACGAGAGCGAGGCCGGCCACCGCTTCATGCTTTCCACCGAGTACTACCGCGACGCCGGCATGCGCCGTCTGCGGGCGAATCTCAACCTGTTGTCGATGCCGCTCTTCAACTACAGCCTGGCGGAGCGCTGGACGACCACGTTCCGCTACACCACCACCCAGCCAACGGACACCTACGATCCGGAAGTCCTCCTCTACTACAACCGCAACAGCCTGGAGCGGCCGAACCGTGCCGGCTATGCGGGGCCGAGCGGCGACTTCAATTCCGACAATGGCGAGTTCGGCGGCAAGATCCAGAACCGCTTCCGCTTTGACTGGGGCTCGCTGACGGCCGGCACCGATTTCTCCAACAACAGGACGGAGATCGAGCGCTTCCATTTCTCCAACGACGTGTCGGAGCGCATCGCCGATGTCGGCGCCTATCTGCAGGCGCGCATCGAGGCGAGCGAGCGGCTGGAGATCTCCACCGGCGCACGCGCCGACTTCCAGAGCTACCACGCCGTCGACGGCCACACCTTCGACAATTTCGGCCTTTCGCCGAATATCAGCGCGGCCTTCGAGATCATCGACGGGGTCAAACTGAAGAGTGGCTACGCCTATGTCTTCGGCGGCCTGGAGCACCCGCAGACGGCGCTCTACCACGCAAGGGACTACGTCTATGACCGCGACCTCGACCCGACCTGGGCGCACAACGCCAATGTCGGCGCCGAGTTCAGCCGCGGCGGCATCACGGTCGGCGCCAACCTGTTCTACACGGAGATGGATAACATCCTCGCCTACGACTACACCGGCCCCGTGGCGGCCCGGGTCAACGGGCCGGAACTCGTCACCTACGGCTTCGATCTGTTCGCCCGCTATCGCAGCGAGACCACCTATCTCTCCATCGCCTACAGCCACACCAAGCCGGAGGTCGACGGGCTGACGGCGCTACCGAACTCAAGCCCGAACTCGGCCAATGTGGTCGGCGACATCCTGACCTTCGACGGCTCCTATACCTTCCGCGACTGGGGCGTCACCGTCGGTGCCCAGGCGGAGGTCGCCTTCGACTTTTCCGACGAGGACCTGCGGGACGCGGGCTTCTCCGATCTGGAAGGCTACGAGGTGGTCAGCCTGTTCGCCGAGTGGCAGCCGCCGCTCGAGGAACTGGCGCACATCACGCTGCGCGGCGAGGTCAACAACGTCTTCGACGAGCAGTACATGCGCCGCGGCGGCTACTACCAGCTTCCGGTGCGCGGCATCGAGCCGGTCTACGAGCAGGGCCGCTCCTTCCTCGTCACCGCAACGGCAAAATTCTGAGCCCTGCCGGCCCGGGCGTCCTCGCGGCGTCCGGGCCGGTTCCCTTGGGACCGTATCGCGAAAGGACGCCATGCCCGTCACCTCGACCGAAATCGCCACCAAGGCGGCCTCGAAATACCTGCAGCAGCTCTGCAAGCATTTCGCCCACAAGGTCCCGGCCGAATTCGACAGCGCCGCCGGCCATGTGCGCTTTCCCTTCGGCCTTTGCCGGATGGCCGCGACCGGTGCCGCGCTGACCATCCATTGCGAGGCGGACAACGCGGAGGCCGCCGAACGCATGCAGGCGGTGATCGCCACCCACCTGGAACGCTTCGCCTGGCGCGAGGAGCTGTCGATCGACTGGGTGGCGGCATGACGGTGAGGGCGCTTTCCAAGAGAACCGGCGCGGCCCTGCGGTCGTTCCTGCTTTGCTGGGCCGTCCTCGCGGCCTCCCTTGCGCATGCTGAGGAGGTCACGGACCTTGCCGGCCGCACCGTGACGATCGAAAAACCGGCGGAGACCATCGTCGTCGGCGACGGCCGCATCCTCTCCGCCATCGCGCTTCTCGACCGGAAAGACCCGCTGCACAGGGTCAAGGCGCTGCTCTCCGACCTGCGGCTTACCGACGGCGACCTGCTGTCGACCCTTTCCAGGCATTTCGAGCGCATGAAGACGCTGCCGATCTACGCCGGAAAGGGCGATTCGGTGTCGGCCGAGACGATCATCTCGCTGGCGCCCGACGCGGCGGTTTTCGGCCTCCAGGACCACGGGCCGGGTGCCAGCAACACCGAGCTGATCGCGCAACTGGAAGAGGCCGGCACGACCGTCGTCTTCATCGACTTCCGCCAGCATCCGATGGAAAACACGGTGCCGTCGATCATCCTCCTCGGCAAGCTGCTCGGCCGCGAGGACGAGGCGAGGGAATACACCGACTTCTACGAGGCGCACCGGGCGCGGATCGCGGAGCGCGTCGCCGGTTTCACCGGTGAGCGGCCGACGGTGTTCCTGCACGCCCATCCCGGCCGCTTCGACTGCTGCGTCGGCATGGCAAACGGCATGCTCGGTCCGTTCGTGACGCTCGCCGGCGGGCGCAACATTTCCGCCGCGGTAACGCCCGCCGTCGTCGGCCGGCACACCCTGGAATTCGTTCTTGCCGAGGATCCGGACGTGTGGATCGGCACCGCCTCGGGCTCGCTGGAGGACTTTGAGGCCGGGCGGCCGATCGTCGTCCTCGGCACCAAATCCAACGGGGAGATCGCCCACGCCTCCCTGCAGGCTGCCCTCGAGGCGGACGGTCTGGAAGCCTTGTCGGCCGTGCAGGCCGGGCGGGCGCATGCCATCTGGCACAATTTCTACAACTCGCCGCTCAACATCTATGCGCTGGAATCCTTCGCCAAATGGATCCATCCGCACCTGTTCGCCGATCTCGATCCCGACGAAACGCTTGCGGAAATCCATCGCCGGTTCCTCGGCTATCCGCTTAACGGCCTTTACAGCGTGAGCCTTGGCGATGAGTAGCGCCTTCAGCGACACGGCGCTGGCCGCACGGGACCTGGCGGCCGGCCACCGGCGCATCGCGACGCGCCGCATCGCGATGCTCGTCCTTCTCGCCGTCATCCTTCTGGTCGCGCTGGCCCTCGATCTCACCACCGGGCCGGCGCGGATCGATTTTGCCGAGATCGTCGGCGGCATCCTCGATCCGGCAGGCCTCGACGTGCGCACGCGGATCATTCTCTGGCAGGTCCGGCTGCCGGACGCGCTGATCGCCCTTGCGGTCGGCGCCGCCCTCGGCCTTGCCGGCCTGGAGACCCAGACCGTCCTCAACAATCCGCTCGCCAGCCCTTACACGCTCGGCATTTCCGCGGCCGCCTCCTTCGGCGCCGCCATGGCCATCGTCCTGGAGCCGGTGCTCTCCTTCATGCCGGTCACGGCGGTGCTGCCGTTCACGGCATTCGCCTTTTCCTTCGGGGCCGCGCTTCTCATCCTCGCCCTGTCCTCGCTCCATGGCGGCGCCACCAGCACGGTCATCCTCTACGGCATTGCCCTGCATTTCCTGTGCAACGCCCTGACATCGGCCCTGCAGTATTTCGCCAGCGCCGAGGCCGTGGAGCGGGTCGTCTTCTGGACCGTCGGCAACCTGACCAAGGCCGGCTGGACGGAGGTGGGGATCGTCACCGCCGTCTTCCTCCTCGTGCTGCCGCTGAGCCTGCGCCATGTCTGGGTGCTGACGGCCCTGCGCGGCGGCGAGGTGCTGGCCGCGAGCGCCGGCATCGCCGTCGGCCGGGTGCGGATCGCCGTCATGGCGCGGGTAGCGCTGCTCGCCGCCATCGGCGTTTGTTTCGTCGGCGCCATCGCCTTCGTCGGCCTCGTCGGCCCGCACATCGCCCGCATGCTCCTCGGCGAGGACCACCGCTATCTCATTCCCGGCGCCTGTCTCACCGGGGCGGCGATGCTCTCGCTCGCCTCCTTCCTGTCGAAGGTGCTGCTGCCCGGCGTCATCATTCCCGTCGGCGTCGTCACGGCGATCGTCGGCGTGCCGGTTTTCCTGGTGCTGATCGCCGCGCGGCGGGGGGAGGCGGCATGGCGGTGATGACGGTCCGCGACGTGGATGTCCGGCTCGGCGGCCGGCCGATCCTCTCACAAGTGAGCCTGCCGCCGTTGCAGCCCGGTCGGCTGACGGCGCTGATCGGGCCGAACGCGGCCGGCAAGTCGACGCTGTTGCGGGCGCTCATCGGTGCGATCCCGGCGCGCGGCACCATCGCGATCGACGGCACGGAGGTGCGCAACATCGACCGGCACACAAGGCGCGGCCTCCTGTCCTATATGCCCCAGGCGGTGCCCCAGGGCTCGTCCCTGTCGCCCTACGAACTGGCCCGCAGCTATGCCCGCGCCACCGAGCTGGCGCTGTCCAGCCCCGACCTCGACCGGCGCATCGCCGAGCTCTTCTCCATGCTCGGGCTGATGGACGATGCGCACCGGCCGATGCAGGTGCTCTCCGGCGGCAAGCGGCAACTCGTCGGGCTCTGCCTCACCGTCATCCACCAGCCGGCGATCCTGCTCCTCGACGAGCCGACCAGCGCCCTCGACCTGCATTGGCAACTGGCCGCGATCTCCATGGTCCGCGGCTATCTCGACAGGAACGGGGCCACGGCCGTGATGGCGCTGCACGACGTCAACCTCGCCCTCCGGTTCTCCGACGAGATCGCCGTCCTGAAGCACGGTCGGCTGGTTGCCGCCGGGGCGCCGGCCGACATCGTCAGCCCCGACCTCATCGCCGAAGTCTACGGCGTCGCCGCCCGCGTCGAGACCTGCAGCGCCGGCTTCCCGGTGCTGCTCGCCGACCGCCCGACCTCTACCGCCACCTCCACAGCCAGTCCCGGGTAAAGCCATGATCCAACGAACCGTCCTCTCCCTCCTTGTCCTCCTTGCCGTCTCCATGGTCTCGCCCGTTGCTGCCGCGGAAAGCCTGCCGCTGGAGCTCAACAAGGCGGCGACCGTTGCCGGCAAGTGCCGGGTCACGATGGTCGTGCGCAACGGCCTCGCGCGGCCGCTGTCGGCGCTATCCGTCGACGTTGTCGTGTTCGACAGGGAGGGCGGCGTCGCCGGCTATTCGGCGCTCAATTTCGGCGCCCTGCCGGCCGGCAAGATGCGCGTCCGGCAATACGACATCGCCGAGATGCCCTGCGCGGAGATCTCCCGCCTCCTGATCAACGACATCCGCAAATGCGGCGAGGGCGGCGAGGCCGAATGCCTCGGCCTCCTGGCGCCGTCCTCGCGCCTCGACATCGACTTCGCACTCTAAGGGAGAGCCACATGCCCGAAACGCTCGCGCCAGTCGGCGCTTCCTTCCTCGATCCGCTGATCCAGCTTGCCGTCCGCGGCGGCCCGGTCGTCATGCTGCTCATCGTCCTGTCCGTCATCGCGCTCGGCCTCGTCATCGCCAAGCTGGTGCAGTTTGCAAGGCTCCGCGTCGGCCGCCACCGCCGCGCCCGCGCCGCGCTCAATCTCTGGCTCTCCGGCAATCGCGAGGAGGCGAGCGGGCACCTGCGCGGCGACCGCTCCCTCGTCGGCGACATCGTCCATCACCTGTTCCAGGGCGCCGCGCAGCCGGCGACCCGGGAGGAACATCTGCGCGAGGACATCGAGCGCGTCTGCATGGCCCGCCTCGGCCGGCTGAAGGCGCTTCTGAGGCCGATCGACATGATCGCCCAGACGGCGCCGCTGATCGGCCTCTTCGGCACCGTCATCGGCATGATCGAGGCGTTCCGGGCGATGCAGGGCGCGGGCGCGACGGTCGACCCGTCCGTGCTTGCCGGCGGCATCTGGGTGGCGCTTCTCACCACCGCCGTCGGCCTTGCCATCGCCATTCCGGCGAGCGCCATCGTCGGCTGGTTCGACGGCCGCATCGAGCGCGAGCAGGCGGCGATGGAAGCGCTGGTGACGGCGTTCTTCACCGGCGCGCCGACCGAACGCGGCGCGCTGACGGTGGTGGCGATCGACCAGCGTCGCAGACGATCCGCGACATGAAGCTTGAACGCGCCCGGCGCCGGCGGCCGATCGGGATCACGTCGCTGATCGACGTGATCTTCCTGTTGCTGCTGTTCTTCATGCTGGCCTCCAGCTTCTCCCGCTACCAGGCGCTGCCGGTGAGCGCCGGGATCTCCGGCGCCGGCAACTCTTCGAGCCGGCCGCTGCTCCTGCGCGTCCACGACGCCACCCGCATCGACCTCAACGGAGAGGCGGTGACGCTGGAAGAGCTTGCGGAACGGCTCGGCGAGACCGGAGGCGCAGGCTCCAACGCGGGCGCGAAACCGGTGGCGATCTGGTCCGGACCCGAGGCCGCGACCCAGCATGTCGTCGATGCGCTGGTCGCCGTCAGGGGGGCGGGACGCGAGGCGCTGGTGATCGCGGGGCAGGGCCGATGAAGATCGCAAGGCCGCAGCGGCGCACGCCGCCCGACAACACCGTGCCGCTCATCAACATCGTCTTCTTGATGCTGATCTTCTTCCTCTTTGCCGGCACCGTCAGTCGCGACGATGCCGCCGGGATCGACCCGCCCCAGAGTATTGCCGAGGATGAACGCATCCGCTCCACCGGCGCCCTCGTCGTCAATGAGGAGGGTATCGTTACCCGCAACGGCGAGCCGGTAGCGCTGGAAAGCCTCGACGCGAATGCCCTTGTCGACAATGCCGAAGGTGGGCGTCTGATGATTGCCGCCGACGGCCGCCTGCCGGCAGACCGCCTCAAGCAGATGCTGGCGCGGCTCAATGGGAGCGGCCGGGAAATCGTCCTCATCACGCGGCGGAAGCAGCCATGATCAACCGGCGCGTCATCGCCGTCTCCATCGTCCTCTCCCTCGGCATCCACGTCGCGGGGTTCGCGATGCTGGCCGGCCCGGACGACCAGGTGGAAATGGCGGCCTCCCAGGGGGGCGCCGTCTCGGTCATCGGCTCCCTGGAAGACATGGTGGCCGGCGCCAATGCCGAACTCGATCCCGTCGACCCGGTGAGCGAAGCCGAGCCGGTGGAGACGGAGGTCGCCGAGGCCGAACCGGTCGAGATGCCGGAGCCGGCGCCGCCGATCACGGCACAGCCGGCAACGCCGGTCGAGACCGTGCCGCCGCCGCCCGAGGCGGTGACGCCGCAACCGAGCGCCGAGGTGGAGCCGGCGACAGAAGTCGCGCCGGTGATGGCTGCGGACATTCCGCTGGTGCCGGTGACCGAGGCCGAACCGGTCGAACGCAAAGAGGCGGCGGAGGTCACGCCGCAGGAGGCGGCTCAGGAACGCCCGACCGAGGTCGCGGCTCTCACGCCGCCGCCGGACGCGGCCGAGCCCGTGCGCCCGGAAACGATGACACCTGTGCCGCAGGTGAAACCGCGCCCGCCGCGCAAGGTGGTGAAGAAGCCGGCGAAGAAGAAGCGCCTTGCCGCCAAGCGCGTGCGCCGCGGCGGCAAGGCCAATGCGCGGCGCGGCGGTGAGCGCATCACCGCACAGCGCGGCACCTCCAACGCCGCCGGCGGATCGCGCCGCAAGACGGACGGCGGCGGCAAGGCGGCCGCCGATAATTATAAAGGCAAGGTGCTGCGCCGGTTGCAGCGGGCAAAGCGCTATCCGGCGGCGGCGCGCAGGGGCGGCCTGACGGGCACGGCCGTGGTGCGCTTCACCGTGTCCCGCGGCGGCGGCGTCAGCGGCGTGCGTCTGGTGCGCTCAAGCGGCCACGACGTCCTCGACCGCGAGGCCGTCGCCATGGTGCGCCGGGCCTCGCCGATGCCGCGCTTTCCGAGCGCCGTCACGCAAAGCCGCATGACCTTCAGCGCACCGGTCCGCTTCTCGCGATAGGGCCGAAGGCGCCGGTGCCGACGCGGCACCGGCAGCCCGGCGGTGTCATTTTTCGGGGGCGAAAAGAGCGACCAGCCCGTCGATGAGGGCGCCGCGCCAGATGGCGTAGTCGTGGCCGCCGGCATATTCCCGGTGGACGACGGTTTCGTAGCCCTTTTCGCGCAGGGTCTCGGCGACCTGCCGGTTGGAGTCGATGATCGAGAGCTCATCCGGGAACCGGCTGGTCTCGAAAATGCCGGCCGACAGGAACGCCCTGATCGGCCGCTGCGGCGCCTCCCTGAAAAGCGAGGCGACATACGCCTCCTTGCCCTCATAGTCCTTAGGTGCCCACCAGAACGAGCCGGAGAGGGAGATGAACGCGCCGAACCGCTCCGGATGGCGGTGGGCGATGCACGCCGAGGCGAGACCGCCATAGCTCGATCCGGTGACGGCGGTTCGTGCCGGCATTGCCTCAATCCCGGTCCGACGCGCGATCTCCGGCAACAGCTCCAGCGCCACGGCGTCGGCGAAGTCGGCATTGCACGGCAGCTCGCGCGCCCGCGTTGTCTGGTCGATGTGGTCGACGAAAACGGCCACCACCGGCGGCAGCGTTCCGGCGGCGATCAGCCGGTCGAGCATGGCCGGCAGTTTCACCCGCGTCTGGTACTCCTTGCCGTCGAAAACGAAGAGCAGCAGGTTGTCCGGGTTTTCGGGGTCGAACCCGGCCGGGCGATAGATCGAGACGGTCCGCGCGTTGCCGAGCCGCTCGCTCTCATAGGTGAAATCGGTGACCGTGCCGGGATGCGTCACCGGTCCCGTCAGCCCGAGCTGGCGCGGCGCATCGGGAAGCTCCACATAGCTGAGCTGGTTGAAGCGGTCGGTTCCCTCCGGCTCCTGCGGGGATTTGTTGAGCGGGTCCGCCTGCAGGACGGAGAGCATGGCGAAGCGGCGCTCGCGCCTGGTGCCCGGAACCAGCGGAATGTCCGGTGCGAAGCGATAGGAGAGCCGCGTTGCGTCGGGGACCTCGAACGAGGCGAACCAGACGTCGCTGTCGCCGAGCCGTTCCAGCCAGGCGTGATCGCCGGATGGACCGCCCCAGAGCCGGACGTTCTTCTCCGCCCCGCGCCACAAAAAGGTGAGGAGGGACGTGCCCTCCGCGCCGCTCGGCGCCGGCTCGACGAGTGGCGTTCCCTCGCGCGCGCGTTCCTGCCAGAAGGCCTCCGTCGCGCCGCCGGCAGCAAGCGCCTTCAGCAACACTTTCAGAGCGGGACTTTCCGGATCCGTGCTGACGCGGGCCGGCGGATGCGGAAGCTGCTTGTCGGGTGGAATGTTGTCGACGATGGCAAAGGTGACGTCGTCCGGCTGGGCCTTTGTGCTCAGCGCCAGTTCGGCGGTATCGCTGCCGGCGACGAAATAGAAATTGTGGTGCCCGGTCGCGTCCTCAAGCACCGCCCTTTCCGGCGCGCCGTCCGGCCCGAGCAGGACGAGATCGACCGGCACCGCGCTTTCCACCAGCCCCTTCACATAAGAACCGGGTTCGGTCGAAATGCGAAGACGCCGCGTCGACGACGCGGCAAGATCGAGCATCTGTTCCTTGGCCGCCATCGGCGTTCCGGGACGGTCCGAAACGGCTTCGGCGGCCGTCGCCGCGGCCGCCGTCATGAAAAGCCAGGCGGCGCTGCAAAGATGCAGCGCCGCGCGATGTCGTTTGATCATTCAATCACCATTCGTAGCTGAGATGGGCCATCACCTTGCGCCCCTCGCCGTACCAGCAATAGGCGCCGTTGTAGCAGGACGAGACGTACTCCTTGTCGGCGACGTTGGTGACGTTCAGCGTTCCCTTCACCCCTGCCATGTCCGGCGTGATGGCGCCGAGGTCGAGGGCGAGGCCGAGATCGACCAGCGTATAGGAGGGAACGGTGATGCTGTTGTCCCAGGTGCCGTAGGATTCGCCGACGTGGCGCACGCCCGCCATCACGTCGAGGCCGAAGTCGAAGCCGTATTTCGCCCACAAAGCGGCCGTCTGCTTCGGCACCCGCTGGGCCTTGTAGCCGGCGTCGGCCCCGTCGGTGATCTCCGCGTCCACATAGCCGTAGGAGGCGATCAGGCTGAAGGCCTCGGTGATCCGCGCCCGGCCTTCCAGTTCGACGCCGCGCGAGCGCCTGGTGCCGATCGGCACATAGCCGCCGGCGGCATAGTCGTATTCGGCAAGGTTGGTCTGCTCGATGTCGAAATAGGACGCCGTTATCAGCACGTCGCCGCCGAGCGGCGCCCATTTGACGCCGGCCTCGTATTGCGTGCCCTCGCTCGGCTCCAGCGGACCGTAACCGGGCGCCGCCTGGCGCAGCACCGGCTGGAACGATGTCGAGTAGCTCGCATAGGGCGTCACGTCGAAGGGCAGGCTATAGGCGACGCCGACCCGGCCGCTCAGTGCCTCGTCCTTGTAGGTCGCGGTCGGCGCCGCGCCGGTCAGGTCGACGATGTCGGTGTTGGCCCAGTCATAGCGCGCACCGGCGACGACGTTCAGCCGGCCGAGCTCCATCTGCTCCTGCACATAGAGCCCGGTCTGCCGCAGCCGGAGGTCCTCGTTATAGGTGTTGGTGGGGACCACCGACCGGGCAAGGCTCGCGGGGACGAAGTGCGGATTGGCGAGGTCGTAGGTGAGGCCGGACGCCCAGTTGGACGCGTAGTCGGTCTCCTTGGAGCTCACCTGGTGGTCGATGCCGACCATCAGCGTGTGGCTGGCGCCGGAGGTGTCGAAATCCCAGGTGACGTAGCTGTCCGTCGTCAGCTGCTCCATGACGTCGTCGACCCGGACGACGCCGAGATTGAGGACGTCGCCGGCGACGCTGTCGATCATCACCCCGCGATGGTCCATGCGGATGCGGTTGTAGCGCAGCTTGTGGACGACCTGGAACGCGTCGGTGAAGTGGTGCTTCACCTCGTAGCCGGCCGAAAAGGTCTGGCGGAAAACATTGTCGAAGTCGGGCGAGACGGAGACGAGGTCGCGCGGGATCCGGTAGCCACCTGCCGTCGGCACCAGCGTGCCCTCATAGGTGTTGAAGTTCCGGAAGCCGGCGTCGGGCTCGTGCTGGTAGAGCACGTCGACGGTGACCTCCGTGTCGGGCGTCGCCTTCCAGGTCACCGACGGCATGATCAGGAACCGGTCCTGCACGTAGTCGTCGCCCTGCAGCTCCTTGTGCCAGCCCTTGGCGACGACACGATAGGCGAAGTCGTCGTTGAGGAAGACGCCCTGAAGGTCGGCGCCGACGCTCTTGTAGTTGTCCGTGCCGTAGCCGACGCTCACCCGCCGCCTGGTCTCTCCGGTCGGATGCTTGAGGATCTGGTTGACCATGCCGCCCGGCAGGATCTGGCCGTAGAGCACTGAGTTCGGCCCCTTCACCACCTCCACGCGCTCCATCAGGAACGGATCGAGCTGGCCGTAGGAGCTCTGGCCGAAGACCATGCCGTTGACGTATTTGTCGGCATATTCGAAGCCGCGCACGAACACCTCGTCATGCAGGTTCGAGGTGCCGCGGTAGTTGGTCAGCACGTTCGGCGTATAGGTGAGGGCTTCGGCCACCGAGGTCGCGCCCTGGTCTTCGATCTGCTCGGCCGGCACCACGTTGATGGTCTGCGGCGTCTTCTCCAGCGGCGTGTCGGTCTTGGTGCCGGAGACGGAGCGTTTCGCCACATAGCCGTCGACCGGCCCGTCGCCGACCTCGCCGCCGCCCGGCGCCTGCACGACCACCGCATCGAGTTGAACCGCCTCTTCAGCGGCCAGCGGCGTCATCACGGTTGAGGACAAAAGGGCCGCCGAGACCCCGAAAACGATGCGACGCGTACTGCTCATGCCGACTCCGATCCACCTTCCTTCAGGGCGCACCGGCGGGGCGGCCTGAAATTGTTTTTTGTGAGGTGGTCAATCTATTTTCCGGCCGTATACAGTGCTAGATGCAATTCGTTTGCAATAGCGACTCTGTTGTTTGTAGAAATGACAAAACGGATGGAAACGCGCGTCGAAGAGGGCCGGAAGGGTGCAGCCACGCTGAGAGTGAGATGACCATTGAGCGTTTCCCCGGCGATTTCCGGGTCGGCTTCTTGAGCCAGAAAATGCATGGTGTCGGCGATGCGTCGGAGACGCTGCTGTCGCCGAAGCTGCAGTTGCTCGTGCTGTTGCGCGGGCGCCAGAAATTCTACCTTGAGGACGAGTGCATCGAGCTGGTCGCCGGCGACCGCGACGACACCAGGCCGGTCGCCTTCCTGATGCGCATCGACCGGCTGTCGCGGCTGCGCTTTGCCGGCTCCTACGGCGATCCGTTCCGCAAGATCTCGGTCGCCGCGCCGCCCGACTGGCTGGAGCAGTTCCATCGCGACTGCGGGGGAGGGACCTCATCCGCCTGTCCGCTGGCCGAGCTGTGCCGCGAGCGGGGGGCCTGCTCCGGCGACAGTCCGATCCTCAGCAGGCGCTCGATCGGATATCTGCACCACGTCACCTGGCGTCCGTGCCAGGACGTCTGCCGGCTCGCCGCCCAGATCATCTCGCCGCCGCCGATCGAGGACGAGCACCAGGCGGGCCTGTTCCGGATGTCGCGCGGCCTTGAGATCCTGCGCCGCGCCATCATCGATTGCCGCAACGAGGCCGCCCGGTCCGTGTCGGGCGCCCAGCGCGCGATCCACGAGAGCCTCAGGCTCCATGTCGTCGCCAATCTCGACGGCGACCTCTCGCTGGGTCACCTGGAGCAGGTGTTCGGCCTCAACCGCCGCTCCATCCAGCGCGCCTTCAAGCGCGAATTCGGAATGACGGTGCGCGAGTATATTCGGGCCGAACGCCTGAAACGGGCCAATGAGGCGCTGCAGGACCAGGGCGTCTCGATCGCCGAGGCCGCCCATATCGCCGGCTATTCAAGCCCGGCCAACTTCGCCACCGCCTTCCGCAAAGCCTACGGAATGCCGCCGAACTGGGCCCGAAGCAGGACCCCTTGAACCCGGCGGTGCCGGTCGTCGACGCGCGGACCGCCGTGGAACAAGGAGAAATACGGCAATAGCCGCACCATCCGGCGCTCGCTCGGCACGAACAGATCACCCATCACGGCCTGCCCCAGGGGAGACGGTGGCTCACATCCCGATCCGAAATAATGGCGCGGGGCAGCAACTGGGACGTTTATCCCTACCCCATGACCAGCGTGGGAAGCCATAGGGTGAGCGCGGGCCAATAGGCGATCATGACGAGGAGGAGCAGGAGCGGCAGCATCAGCGGGAGGATGGCCGCGGCGACGTTCTCGATCGGGCGATTTGCGATCTTGGAGGCGATGAACAGGCCGACGCCCATGGGGGGTGTGGCGATGCCGATCGACAGGGCGAGCGTCAGAAGCACGCCGAACTGGATCCGGTCCACGCCGAACTTGTCGAGCACGGGAAGCAACATCGGCACGAGGATGATCTTGGCCGGGACGCTCTCGATGAAGCAGCCGATCACCAGCAGAAACAGGGACAGGATGCCGATGAACACGAATTTGCTGTCGGTGTTGGCAAGGGTGAAATCGGCGAGGGCCTGGGGAAGCGCCTGAATGGCGACCAGCCAGCCGACGAGCGCGGAAAAGCCGACGATGATCATGATGAAGGCCGTTGCCGTCACCGTCGAGCGGGCCGCGTTCCAGATGTCGCGCAGGGTCAGGCTGCGATAAAGCCATCCGAGAAACAGGGTCCACAGGCAGGCGAGCACGCCGGCTTCCGTCGCCGTCGTCACCCCTGTGAAGATCGCGCCGAGAATGATCGCCGGGGACACCAGCGCGCCGATGCCGTGAATGGCAGTGCTTCCAATCTCACGGAGCGATGCGGGCTCTTCGCGCGGCATTTCCCGGCGCCTGGCGAGCCAGGCGACGTTGACCATCATCATCGCGGCGAGAAGCAGGCCCGGCAGAAGGGTCGCCAGAAACAGGCGGACAACGGACGTTTCCGACAGATAGGCATAGACAATCAGCCCGATCGACGGCGGGATCAGCGGGCCGAGCATGGAACTCGCAATGGTCAGCGCCGCCGAAAAATCGGCGTTGTATCCGCGCTGCCGCATGGCCCGGATTTCAATCGTGCCGAGGCCGGCAATATCGGCAAGGGCGGAGCCGGACGCGCCGGAAAAGATCAAGGACGCAAGGATGTTGACCTGCGCCAGCCCGCCGCGGAAGCGGCCGACGACGGCGGAGGCGAAGGCGAAGATCCGATCGGAGACGCCGGCCGCGTTCATCAGGTTGCCGGCCATGATGAAGAACGGAATGGCCAGCAGCGAGGCGGCATCGACGCCTTCCAGTATCTGCTGCGGCACGAGGAAGGACGTGCGGCCGAAGCCGGCATAGAGGAAGGCGGCGATCGCCGAACACGCGAGCGCCCGAATGACCGGTATGCCGAGGACGACGAGCGCGACGAAGCCGCCGAAGAGAATGACGCCGGTCATGCCTGCCGCTCCGCCTTCCGGCCTGTCAGGCGCAGGGCTGCCTGGACGACGGAGTCGACCATCAGTGCGCCGCAGGAAATGAACAGCGGCACGGAAAGCCAGTAGCGCTCGAGGCCGACCATCGGCAGCTCGCCGACCTGGGACGCGATGACCCTTTGAACCTGCAACAGCAGGAAGCCGGTCAGGAGGAAGGTCAGGACGTCGGTCGCGACGGCGATGACCTTGCGACCGGCCGGCCCCATGCGGTTGGTGAGAAACTCGACGGCAACGTCGTTGCCCATGTGGCAGAGCGGGAAGAAACCGACAAAGACCATCCAGACAAACAGCAGCATCGTCCACGGCAGGACCGGACCGATATCGGTCCCCATCGTCAGCCGGTACAGGATATTGGCGGCATTCAGCGCCAGTATCGCGACGAGAATGGCTGTTGCGGCCTGTTGAAAGGCCTCGGCGAGGACGTCGAACAGATGCCCGAGACGCTTCAGCCCAAGACGCTTAGGCATTGTCGATCCCTTCCCGCGATGCGCACCCCTATTGAGCGGACCTGGTCGCAGCAACAGCGGCGAGGAAGCCTTCCGGCAGCGCGCCTGCCGCGTCTTTCTCGTCGTAGAACTGCTGCATCCTGGCAACCATCGGCCCGGTTTCCATCTTGCCGAAGGTCACGCCTTCCTCCTTCATGCGCTTGATGGAGTCATCGACGGAGTTCTCAACGAGTTCCGTACCGTAGGCCGAGGCTTCGACATAGGCCTTCTGAAGCGCCTGCTGATCCTTTTCGCTGAGCGCAGCATAGGCGTCCGTGTTCATCATGAAGCCGACGCTCTGCCAGTATTCGTCATGCTCGGCAACATTCTTGGCAGCTTCCTGGAAACGCGTGCTCTCGACCAGCGAGATCGGGCTGTTGACCGCGTCGATCATGGAGCGCGACAGGCCCTGATAGACCTCGCTCCAGGCCATGATACGGACATCGCAGCCGAGATATTTCCAGGCTTCGACCGCGAGATCGTCGGGATGCATGCGGAGCCGCAAGCCGGAAAGATCGTCGATCGTCTGCACCGGCTTGGTGGAGACCATCACGCGATAGGGACCGCGCAGGAAAATGGTGGGATCGCCCAAGACCGCGACATGGGCTTTCTCGGCAATGCCGTCGAACCAGCCCTTGACCAGATCGGAATGCATGAAGCGGACCCAGTGGTCGCGACCCTCGAACATGAAGGGGGCATTCATATAGGCAATGTCCGGATTCCACTTGATCAGCCGGACGAGACCGGCCGACTGGATCTGGATGACATTGCTGGCGAGCTGTTCCATCACGGCATCGGTCTTGCCGAGCTGCTCGAACGGGAAAAGCTGGATGGTCAGATCGCCGCCCGAATACTCCTTGACGAGGTCGGCGAACCGCTGGACGCCCTTGCCTTCCGGGCTCTCCAGGCTCTGGTCGACGGCCATGCGCCAGGTCTCGGCAAATGCCGAGGTCGATGTCAGGGCGAGGCCGAGAGTGAGACCGACCGCCACGAAGCCACGCATCATCCTGTTCTTCTTCATGATATTCCCCTTTTGGGTTGGTGCTGGGTCTTTCTGCTAGTTGATCTGGTTGGAGGCGCCGGGCGCCGGCGCGACATTTCTGATCCGGCGCAAATGCCGCTCCACGAGGTCGTCGGCGGCGGCAATATCGAGAGGCGCTGTCCGCCGTGCGAGGTCGGGCTGGATCACCTTCACGAGCTGGCCGCGGGTCGCGGTGTTTTCCTGAAGCAGCCGGTTGGCCAGATGCACGCGCACCGGTTCGGGGCGCAGGCGATCGAAGTCCTGCCGCTCCGGCCCGAAAACGATGTCCTCAGGGGCCGCATTGGCAGGCCGGCGCGCCTCGCGTTCGCGCTCCGTCGCATCGGCATCGACTTGGCCGTCGACGATCACCACGCCATAGGCCTCCAGGGCTTTATCCCGGCTCACAAGCCCCTCTTCGACATCGGCCAGAACCAATGCCGGATCGCGATCGAAGGCCGGTCCGTAGCTGCCGCCCGCCGGCGTTTCCACGGTGAGGATGTCGCCCTCCTTCAGCGGCAGGACGGTGATCCGGTCGATCGTCTCAGACGTGCCGTCGTCATGGGTCAGCGAGATGTTGGCGAGCCGCCCGGCTTCACCGCCCTTCACGCCCCAGGGGCGGAAGTGGAAGCGGTTCATGCCGCGGGCGGTGATCTGGGCGCTGATGCCGGTGCTTTCCAGCTCCAGAACGACGGCCGCGCCGCTGCGCCATTTGCCGGGAGCCTGGCTGTCGGGCAGCAGTTCGAAACGCCGGACACGGAGCACGGTCTCGGCCTCGACGATTTCGGCGGGGACCGACTTCAGGCCGCCGACGCGACCGTCGATGCCGTCGATACCGTCGCGGATCCGCCGTCCGCCGCCGCCGCCGCAGATCGGATTGACGACCGTGACGCGTTCCTTGCCGGTCACCGGGTCGATGGCGTTGACGACGACGATGCCCGCCATGCCCGCGCCGGCGGCCATCAGCCCGTCCGGCAGCGCCTTGTTGAGGCAGCCGATCACCGCATCGTAGACCCGGAGCCCGGAGGCGACACGCGAGCCCATGGCCGCCGGCAGCTCCGCATTGATCAGGCTGCCGCGCGGGGCATGCATGGTGATCGGGCGCAGGAGGCCGGCATTCTTGGGCGCATCCGGTGCCCGCGTCAGGATCAGGTTCATCAGCCCCTGAACGATATAGGGATGGGTCCGGTCGCCGCAGATGAAATTGTAGGCGGAGGGCATCTGCGGGTCGGTGCCGGCGAAGTCGAAATGGACCGTATCGCCATCGACCGTCATGCTGACATGGACCTGGTAATATTCGCCCTCGCCCAGGCCCTCGACGAAATCGGAAAAGTCGTAGGTTCCGTCGGGAATATCGCGGATGACGTTGCGCGCCTTGCGCTCGGCAAGGGCCATGACGTCCTGCATGCCGGCTTCGACCTGTTCGGTTCCGAACCGGTCGCAGAGCGCGTTCAGCCGCTGGTCCATGCTGGCCATGGCGGCGAGCATCGCCTTCATGTCGCCCCAGACGTCGTCGGCAGCACGCGAATTGTCGAACAGGATGTTCTTGATCGTCTCGTCGATCTTCCCCGCCCTGACGAGATGGACCGGCCGCAGGCGCAGGCCCTCCTGATAGGACTCCGTGAAGGACGGCGAGATGCTGCCGGCAACGGCGCCGCCGATGTCCGAGGCGTGCACGAAGGACCAGGCAAAGGCGATCAGCCGGCCGTCGCGAAAGATCGGACGCACCATGGTGACGTCCATCTGGTGCGTCACCACACCGTCCGTCGCGAAGGGATCGTTGGTCAGGATCACGTCACCGGGCTGCAAGGTGTCGAAATCGAGCCAGCGCAGGACGCCGTGAAGCGGCAGTCCGATGAAGGTCGTGACGCCCGAGCCCGAGGGATAGGCGAAGATGTCGCCGTCGGGCGTCGCCAGGGCGCACTGGTAGTCCTGGACCAGCTTGACGAAGGTGGTGTGGGCCGTGCGGTGGAGGGTGGTCGAGGCTTCCTCGACGACTGCCGAAAAGCGGCTGTACATGATGGCGGTACGGATCGGATCCATGATCAGGCCTGCCTTTCGATGATCAGTTCGCGCTGCAGGCCGAGGCGGGCGACGAATCCCGGCGGCACCAGGGTCGTTGCGTCGTCCTGCTCGATGACCGCCGGGCCGGCGATCGCGTCCTCAGCGGCCATGCCGTCCCGGTGGAAGGCCGACGCGCCGGCATGGAGCGCGCCGCCGATGCGCAGGTCGCGCGGTGCCAGTCCGTTCCTGTTGCCGGTGGAGATGCTCCTGCGTCCCGTTCCCTTCGGGCCGGCGAGGCTGCCGCGGATGCGGACGCGGAGCGTCATGAACTCGACATCCGCTTCGGGGTCGCAATGGGCGTAGAGGCGTTCGTGCTCGGCGTGAAAAAGCCGGAACGCAGCGGCGACATCACCGGCGCGCGCAGCGGCATCGAGCACCACGTCGATGTCGAAGGACTGGCCCGCATAGCGCATCGCCGCGACATGTTCGATGTCGGTCTCGAGGATCATCCCCGCATCGATCTGCTCGGACAGCCACGACCGGGCCTGCCGCTCAAGGCCGTCGAAGGATGCCGCGAGCAGCCCGTCGCCGAGGGGACGGCGGTGGACGTTTTCCACGACGTCGTGGGTGAGCGTGCTGATCAGCCCGCCGAATGCGCAGAAAACCGAGGATGTCTGCGGCACGACGATGCGCGGAACGCCGATCTCCGCCGCAAGAAGCGGTCCGTGCACGCCGCCGGCGCCGCCGAAGAGCACCATGCTGACCAGTTCCGGGTTCATGCCGAGGCGCGCCAGATAGGGCATGACGGCGGCGACCATGTTGGCGGTCGCCACGCGGATCGCCGCTTCCGCCGCCGCCTCGATGCTGAGGCCGAGCGCATCGGCGACGGGCGCCATCGCCTTCAGCGCCGCATCGCGGTCCAGGGGCATCTGGCCGCCGAGGAAATGCCGCTCGTCGATATAGTTGCAGAGCAGGTAGGCATCGGTGAGTGCCGGCCGGGTGCCGCCGCGGCCGTAACAGGCCGGACCGGGATAGGACTGGGTGCTTTGCGGGCCGACCGACAGCACCCCGTCGCGAACCGCAATCACCGATCCGCCGCCGGCGCCGATCGCCTCAATGCCCGTCACCGGCATCGACAGCGGAAAGTCCCCGACCTCCGCCTCGCGCGACACCGTGGGCTGGCCGTCGCGGATCAGCGACATGTCCGTGCTGGTGCCGCCCATGTCGAAGGTGAGGAGATCCTCGATCTTCGCAAGACGCCCGAGGAAGCTGGCGGCGGCGACGCCCGAAGCCGGGCCTGAGAGCAAGGTGTGCACCGGCTCGCGCCTGGCTTCGGCCGTGGACATGGCACCGCCGTTCGACCGGGTCACGAACAGGTGCGCCCTATCATGGCGCGATGCCATATGGGTTTCGATCGCCGTCAGATAGTCGCTCATCCGCTTCTTGACGAAACCGTTGAGCAGGGCGATCAGCGCCCGCTCGTACTCGCCGATCTGCGGCCAGATGTCGGAGGACAGGCTGACATCCATGCCGGGAGCCGCCTTCCGGGCGATGTCGCGGGCGCGGCGTTCGTGTTCGGGATTCCGGAAGCTGTTGATGAACGCGATCGCAAGGCTTTCGACACCGGCCTTCGCCGCCTGCCGTGCGGCATCGGCAATGGCGGCTTCATCCAGCGCAACGATCTCGCGGCCATGGGCATCGATACGGCCGGCGACCGGAAAGACGTGCTGGCGCGGCACGAGCGGTGTCGGCCGGTCGTTGAAGAGGCCCGTCGGGTCCTTCAATCGTAGCCGCTGCAGCCCCATGAGGTCGCGGAAACCGTCCGTGGTCAGCAAGCCCAACCGCGCGCCGGCCCGCTCGATCACCATGTTGGTGCTGACGGTGGTGCCGTGCATCACCATGACGGTTTCGCCGTGGTCCGGTTTCATCTCGTCGACGATCCGGTCGAAGCCCGCACAGACGGTGCGGTCGAAATCGGGGGGGCTCGACGGCAGCTTGAAGGACAGGCCGACCTCGTCCTCCCCTTCACGCCAGGCAACGAAGTCGGTGAAGGTGCCGCCAATGTCGATGCCGATACGGATCATGAACTGTTCTTTCTGCGTCACACAAAACAGCAGACGGGCCGAAAGTCCCTTCTTGTCGAGGACAATCGCCATGTCTGTCGATCCGAATGTTACGAAGCGGCCCGATCCGCCACTATCTGGCGGAATCCGATAGCAGATATAAGAAAATCTTATAACAGAGCCCTGACGTCAGGCCTTCCTGCTGGCCGCCAGGCGGCGGCACACCGGCGAGACCGCAATGTCCCAGGCCGGGTCGTTCTCCAGGTCGCAGACGGCTGCGGCCAGCATGGATGTGGCCGCTTCCACGGCGCGGCCAGGTGCCCGATCCGACGGTTCGGCCAGGATCACCTCGCGCTCCAGGGCGGGATTGACGAGCGGTGCCCAGCTCAATTGCATCTGTTCGGCGCTGGCGACCGTGACGGATTGCGGCTGGATCGCATAGCCGAGGCCCTCCGATGCCATGGAGCGCATCGACGTGCCGGAATCGGACTCAAGGAAAAGGGCAACCCGGATGCCGGCCTGCTGCGCTGCCAGATCGACGACGGCACGAATGCCGAAAGGCCGGCTTGGCAAGATCAGCGGCAACCGGCCGAGCTCCTGGAATTCGACCGGCTTTGCCGGATCGAGGCCGGCGGAGCGCTTGGCGATCAGGACAAGGGGCTCCCGGAACAGCGGCGTCAGCTTGAAATGCAGCTTCTGCACCGGCCCATAGAGAAGCGCGAGGTCGATTTCGCCCTTCTGCAGCCATTCGATCATGTGAACCGGATGGCCCTCGATGATCCGGATCAGCAGCCCCGGATGGTGCGGGACGGTCGTTGCCGTCAGCGTCTTGGTCGCCCAGGGGCTGAGCGAGGGCGGCACCGCGATGGTGACGCGGCCCTTGACTTCCGGATTCCTGCTGGCGCGATAGATCGCCCGGTCGAGCGCCGCCAACGGTTCCGCAATCGCCTTGGCAAAGGCCTCGCCCTCTCCGGTCAGCTCCATGCCGCGGCCGGTGCGGTGGAACAAGGGCGTCTGCAGGGTTGTCTCGATGTCGCGGATCGCCTGGCTCAGGGAGGGCTGCGACCGCCGCATGAGATCGGCCGCGCGGCTGAGGGACTTGACTTCAGCGACACATAAAAAGACGCGCAAATGCTTGATATCTATCATCTTGGATAGCGGTGCCCTGGTCCGCTGCACCATACCGCGCGGAACGCGGTCCGGTCAAAACCAAGCATAGGGCGCGCACACGGGCCTGCGCGAGCCAAGAACGGCGAAACATCACTGGTTCCGATCAGCGCCCGCTATGTCCACTCCCTTGTTGTCATTCCTATTGCGCTTAGTCCGTCCTCAACCTTGTGGATCGTTGTCGACCCGTCGCCGGACAAAGCGATGCGCCGGGACTGCCGACCAAAATGAATGACGAGCGACCAGTCCGTTCCACGATGAAGGCCCGGTGGGGTTCCAAAAAACGCTTGCGATGCCCGCCAGTCCCGGCCCGCATCTTGAATTACGAATCCAAGCGATTGGGAATCATCGCCGATTTAGCCAAAATAGGAAACGCTCCAAGAAAACTGGAGCAGCCGAAAATACTGGCGGCACCTGCAATTGCCGGCCCAGGCGATCGTTGCCGATGGGTCTTTTCTGGTCTGGTCCGCCAGCCGGCGCAAACTCATAAACGGGTAGCGATTGCCGGCGATAGATGATTCAAGCTCCGAAGGGAGTTTGTCATGTCCCAGCGTCGCTACGAACTGACCGATTTCGAGTGGTCGGTCATTGAACCGTTACTTCCAAACAAGCCGCGTGGCGTGCCGCGGGTCGATGATCGCAAAGTGCTGAACGGCATCTACTGGCGGTTGCGCACGGGTTCGCCCTGGGCGGACATTCCGGAGCGCTACGGCCCCGCCACCACGTGCTACAATCGCTTCGTACGCTGGCGCAAGCTGGGTATATGGGACCGCATTTTCGAGGCGGTCTCGGCTGCCTATGATGGCGACCTGCAATCGGTTGATTCGTCGTCCATCAAGGTTCACCAGCACGCCAGCAATGTTCGGCGGCCAAAAAGGGGGACGCCGAAACCGCCGGCGTGGCACGATCCGGCGCCGTCTGCATGGGGCGTTCGCGAGGCGGACTGACCACCAAGATCCACGCTGTCGTCGACGCGAACGGTCTGCCCGTGAAGCTGAAGCTCACGCCCGGACAGGCCCATGACGGACGCAGCGCGGCCGACATGCTGGACGGGATCGGCTCGGGCCAGGCGCTGCTGGCCGATGCGGCCTATGACAGCGACGCATTACGTCGGCAAGTGGAGGCGCAAGGCGGATGGCTGTGCGCCAAGCCCGTCTCCCGCCGACGAGAAAGGCCGCCCTTCAGCCGATGGCTCTACCGCTTTCGAAACGTCGTCGAGCGCTTCTTCAATCGCATCAAACATTGCCGCGCCATCGCCACCCGATACGAAAAGCACGACGAGAACTATCTCACTCTCATCAAACTTTCCGCAATAAGGCTATGGATCGGAAATAATGAGTCTATGTCCTAGCCGGCGCAGACACCCGCCAGATCAGGCCTCCTGTTCGCCCGGAGGCGTTGCCAGGCCGTATTCCTGCAGCTTGTACAGAAGCGTTCGGCGGCTGATGCCGAGTTCCACTGCCGTGTGGCTGCGGTTGCCGCCGTGGCGCATGAGGGCGTTGCGGATCACCTGGCTCTCGAAGTCGTTGACGAGATCGCGCAGCGAACCCGTGCGCGAGCCGCCGCCGAAGGCCTCGCCATCACCCGCTCCGTCGCCGGTTCTGGCGACGGAGCGCGGCAGGTCCTCTGCCGTGATGACAGAGTTGGTGCACATCACCACGGCATGTTCGATGGCGTTCACCAGTTCCCGCACATTGCCCGGCCACGACCAGGCGAGCAGGCAGTCCATCGCCGCGGAATCGAAGCCGCGGATCACCACGTCGTTTTCGGCGCAGAAGCGTTCCAGGAAATGTTCGGCGAGAAGCCTGACGTCTTCGGGCCGCTCGCGCAGCGGGATCGTCTCCAGCGTGACCACATTGAGACGGAAATAGAGGTCCTGGCGAAAGACCCCCTCGCGCACCATCTCCTCCAGGTTCTTGTTGGTCGCGGCGACGATGCGCACATCGGTCTGGATCGGCGTCGTGCCGCCGACGCGCTGGAATTCGTGCTCCTGCAGCACGCGCAGCAGCTTGGCCTGCAGGCCCGGAGAAATCTCGCCGATCTCGTCGAGGAACAGCGTGCCGTGCTCGGCCTGTTCGAAACGCCCCCGATGGCGGCCGACGGCGCCGGTGAAGGCGCCTTTCTCGTGGCCGAAGAATTCGCTCTCGTGGAGGCCTTCGGGGATGGCCGCGCAGTTGACCTTGACGAACGCCTTGGAGGCCCGCGGGCTGCCGTAATGGATGGCCGCGGCAACGAGTTCCTTGCCGGTGCCGCTCTCGCCCTGAATCAGGGCGGTGGCATTGCTGCGGGCGACCTTGGCGATCTTCTCGCGTTGCGCGATCATGCGCGGATTGTTGGTGAGGATGCCTTCGGCGCCGTAGCGTTCCGACAGCTCGCGCCGCAGCGAGACGATGTCGTGCTGCATGGCGCGGATTTCCAGAATCCGGCGCACCAGCATGCGGATCTCGTCGAGGTCGAACGGCTTCAGGACATAGTCGAAGGCGCCATCCTTCATCGCCTGCACCGCCGTGCCGATCTCGGCGAAGGCCGTCATCAGGACGATCCGCGCGCTGCGGTCGATCTCGACGATGGCCTTCAGCGCCTCCAGCCCGTTCATCCGCGGCATGCGGATGTCGAGGAGCACGACAGCCGCATGGCGCCGCCGGAAGGTCTCGACCCCTTCCAGCCCGTCATTCGCGACGACGACCTCGAGCCCCTCCTTCTCCAGCACGGCGGTGAGCATGTGGCGGATGGCCTGATCGTCGTCGACGACGAGGGCGAGGGGGGCGGCGTTTGTCATGCGGTCTCCTCCGGCAGGGGAGCGACGATCGGAAGCTCGATGGTGACGACCGTACCGAAATCGACGCGGCTGTCGAAGCTGATGACGCCGTGGTGCGCGTCGATGATCCGGTGAACCATCGCCAGCCCGAGCCCGGTGCCGCTCGGCTTGGTCGAGAAGAACGGGTCGAACACCTTGTTCAGGTGATTGGGGGCAACGCCGACGCCGTCGTCGCGGACCTCGATCCTGATCGCGTCATCGCCATGGCGACGCGCCGTGACGACCACCGTGCCGTCATCGGCAATGGCCTGGAGCGCGTTGATGAGGAGGTTCAAAAGGGCCTGTTTCAGGGCTTCGGCATCGGCGTCGATCTTCGGCAGGTCCTCGTCGATCTGCAAATCGATCTGGACGCTCGCCGGCCCGTTGGCGAGGAAGCTGACGTCGTTGATCAGTTCCGCCACATCGACCGAGGTCATCTGCGGCGGCCTCAGCCGGCCGAACGCCAGCAGCTTGCTGATCGTCTCGTTGAGGACGTCGACCTCTTGGATGATGATCTTGGAATAGCGGCTCCACTCCTCCGGCTCGCCGCCATCGCCGAGGTATTGGATGAAGCCGCGGATCGAGGTCAGCGGGTTGCGGATCTCGTGCGCGATGCTGGCGGTCAGCTCGCCGAGCGCCGCCAGCCGGTCGGCGCGCATCACCTGCACCATCAGCCGGTCGCGCTCGCTCACGTCCTTGAGCACGACGACGGCGCCGATGCGCCTGTCTTCGCCGTCGTGGAGAACGCTGGATGTCGCCGTCAGCCGCCAGACCGCATCGGTCCGGGGCAGTTCGAGCGCCACGCCGATATGCGTGTGGCCGGTGTCGAGCGTATCGAGCAGGGCGCTCGCCACATGCATGTGGTCGGCGAAAAGCTGGCGATAGGACCGGCCCATCACCTCGTCGGCCGGCACGCCGTACATCACCTCGGCCGCGGGATTGAACGCCGTGATCCGGCCTTCCAGATCGACTGCGACGACGCCGTCGGCGATGCTGGTGAGGATGTTCTCCGTCAGCGTGCGGGCATCGAGCAAAGCCCTCGCCATGATGTTGACGGCATCGACGATTTCGCCGAGCTCGCCGCGCAGCGGCCGGATCGGTTTGCGCAGGTCGTTCTTGAGGCCCGCCAGCCCGCCGACGACGACGTCCACTTCCCGCGACAGCCGCTTCGACATGGAATGGATGACCAATCCGGCGAGGAGGATGCCGCCCAGGGTGATGGCGAACACGGTCCGGTCGACGGTCTGTTCCTGCCGCTCGATCGCATCGGTGAACTCGTTCGCCCAGCTATAGCCGATCACCTCGCCGTCGCGGATGATCGGCAGCATGGCGTTCATGATCGATCCGCGGACCAGCGGGCCGGTTTCGACGCTCGGCTTGCCGACCGCCATGACGTCGCGGCCGGGATGGTCGGCAGAGATCGTCCGGCCTACCGTCCCGCCGTAGTCCTTGCTCGGCCCGTAGGTGATGATCGCATCGAGGCGGCGGGAATAGTAGCCGCAGCCGACGCCCGGATCGGAGGCGGCGATCTTGTCGGTTATCGGTGCGAGCTTGGCGTTCAGATGTGCGATCGCGGCCTGGCGGTTCTGCCATCCGGACGGCAGGTCGGCCAGAAGGGCATCGAAACCCGGCCCGAGCTCGCTATCGAGAACGCGCGCGAGCGTAAACAGCTTGTCCTGCTTTTCGTTCAGCAGCGCTTCGCGGCCTTCATGCTGCAGGATGATGCCGAGGAGGAGGATCGGCAGGGCGACCATGGCGAATGACGTCAGCATCAAGCGCTGGCGCATCTTCGCCGGCAACAGGCGTTCGCTGAGCTTCTTCAGGCGCACAGGGTGCTCCGCATGCGTGGTCTGGCGGTCGCTGTCGACCACCGCAGGCGGCCTCTCACCGGGAATTCCCACCTCGAACATGACTGGGCCTTAGGCCTTTCGGGAAGGAGGGCGCTTCCGGCGGGAGGAGCCGGAGAACGCCTTTGCGGTCCATCTTATCGACCCGTTGCCAAGTAAAGTCCATGTGAAAAATTTTGCGCATTGCGCAAGAAGCTGCGCAATCCCAACAAGTGCTCCTCAGGTCGGAATGACGGTCAAGCCCACGGGAATCAAGAGGTCCGGAAGAATGGCATAGGGCATGCATGACAACTGGCGCAGCTTTTCCCGTATAGCGAAAACGACGTACACGAGGGAGTATAAATGTCAAAGTTGTGTAGTTGTGCATGCGCAGTCGAAAGTATTACTGACGGCTCGTCGGTAATGATCGGCGGCTTCATGGGAGGTGGGTCCCCGCATCGGTTGATCGATGAACTGGTCCGCCAGGGCAAGAAGGACCTCACGATCATCGCCAATGACACGGCCCGGCCGGGCTTCGGCATCGGCAAGCTGGTCGACGCGGGGGCGCTCAAGCGATTGATAGCGTCCCATATCGGCCTCAACCCCGAAACCCAGAAACGGATGATCGCCGAGGAAATCGAGGTCGAGCTGGTGCCCCAGGGCACGCTCGCCGAGCGCATCCGCGCCGGCGGCATGGGCCTCGGCGGCGTGCTCACCGCGACGGGCGTCGGCACCGTGGTCGCCGATGGCAAGCCGACGCTGGAGGTCGAGGGCGAGACCTATCTGGTCGAGACGCCGCTGAAGGCGGACTTCGCGCTCATTCACGCCCTGCGCGCCGATCTCTTCGGCAATCTGCAGTACCAGCTGACCGCCCGTAACTTCAATCCGTCGATGGCCCTGGCCGGAGCGACGGTCGTCGCCGAGGCGGCCGAGGTCGTGCCGGTCGGCATGATCCCCCCCGACCATGTCGAAACCGTCGGCGTCCTGGTCGACCACCTTATTTCCCGGGAGGCATAAAATGGACTCGAAAGCCCTCATCGCCCAACGCGTGGCCCAGGAACTGGTCGACGGCGATCTCGTCAATCTGGGCATCGGTCTGCCGACGCTCGTCACCACCTATCTGCCTGAAGGAATCCGCGTCTTCTTCCAGTCCGAAAACGGACTGATCGGCATGCAGGCCCTGTCCGAAAAGGCGGCCGCCTTTGAGGACCTGACCGATGCCGGCGGAACGCCCGCAAGCTTCATTCCGGGCGCTGCGGCGTTCGACAGCATCGCCTCCTTCGGGTTCATCCGCGGCGGCCATCTCGACGTCACCGTGCTCGGCGGCCTGCAGGTCGACGAAGGCGGACAGCTCGCGAACTGGATGGTCCCCGGCAAGATGGTACCGGGCATGGGCGGGGCGATGGACCTCGTCACCGGCGCCAAGAAGGTGATCGTCGCCATGACCCACACGGCAAAGGGCGCGCCGAAGATCATCAAGAAGTGCAACCTGCCGCTGACCTCGGTGCGCCGGGTCGATCTCATCGTCACGGACATGGCGGTGATCGAGCCGACCGAGGACGGCCTCGTCCTCAGGGAAGTCGCCCCCGAGATGTCCATCGACGACGTCAAGGCTGCGACCGAGGCCACACTCCTCATACCGGACGACGTCAAGCAGATGCCCGTCAGGATCTGACGGCCACCCAACGCACCAACCCGACCAGCTCCATCCTCAAGATTCCGCCCGTCCGTCACCACTCTTGCCGAGCGGTACGGCGGCGCGGGGAGGGGCGTGGTCTCTCCAATCCTCAGAGAGGCAACTCCATGTCAAACGCCGATGTCCGGGCCCGCGCGCCCATAGAAAGCAAGCAACCGCGGGGCCTTGCCCGTCTTGCCTACCGCTTCACCGAACTGTCCGAAAAGTGGTTCCCCGACGCCTTCGTCTTCGTGGCGCTGGCCCTCGTCGTGGTCGTCCTGGCTAACCTGGCCACCGGCGCTGCGCCGCTGGAGATCGCCCACTCCTTCGGTCAGGGGTTCTGGACACTTATCCCCTTCACCATGCAGATGGCCCTCGTTGCCATCACCGGCTATGTGGTGGCGACCTCGGGGCCCTGCACCAAACTGATCGCGCGCCTGGCCAGCGTTCCGCAAAGCAGTCGCGGCGCCGTTGCCTGGGTGGGCTTCGTGACCATGTCGTCGTCCTATCTCAACTGGGCGCTGAGCCTGGTCCTCGGCGGCCTCCTGGTCCGCGCCATCGCTCGGCGCACCGACATCAAGGTCGACTACCGCGCCGCCGGGGCGGCCGCCTATCTGGGCCTCGGCGCCACCTGGGCGCTCGGTCTCAGCTCTTCGGCGGCAATGCTCCAGGCCAACCCGGCCTCGCTGCCGAAAGCGATCTCCGACATCAGCGGCGTCATCCCGCTCAGCCAGACGATCTTCCTGTGGCAGTCGATCGTCATGCTTCTGATCATCGCCGCCGTCGCCGTCACCGTCGCCTACTATTCGGCGCCGGAGGGCGATCAGATCAAGACCGCCGAAGACATGGGCTGTGACGTTTCCGAGACCGATACCAGCGCGCTGAAGCAGTCACGGCCGGGCGAATGGTTCGAGTTCAATTTCATTCTGCCGGCGCTGGTGGTGCTCCTTGCGGCGGGATACATCTACGTCGAGCTGTCCACCAAAGGTGTGATGGGGACGATCTCCAACCTCAACAACTACAACTTCATCTTCCTGATGGTCGGCCTGCTGCTGCACGGCAATATCCGCAGCTTCCTGACCTCCGTGTCGAAGGCCGTTCCCACGACCGCCGGCGTGATCATCCAGTTTCCGTTCTATGCGGCGATCGCAGCCCTGCTCACCCAGGTGCCGGGATCGGACGGCGTCACCATCTCGCACCACATCTCGCACCTGTTCGTCTCGATCGCCAACATCGAGATCTTCCCGGTCGTCATCGGCGTCTACTCGGCGATCCTCGGCTTCCTGGTTCCCTCCGGCGGCGGCAAATGGATCATCGAGGCGCCCTACGTGCTGCAGACGGCGAAGGACCTGAACGCGCATATGGGGTGGGCGATCGAAGTCTATAACGCTGCCGAAGCGCTGCCGAACCTCATCAACCCGTTCTGGATGCTGCCCCTCCTGGGTGTCCTCGGCCTGCGCGCCAAGGATCTGGTTGGCTTCTGCTTCACCCAGCTCATCATCGCCTTCCCGCTGGTGATGTTCCTGCTGTGGATCCTGGCCCCCTCGGTCACCCCCTGATACCGCGCGCCGGCCGCGTCCCTCCCGGTCGCGGCCGGCCGCCCAAGCCTTTCCTCGCGGAGACGTCGATCGCCGAGGCTCAGCAACGCAACCGGCGCCCCGATCCGCAAAAATCGCAAGTAAACTCAGGAGACGAAAATGATCGACGAGATCGTCATCGCAGGTGCCGCGCGCACCGCAGTCGGCACCTTCAACGGCGCCCTTTCCAAGCTTCCCGCCCACCAGCTCGGCACGGTCGCGATCGCCGAGGCCCTCGCCCGCGCCAAGGTCAAGCCGGAAGAGGTCGACGAGGTCATCCTCGGCCAGATCCTCACCGCCGCCACCGGCCAGAACCCCGCCCGCCAGGCTGCCCTCGGCGCCGGCCTGCCGGTCGAGTCGACCGCCTATATCGTCAACCAGCTCTGCGGCTCGGGCCTGCGCGCCGTCGCCATGGGCTACCGCGCGCTCCAGAACGAGGACGCCAAAATCATCGTCGCCGGCGGCCAGGAGAGCATGAGCCAGGCGCCCCATGCCGCGCGCCTGCGCACCGGCGTCAAGATGGGCTCGGCCGAAATGGTCGACACCATGATCATGGATGGTCTGTGGGATGCCTTCAACGACTACCATATGGGCGTCACCGCCGAGAACGTGGCCGCGCAATACGGCCTGACCCGCGAGGAGCAGGACGCCTTCGCGGTCGCCTCGCAGCAAAAGGCCGGCGCCGCCCAGGAAGCCGGCCGCTTCGCCGCCGAAATCGTTCCGGTGACCGTCAAGGACCGCAAGGGCGACATCGTCGTCGACACGGACGAGCATCCGAAGCCGTCGACGACGGTGGACGGGCTCGCCAAGCTGCGGCCGGCCTTCAAGAAGGACGGCACCGTCACTGCCGGCAACGCGTCGGGCATCAATGACGGCGCCGCCGCCGTGGTGCTGATGAGCGGCGACGAGGCGCGCAAGCGCGGCATTGCCCCGCTCGCGCGCATCGTCTCCTGGGCGACGGCCGGCGTCGATCCGTCGGTCATGGGGACCGGCCCGATCGCGGCCTCGAAAAAGGCGCTCGCCAATGCCGGCTGGTCGGTCGGCGACCTCGATCTCATCGAGGCCAACGAGGCCTTCGCCGCCCAGGCGATCGCCGTCAACCGGGAGCTCGGCTTCGATCCGGACAAGGTCAACGTCAATGGCGGCGCGATTGCGCTCGGCCACCCGATCGGCGCCTCCGGTGCCCGCATCCTGGTGACCTTGCTCTACGCGATGCAGGACCGCGGTGCCAAGAAGGGCCTTGCGACCCTGTGCATCGGCGGCGGCATGGGCATGGCCCTGTGCGTGGAACGCGATTGATCGCCCGCATCTGACTTAGCCTCCCGATCCTCGGCCGGATCGCCTCCTCCCAGTGAGATCTGGCGAGCCAGATCCGGCAAAGGACCTGCCTCCCGCCCGCACCCCCCGGGCGGGAGGCGACCGTTTTCGACTTTCACCCCAGGGACAAAAAATGACCGTTCACGCCTCCCTATCGGCCGGCGATCGCCTCGAGCAATCCGATGCCGGCCGCCAGTTCGACGACCTGAAGGCGCTGTGCGCCGGCATGCCCCCACTGCCCACGGCCGTCATCCATCCGTGCGATGAAACCTCCTTGCGCAGCGCCACCGACGGCGCCCGCGAGGGCCTGATCGAACCCGTACTCGTCGGCCCGCGCGCGGCCATCGAGTCCGTCGCCGGGCAGTTGGGCATCGACATTTCGGCCCTGCGCATCGTCGATGCCGGCACGACGCGCGCCGCCGCCGCCAAAGGCATCGAGCTTGCCGCCAACGGCGAGGTCGGCGCCGTGATGAAGGGCGCCCTGCACACCGACGAGCTGATGGGTGCCGTCCTGAAGCGGGAAGGCGGCCTGCGCACGTCCAAGCGCGTCAGCCATGTCTTCGTGATGCGGGTTGCGACCTATCCGAAACCGCTGTTGATCACCGACGGTGTGGTCAACATCACCCCGACCTTGGAAGACAAGGCCCATATCGCCCAGAACGCCATCGATCTGGCGTGCGCATTGGGCATCGAGCAGCCCCGCGTCGCCGTCCTGTCGGCCGTCGAGACCGTCAATCCGAAGATCGCTTCCACGATCGATGCCGCGGCCCTCTGCAAGATGGCCGATCGCGGCCAGATCCGCGGCGGCATCATCGATGGCCCGCTCGCCTTCGACAACGCCATCTCCGCAGAGGCCGCCCGGACAAAGGGGATCGCCTCGCAGGTCGCGGGCCAGCCGGACATCCTCCTCGTGCCCGACCTTGCGTCCGGCAACATGCTGGTCAAGCAGCTTTCCTTCCTCGCCAACGGCGAAGTTGCGGGCATCATCCTCGGCACCTCCATGCCGGTGATCCTGACGAGCCGGGCCGACAGCCTGCAGTCGCGGCTGTCTTCCTGTGCGCTGGCCGTGCTCCTGGCCAACCGCGCCGGGGCGAACGCATGAGGACGCCGCCAATGCCTTCCAACTCGTCGCGCGACGGCGCGCTGCTCGTCCTCAACAGCGGCTCGTCCAGCATCAAGTTCACCGTTTTCCGGATCGGCGGGGAAGGGGACGACATCGTCACCCTGTTCTCCGGCCAGCTCACGGGGATCGGCACCAATGCGGAATTCTCCGTCAAGGACACGGCCGGCGTCTCGCTTGCCCGCGAATCCTGGGCGGACCGCGACACCGGCGGCGTCGCGCCGCTCCTGCACGACCTCATCGCCTGGATCCGCGCCCGCCTGCCCGACCTGCCGCTGCTGGCGGCCGGCCACCGGGTCGTCCATGGCGGTGCCGGCTTCCACCATCCGGTGCGGGTCACCGACCGCGTGCTCGACGAACTGGAAGCGCTGGTCCCCCTCGCGCCCTTGCACCAGCCCCAGAACGTCTCGGCCATCCGTGTGCTGGCCGAGAGTTTCGGCGACCTGCCGCAGATCGCCTGTTTCGATACCGCCTTCCACCACTCCGAGCCGGCCGTGGCCAGGACCTATGGCCTGCCGCGGGTCCTCAGCGAACGCGGCCTGATGCGCTACGGCTTTCACGGCCTGTCCTACGAGTTCATTGCCCGGCACCTCGGCGAAACGCTGCCGGAGGTGGCGAAGGGCAGGGTGGTCGTTGCCCATCTCGGCAACGGGTCCAGCCTGTGCGCCCTGAAGGACGGGCGCAGCATCGATACCACGATGGGCTTCTCGGCCCTGGAGGGCGTGCCCATGGGCACCCGCTCCGGCAGCATCGATGCCGGCATCCTGCTCTATCTGATGCGCCAGATGGGCATGGATGCCGATGCGCTGGAGCATCTGCTCTACCACGAATGCGGGCTCCTCGGCGTCTCCGGCATCTCCAACGACATGCGCGTTCTTCTGGAAAGCGACAGGCCGGAGGCGAGGGAGGCGGTCGATCTCTTCTGCTATCACGTCGCCAAGGAGATCGGCGCCCTCAGCTCTGCGCTCGCAGGCCTTGACGCACTCGTCTTCACGGCCGGCATCGGCGAGCATTCCGCCCCGGTGCGCAGCCGCATCTGCAGCTATCTCGGCTTCCTCGGCATCACCCTCGACGAGGCCGCCAACGACCGCGGCGAGGCGTCGATCGCCGCCCCCGGATCGCTGCCCGTCTATATCATCGGCACCAACGAGGAATTCATGATCGCCCGCCACGCCGTCAGCGTCTTGAACGCCAGGAACGCGGCATGACGTTGCCCGCAGGTCTGCAGCCGCCGAAAGGACGGTGGCTGCGGACCACGCGGGTATCGGCTGCCTTGCCCCGCGGCGAAGGTCGCGTTCGGATCGAGCGTTTTCGCCGGCACGAAAGGTCTATCGCCGTTGTGGGGAACCTCAGGCACATATAAGGTGGGTCCGTTAGAGAAATAGACGGTCACGCGATGAGGCGTTTGCCCCCGTTGAAGGCGTTGCAGGCTTTTGAGGCCGCGGCCCGGCACGAGAGTGTCACCATGGCGGCGGCGGAGCTCAATGTGAGCCACAGTGCGGTTAGCCAGCAAATCAAGGCGCTGGAGCACTATTTCAACCAGAAGCTCTTCAAGAAAAAAGGCAACGGGCTGGAGCTGCTGCCCAAAGCCCGAAACTATCTTCAGGACATCAAGCAGAGCCTCGACCTCATCGCCGTTGCGTCAGAAAATCTTTCAAGCTCCAGTGCCATCAAACGGGTGCGGGTGAATGCCACGCCGACCTTTGCCACGCAGTGGCTGATCCCGAGGATCGCCGAATTCCAGCGCGTATACCCCACGATCGAAGTGCGCATGGAAACGTCGATGACCGACGACCTGCCCAATGAGGCGGAAAACAACGACCTCATCATCCGGCGTTATCCGATGAAACAAAGCGGGATGGTCTGCGTGCGGCTTCTTGAGGATGAAACGATCGCGGTCGCTTCTCCCAAGCTGTTGCGGGACCATCGTCCGTCGCAAGCGTCGGACCTGCTGAACTACGATCTGCTCCACATCAGAAGCCGGATTTCGGCGTGGCCCACCTGGTTTCGAAAGGCCGGTATCGAGTCCAGCCACACGCTCCAGGGCCAGGTCTTCGACCATATCTTTCTCGCGATCGCTGCAGCGAAAAACGGGGCCGGGATATGTCTGACGCCCCGCGCATTCGTCGAGCAGGAACTGGCAGAGGACAGACTGGTCAATCTCTGTCCGGACATCGCTGTCGTCGGATCGGGTTTCTTCGGGCTCTATGACAAGCAGAACAGAAGCCTGCGCAATATCGAAGGCCTGATCAACTGGCTGATTCAGCGTGTGCCGAACGGCACGCCGGACGGCATGGATGTCGCGTGGTAGCTCCATAGCCGAGCGCCCGGCATCGCGCCGCATATCGCGGCCCGTTGCTGTCTCGTCTGACTGTCGTCCTTGACAGAAATCACCGCATGCCGCTGCCGGCGATGCTGTGGCCGAGCGCATGTTGGCAACGCCATCTGTCACAAAAGCTTAATGTTGAGCGCATATCGTTGCTGGTTTTGCGCTGAATATCCTGCACTATGTAAGAAATTCTGACAGAATGGTAAATTTCTAATGCTTTCTTTTCCGTAGCTCCCTTGCTTAGTTTCGCTCCGAAAGCCCGGCTGGAGGGCATTCCGAGTTTTGGGAGCTGACCGGGCGTGACGGAACTAAGACTGGACGGCATCAGGAAATCCTACGGCGACGTGGAAGTCCTGAAGGGGATCAGCCGTCAGATACCCAATGGCGCCTTCTTCACGCTTCTCGGGCCGAGCGGCTGCGGAAAGACGACATTGCTGCGCGTGGTCGCGGGCTTCGTCAGGCCGACGGCCGGCTCTGTGCATTTCGCCTCCGAAGACGTCACCGATGTTGCTCCGCACCGGCGCGAAATCGGCATGGTCTTTCAGGACTACGCGCTTTTCCCGGACAAGACCGTGTTTGAGAACGTTGCCTACGGACTGCGCGCACGCGGCAGGCCGAGGGAGGAAATCAAGCGCAAGGTCGGCGAATATCTCGAACGGGTCGGGCTCGGGTCCCTTGGCGACCGGTCTCCCACGGCGTTGAGCGGCGGCCAGCGCCAACGCGTTGCCCTTGCCCGCGCACTGGTGATCGGTCCGCGCGTTCTCCTGATGGATGAGCCGCTGTCCAATCTCGATGCCGCGCTCCGTGTGCAGATGCGCGATGTCATCCGGTCGCTGCAGATCGAGACCCGCACCACCACGATTTTCGTCACCCACGATCAGGAAGAGGCCTTGGCCATGTCCGACCAGGTCGCGGTGATGAAGAACGGCCGCATCGACCAGTGCGGGGCGCCCGACGATGTCTACCGCAATCCCCAGACGGCCTATGTCGCCGGTTTCGTCGGGTCCTCAAATCTGCTTCCGGCGCGCCCGGTCGGCAACGGCAGCGGCGGGCCGGACCGGTTCGATGTCAACGGAACGCTCGTTTCTGGCCGCAAGATGTCCGACGCGGAAGACGGCCGATACCTCGCCGTGGCCCGTCCCGAGAACCTCGGCATACGCGGCGCTTCCGGCGCGCCGGGAGAAGGGGAACTCGCCGGCCGCATCAAGTCGCTGCAGTTCCAGGGCTACCGCACGAGCTATGCCGTCACCCTCGACGGCGGCGGGGACGTCAATGTCGAAACGTTCGGCGAGTTGGCCGTCGCTCCGCTGGCGCGGGGGGATGAGGTGATCATCTCGTTCAACGGCAACTGCCTGTTCGTCCCCGAGGCCTCGCGATGAACCGCTTTCTCCCGTGGGGGCTTCTGAGCGGCGTTGCCCTGGCATTTCTGCTGCTCTTCATCGCCTATCCGATCCTCGGTGTCCTGTTGCGCAGTTTCCTGGGGGAAAACGGCACGTTTTCCCTGGAGGGCTTTGCAATCTTCCTGACCCAGGGCCGGTACCTCGAAGCCTTCTTCAATTCGATCGTCCTGGGGCTCTCCGTCACCGCAAGCTGCACCGTGGTCGGTGTTTTTCTTGCGTTCATCGTGGCGCGGTTTGAAATCCCGTTTTCGAACGTCGTTTTCCTGTTGCCGCTGTCGGTCCTCATCATACCGGAACTGATCTCGGCGCAGTCCTGGATCATGGTCTTCGGCAACAACGGCCTCGTTACGAATCTGCTCCACGAACTGGGGCTGCCGTTTCCGCGCTTTTACGGCTGGTTCGGGCTCATCTACGTGATGACCCTTACCTACTACGTCCATATCTTCCTTGCCGCTCTCGCCGCGTTGCGCGGCTTCGACCACAGTCTTGAAGAAGCGGGCCAGAGCCTCGGAACGGCGCCGTTGAGGACCCATATCAAGGTGGTCCTCCCGACGATCGTCCCGGCCGTCCTGTCGGCGGGACTGGTCGTCTTCACGCTGGTGGTCGGCAATTTCGCGATTTCCATCGCCCTTGGCCAGCGCGTCCCGCTGCTTTCGGTCCTCACCTACAGAAGCTTCATCAGCGAGCTGGGCGGCAACCCGACGATGCAGTCGACGCTGGCAACGGTTTCGATCCTGCTGGTCGTCTCGGTCCTGTCGGTTCAGCGCTGGTACATCAGCCGGCGCGATTACCAGATGGTGGCCGGACGCACGCCCCTGCGGGCGAGGCTCGCCGGCTGGAAGGCGCGGATTGCCGGTGGCTTTGCGGGGCTCGTCATCGTGCTCTCGCTGCTCCCCGCCTTCGTGGTGCTGGTCGGATCGGTCACCGTCTCGCGCGGCCCGGTGATGTATTGGGGCCAGTTCACGCTCGACAATTATGTCCGCATTTTCGACTTCAACCTGAACGTCGTCTTCAATTCGCTCCGGTTTGCCTCCCTGGCCACGCTGCTCGGCGTGAGCTTTGCGACGCTGGTCTCCTATCTGCTCGTCAAGAAGCGGAACGCACTGAGTTCCACGCTCGATTACCTCTTGCTGCTGCCGCTCACCATCTCCGGCACGGTGCTCGGCATTGCGCTGGCACAGGGGTTCAATTCGGGACCGCTCGTCCTCACGGGCACGGCGGCCATCATGGTGCTTGCGATGATGCTGCGGCGGCTGCCCTTCGGCGTTCGCAACGCCTCGTCAAATCTGCACAACATCTCCGGTTCGCTGGAGGAGGCCTCGGTCAGTCTCGGCGTGCCGCCCGTCCGCACCTTCTTCAATGTCGTCCTGCCCTTGATGGCGCCGGGTATCGCGGCGGCCGCCATCCTGACCTGGGTGACGACGGTCGCCGAGCTGAGTGCCAGCGTCGTCATCTACCAGGCCGGGCAGGAGACGCTGCCGATTCAGATTTTCCGCCTCATCAACAGCGACTTGATGGCCCGGGCTTCGGCCTTCGGCGTCATCGACATGATCATCATCCTGGTCCCTGTCTTCCTCGGAATCCGGGTGATGAAGGTGAGACTGTTTTCATCCTGACCACAAGGAGAATGACATGAGAAAGGCACTGCAGCACCTGGTTGTCGCGACAGCCATCGCCCTTGCGGGCACCGCCGCAGCAACGGCCGGTGAGGTCAACCTCTACACCTCCAACAGCGAGGACTCCGTGGCGATGGTCCTCGACAAGGTTCGCGAGGAGGCGCCTGACATCACGATCAACGTCATCGCCGGCAGCTCCGGCACGCTGTTGCGGCGCATCGAGGCGGAGAAAGCCAACAACGTGGCGGATCTGTTCTGGAGCAGCGGGTTTTCGACGCTCGCCGAATTCTCCGACCTGTTCGAAAAGTACGACAGTCCGCAGGTCGACAATCTGCTGCCGGCGCTGCAGGCCAAGGACGATCTGTGGACCGGCACCAACACCCACGTGATGGTTCTGATGATCAACGAGGATGTGCTCGAAGGCGCGGCCCCTGAGACCTGGCAAGACATCATGAACGAAAGCTGGAAGGGCAAGGTCACGATGGCCGATCCCGCCAATTCCAGCTCCGCCTATGCGCAGCTCTACGGCATTTACACGCTCTATGGCGAGGAGGGGGTCCGCAAGCTCGCCGATGTGGTCTCGCTTCAGGGCTCGACCAGCGGCGCCTACAGGTCGGTGGCGCAGGGCGAGTTCGCGGTTGGCATGACGATGGAATACGCCGCGCAACGCTATGTCGCCGGCGGTCAGAACGAAATCAGGCTGGTCTATCCCTCCGACGGCACATTCCTCTCTCCGGAAGGGCTGACCCTGATCAAGAACGCACCGCATCCGGACGATGCCAGGCGCGTCTATGACCTGCTCCTGTCAAAGGACCTGCAGGCCGGCCTCGTCGGCCTCACCTTCCGCCGCCCGTCGCGCGCTGATCTCGACGAGGCGCTGCAGTCCAGCGGTCTGCCTCTCATGAACGACATCAGGATCATCGACATCGATCAGGGCAAGGCTGCCGCCGAGCGCGACATGCTTCTGGACCTTTGGACCAAGGCCCGGGGCTGAGCGTCTCCGGCTCTCCCAAGACCCGGGGGCCGGCCTTGGCTGACCCCCATCTTTCCCGGAATTCAAAGGATCAGAATATGGGCATCCTGTCTGCCAAATTGTCGGCGGTGAAGCCTTCGCAGACCAAAGCGATGACCGCCCTCGCGGCGGAACTGAAAGCACAAGGCAAGACGATCATTACATTGTCTCAGGGCGAGCCGGATTTCGCCACGCCCGATCATATCGCCCGGGCGGCCATTGCCGCGATTCATGCCGGTCACACGAAATACACCGCCGTTGCCGGCATTCCGGCCTTGCGCGAAGCCGTCGCGGAAAAATTCCAGCGCGAGAACAATCTCACCTTCGCCGCGGACCAGATCACCGTCGGCTGCGGCGCAAAACAGCTCCTGTTCAACGCGCTGGTGGCGAGCCTCGATGACGGTGACGAAGTCGTCTTCCCGACCCCGTGCTGGGTGTCCTATCCCGAGATCGTCAAGCTCGCGGGTGGCGTTCCGATTGCCGTTGAAACGCGCGTCGGGGATGGGTTCATCATGCAGCCGTCCGATCTGCGCGCCGCCATCACGCCGCGCACCAAATGGCTGATGCTGAATTCTCCCTCCAATCCGACGGGCGCCGTCTATTCCCGGCGGAACCTTGAGGGCCTGGCGGCGGTGCTGCGCGATTTTCCGAATGTCTGGGTGCTGGCCGACGACATCTATGAGCATCTGGTCTATGGCGATGCCGAATTCTGCACCATGGCCGAAGTGGCGCCGGATCTCGCCAGCCGGACCGTGACCGTGAACGGCGTCTCGAAGTCCTGCGCCATGACCGGCTGGCGGGTGGGATATGCCGGCGGTCCGCTGGAGCTCATAAAGGCCATGAACACGGTGCAGGGACAGTCGACATCGCACACCTGTTCCATTTCCCAGCATGCAGCGGTGGCGGCCCTCAACGGCGACCAGGGCTTTATCGGGGAATTTCGCGACGCCTTTGAGAAGCGGCGCGACCTGGTCGTCCAACGGATCAACGAAATCCCCGGACTTTCCTGCGACACGCCCGATGGTGCGTTCTACGTCTTTGTCGGATGCGAGGCGCTTCTCGACGGCACGACGCCGCAAGGCAAGACGCTCGCAACCGACATGGATTTCGCAATGTACCTGATGGAGGAAGCGGGCGTTGCGGTCGTGCCGGGCTCCGGCTTTCTGGCCGACGGATTCATCCGCATTTCCTATGCGTCGTCGCAAGACGATCTGCAAAACGCCTGCACTGCCATCGGTGCGGCGGTCGCCAGGCTCAAGCGCGCGCAAGGCGCCGCATAATTCACTGAAAGTGCAATAAACATGCGAAAAACAAGCAAGAACCTCCGCGAAATCATCGCCAATGGCGGCATGGCCCGCGTCATGGCCGCCCACGATCCGCTGTCCGCCATGCTCGTCGAAGAGGCCGGGTTCGACGGCATCTGGGCGAGCGGATTTGAAATTTCGGCCGCCATGGGACTGGCCGACATATCCCTCGTCTCGATGACCGAGCACCTGACCAACATGCGCAACATGGCGGCCAGAACGTCCTTGCCGATCGTTGCCGACATCGACACCGGCTACGGCAACGCGATCAACGTGCTTTATACGGTCGAGCAGTTCGAAGCGGCCGGCGCGGCGGCTGTCGTCATCGAAGACAAGATGTTTCCCAAGGTGACGTCGCTGATCGACGGCGGCCGCCAGGACCTTCTGCCGATCGCGGAATTCCAGGGCAAGATCGAAGCGGCCTTGAGTGTGCGCAAAGACCCCGAGTTCCTGATCATTGCCCGCACCGAGGCCCTGATCGCCGGGCGCGGCGAGCGCGAAGCCCTGGAGCGGGCCCGCGCCTACCAGGCGGCAGGCGCCGACATGATCCTGATCCATTCAAAACAGAAGACGCCGGACGAGATCGAGAGCTTCATCAAGGCCTGGGATGGAAAGGCGAAAATCGTCATCGTGCCGACCGCCTATCCGCAAATGACGGAGGCGCGCGCCCGATCGCTCGAGAAGATCGGCATCCTCATCTATGGCAATCACGCGGTCCGCGCCGCGGTGACCGGGATGCAGAAGGTGTTCGCACAGATCATCACCGACGGCGGCATCCAGAATGTGAATGCCGATATCGTTCCTGTCTCGGAAATCTTCCGCCTGCAAAAAATGGACGAAGTCAAGCAAAACGAAAAACGCTTCCTGCGCTGACCGGACCGCAGGGGAAGTGGTTTTCAGTGGCATTGGTCGTTCTAACTTGAGAAACAGAGCGAAATGACCCATCTACCAAAATGCGGGCAGCAGAAGTCGGCGCGATTCTGTTGCGGCTCAGGAAGCGTATATACTTGGTTGAAAAATATTGAGAATTTGCCGTCGCGCCGATGATGGACTGGACGGACGTTGCGAAAAGTGACGCAATTTCAATGCCTAACGGATTTTGAATTCGCGGCGTTGTACGTTCGTTGTACCGGTCGGCCAGTCCAACGATCATCGATGGGGTAGGGTGCGGGCGACTGGCCAACGGACGGCCGCCTCTCCTGATCTTTCGAGAACCGTAGTTCAAGAAGTGTCAAGCCGGTACTGAGGGGCTATCTGGCGCGGAAGGCACGAGCTTCCGATGACGCCATCTCGCGCCGTTTGTCGAGGTAAGAGGCGAGGTCCTGCAGGTGCACGCCCTTTGCGCTTTCCTGGCTTCTTTCCGCCCTGGTGAACGGCAGGTCGATCTCCCCGGTGCTCACCTTGCGCAGGAACTTGGCGATCGTCAGGTGGGAAAAGTGATCCCTGCAAACGATCTCTGCCGGGAGAGATCAAACGTCCATCATACTGTGCATGAGCAAGAAAAGCGTGTTCAACAGCGTGATCCGTCTGAGGCAATCGGTTCGATAGTCAACAGCGCGGACCGGGAGTTCAATGGGAGCGAATGGCGCCGCCGGGATAGCGCCGGTGGATATCGCGTGTTCGCGCAGGCCTGGCGAATGGTCTCGTAGTGCAAAATGTGGTTCGACCAACGGCGGTTAGCCGCCGGAGAACGGCGCGATGTGAGCACGAACTCTTGAGGAACGGCGGGTTGCCGCCAATTTCCTCTTCTTCCTTTTTTAGAACCAGATCGGCTTCCGGCAGGATGACAATAAGGTTCTTGGCGCCGCCGAGCGCCTGGAGGCGCTTTTCGTGGGCCGCGCCGGTGGCGTAGATGTGGCGGGCGACCGGCGTCGAGCCCTTGACGCCGGGATGGGTAAGCAGGGCGTCGACCGGCTCCTTGTCGCCGTTGACGCCGTTGACGCCGTTGTCGGGCAGCCCGGCCTCGTTCTGCCCGGACTGATGGTCGGCCGTCAGGCGACCGCGCGCGTCTGGCGGGCCTGGACCCAGATGTCGACCAGCCGCGCGAACCGCGTCGTCAGCCGCCGGCGGGCCTCGTCGTCGGAAATCGTGCCGGCCAGCCAGTCGCGGGCGGCAGCGCCAAAGACGGTGCGGCCGACGGCAAAGCCGCGAACCACCGGCGAGGCGGCGGCACGGGCGAGGCTTTCTTCCAACACCTCGATGGGCGCGTCGAGGCCGAGCAGGAGAACGCCGCGGCACCACGGATCCTCGGCCCGCACGACCTGTTCGATGGCGTGCCAGCCGCGGGTCGTCTGGTCCGGCAGTTTCCACCAGTCGGGGCGGATGCCTTCGCTGTAGATCTGCGCGAGGGCGTCGGCGGTCGCGGTCTCGCCGGCGCTGCGGTCGGTGCCGATGACCTCGACGAGGAATTCCAGCCGCGCCTTGCGCGCCGCCGAGGCGAGCCGGTGAAGCTGGTCCATCTGGGTGCGCCGCATCTCGTCCGGGTCGTTGGCGTTGTGGTACACGAGGCATTTGGCGACATGGTCGGGCGGCCAGCTCTGCAGTTCGGCGCCGAGGCTCGGCGGGCCTTCGAAGCGCAGCGGCCGGGACGTGGGCACCTCGACCGGGCGACCGATCCAGACGCCCTCGCGTTCGGCCCGGAACAGGGCGTCGCGGCCGTAGCGGCCGTCGAGCAGGGTGCCGAGCATGACGCCGTCATGCCGGGCCGCCAAGAGGGCATCGAGGCAGAGCGACTTGAAGGCGGAAATCCGGGCCCGCGGGACGCCGGCCTCGTCGGCCATCGCCTCGAGCTGGACGCGGTGGTCGGCGGCGAGCGCGCAGATATCGTTCCATTGCGGACGCCGGGTGGTCGACCAGTGGACGTGTTCGAGCCAGGCGTCCTCGCGCAGGCGCGGCGTGACGATGCCGCGTTCGAAGAAGATCTGCAGCTCTTCCCAGGTCGGATAGGACGGTGCGCAGCCATGGCGCGACACGGCAAGGGCGCCGCAGGCATTGGCGATGCGGCAGCACTCCTCCAGCGGCAGGTCGCGGAGATAGCCGCGCAGGAAGCCGGCCATGAAGCCGTCGCCGGCGCCGAGCACGTTGAAGACCTCGACCGGAAAGCCTTCCGACGACACGCCGTCCTCCAGATCCTCCGGGATCGGGCCGGGAAAGACCAGGCATCCCTTGGGTCCGGTCTTCAGCACGATGAGGGCATCGGTGCGGGAACGAATGGCAAGGAGCGCCTCGCGGGTATCGCCGGCACCACCGGCGATGCTGACCTCCTCGTCGGTGCCGACGACGACGTCGCAATGGGGCAGGATCTCCTGCACCCGGGCGGTCACCGCGGCATCGCTGACGAAGCGGATGTCGCCTTCGCCGGCGCCGGCCAGGCCCCACAGGTTCGGCCGATAGTCGATGTCGAAGACCACCTTGCGGCCGGCGGCGCGGGCCGCTGCCATCGCCTTGTGGCTGGCGGCGGCGAGATGCGGCTTGGAGAAGTGGGTGCCGGTGACCACGACCGCGCGGGCGCGGGCGATGAAGGCAGGGTCGATATCGTCTTCGCAAAGCGCTGCGTCGGCGCAGTCGGTACGGGCGAACAGCAGGGGAAAACTGCGGTCGTCCTCGATGCCGAGGAAGGCCATGGCGGTCAGCCGCTTGGGATCGCTGCCGAGGGCTTCGGTGGAAACGCCCTCGGCCTCAAGCGTCTCGCGGACGAAGCGGCCGAGCTGGTCGTCGCCGACCCGGCTGATCACCGCCACCTCGAGGCCGAGCCGGGCGGCACCGACGGCGATGTTGGTCGGGCAGCCGCCGACATATTTGGAGAAGCTGCGGGTGTCCTCCATGCGGCAGCCGATCTGGTCGGAATAGAGATCCACGCAGCTGCGCCCGATGGTGATCGCGTCGAGGGTGGGGGCGGTCTGGTCTGCCATTTCGGTCATTGTCTCTCGTCTTGCGGGTTCGACTTGTGGGCGCTGAAGGTGCCGGCGCGGATCGCCAGCACCAGTGCCAGCGAGATCGTTGCGGTAAGCGAGCGGAAATTCTCCACGCTGGCCTCGACGACCTCGAAAACGACATCGGCGTGGACGTAGGGAGCGCGCGGCACGTCGACGATGGCGACGGTTCGGGCGCCCTTGTCGAGAGCCCGGCTGAAGACGTCCGCCGTCGTCTGGGCGCCGGGCAGGAAGGAGATGGCGACGACCACGTCGTCGGGCCCGATGAGGTTGCTCTGCTGCTCGAGCATGCCGCCGATGCCATCGAACAGATGGGCCGGCATTTCCAGCCGGGCGAGGTTGTAGGCGAGATAGGCGGCGGCCGGGAAGGTGCGTTTCTGGGCGAGTACGTGGACGGTCCGGGCGTCGGCGATGAAGCCGGCGGCCTCGTCGATCTTGTCGGGCGAGATCGTCAGCTGCAGATCCTTCAGCGACTCGATGCCGGCCTCAATGAAGCGGCGCATCATGTCGTCGGTCGCATCGGCGCCGCCGTGCTGCTCAAGATTGCGGACCCGGTCGCGGTAGGACGGTGCTGCCGCCTCCAGCCGCTGGCGGAACACGTTCTGCATTTCCGAAAAGCCGGAATAGCCGAAATGCTGGGCGAAGCGGATGATCGCCGAGGGCGCGACGCCGATCTCCGCGGCAAGGCCGGCAACGGCGCGCAGGGCGAAGGCGGAGGGATCGAGCTGGGCATAATCGGCGATCAGCCGCAGCCGCTTGCTCAGATCGTTGCGCTGGCTGGCGATCGAACGGCGCAGGGTCTCGTAGCTTTCGGGCGCGGGGCCGTCCATGCTCTCGGGTTTCCTCCAAATATGTTTCTGAATGGAATGTTTATTCCATATTGACTTGAGAATAGATTTTATGATCTAAAATGGACAACATCAAGATAAAAGGTGCTCCGGCATTCGGGAGGAAAGGCACCAAAATGAAGGCATGCGTCATTCACGCCGCGCATGACGTCCGGCTGGATAGCCTGGACGAGCGCGCGCTGGAGCCGGACGAAGTGCGCCTGAACTTCGGTTTCGGCGGCGTCTGCGGCTCCGACATCCACTATTTCCTGCACGGCCGCGTCGCCGATTCCATCGTCCGCGCGCCGATGATCCTCGGCCATGAGTTCACCGGCGTCGTCGCCGAGATCGGGTCTGCGGTCAGCGGGCTTGCCATCGGCGACAAGGTGGCGGTCAATCCGGCCCGTCCCTGCGGCGACTGCGCCTATTGCCGCAAGGGCGTCACCAATCTGTGCACGTCGATGCGGTTCATGGGCAGCGCCGCCTTCTCCCCGCACGAGAACGGCGGCTTTGCCGAGCGGCCGGTGGTGTCCGCGCGCCAGTGCATCCGCCTTTCCGAAGATGCCGACCTGCGCCATGTGGCGATGTCGGAACCGTTCGCCGTGGCGCTCCATGCGGTTGCCCAGGCCGGCGATCTGGCCGGCCGCTCGGTTCTGGTCTCCGGCGCCGGGGTGATCGGGCAGCTCGTTGCCGTGGCGGCGCGGCGCGCCGGTGCCGGTGCGATCACCATGACCGACGTTTCCGATGCCGCGCTTGCCCGCGCCGCCGATCTCGTCGCCGACCGGACGGTCAATGTCGGCAATGCGGCGGCGGCCGAGACGCTCGCGTCGAGCCCGGCGTTCGATGCGGTGTTCGAGGCTTCCGGCACGGCACCGGCGTTCAACCTGGCGCTGGCCGCGGCGCGGCCGCAGTCGACGATCGTTCAGGTCGGTTTCCTGCCGCCGGCTTCGCCGCTCGATCTCGCCAAGCTGTTGACGCGCGAACTGCTCGTGCGCGGCGCCTATCGCTTCGTCGACGAATTCGAGGTGGCGGTGCGGGCGATCACGGGCGGCGAGGTCGACCTGCGCCCGCTGATCACCGCGACCTGCACGCTAGAGGCGCCCGATGAGGTGTTCGCCCGCGCCACCGACAAGACCTGCAACGCGAAGGTGATGGTGACATTTTCATGACCGGGGCAGCGGGACAGATCGGTACGGAAGCGTTGGGCTACGATCCGGCGGTCCTCAGGCCGGGTGCCCTCCACCTCGGCATCGGCGCATTCCATCGCGGCCACCAGCAGGTCTATTACGACGACCTGGCCCGCGACGGCGAGCGCGACTGGGGGGTGGTCGGCGTCAACCTGCTGCCGCCCGACCTCGGCGATGCCCATCGCCGCCAGGAAGGCCGCTATGGCGTTCTTTCCCGCGACCAGCACGGCAGCGACTGCCGGGCGATCGGAACCTTGCGGGAGTTCCATTTCGCCGCCGGCGCCGCCGATGCCGCGCGCTTTGCCGGTGCCCGCTTCATAACGCTGACAATCACCGAAAAAGGCTATTGCCACGTTCCGGGCACCACGGACCTCGATCCCGCCTCGGCGATCGCTGCCGACCTCGCCGCGCCGCAAACGCCGGTGACGGCGGTCGGCTTCCTGTGCCGACTGCTCGAGGCCCGGCGCCAGGCCGGCGGCGGTGGCGTGACGATCGCCAGTTGCGACAACGTACCGGCCAACGGCCGGCTGCTGCGCGCCGTGATGGAGCAATATGCGGCCGAGGCATGGCCGCAGCTCGGTCCGTGGATGCGCGACAACGTCGCCTTCCCGAATTCCATGGTCGACCGCATCGTACCGGCGATGTCGGCGGAAAGCCGCCACCTGCTCGAAACGGCGCTCGGCACCGGCGATGCCCTTGGCGTCGTCACCGAGCCGTTCCGCCAGTGGGTGCTGGAGGACGCGGTCGCCGGCGCCCGGCCGCCGTTCGAACGGGCCGGTGTGCAGATCGTGCCCGACGTCGCGCCCTACGAGCACATGAAGCACCGCATGCTCAACGGCCTGCAGTCGGCCTATGCCGAGCTCGGCCGGCTCTGCGGCTGTGCGACCAGCCATGCGGCGGCGACAGATCCGGCGCTCGTCGCCTGGGCGAAGTGGTTTCACAAGGTGCAGGCGACGACGCTCGCCTGTCCGCCGGGCGAGGACCTTGCCGCCTATGGCCGGGTCAGCCTGGAGCGGCTGGCCAACCCGACGATCCATCACCCGCTCGGCCAGATCGCCACCGACGGCAGCTTCAAGCTGTCGCAGCGCATCGCCGCGCCGGCCGCCGACCTGGTGGCGACGGGCGGCGATCCGACCTGCCATGCCATGGTGCTGGCCGCCTGGATGCTGCAGGCGGGCGAATGCAAGCCCGACGCCGGCGGGTTCACTCCGAGCGATCCGCTCGCCTCCCGCCTGGCCGATCTCCGTTCCCGCCATGCCGGCGATGCCGCCGCCACTGCCGGCGCTTTTCTCGACCTGCCGATCTTTCTCCCGGCGCTCGGGAAAAGCGCCGGCTTCCGTGAGTTGGTGGCGCGGTGGATCGGCATTTTCGGCGAGCGCACCGGGCGGCCGGAGGCGATCCGGGCCGCCATCGCCGGGGCTGTCGAGGAGATGGCCGATGCGTAGGATCCTCGCCGGCCGCACACCGGAGGAATGGATCGGCGCCATCGCCATGACGGTGGTGCTGGCGCTGCTCGGCTTCCAGGTGGTCGCCCGGTTCGGCTTCAGCCGGTCGTTCAGCTGGCTGGAGGAAGTGAGCCGCTTCGCCTTCGTCTGGGCGGTCTATTTCGGCTTCGTGATTGCCGCGGAGAAGGATCGCCATATCCGCATCTCGCTGCATATCGAAGCCTTGCCGCGGCGACCGCGGCTGATCCTCTTCACCCTCGCCGACACCGTCTGGCTGGTCTTCAACGCCGTCGTCATCTGGCACGGCTACTGGTTCACGATGTCGATGTTCGAGTTCCCCTACATCTCGCAGACGACCGGTATCAATCTGGTCTGGGTGCAGATGATCGTCCCCCTCGGCTTCCTCTTGATGTCGGTGCGGATCGTGCAGGTCATGATCCGCCGCTGGCAGGGAGAAGAGGAGCACGTCGATCACCGCAAGGGGGACTGAGCGGTGAACATTTCGCTTCTCTTGACCGTCACCTTCGTCGTCTTCCTGGTGCTCGGCGTTCCGGTCGCGATCTCGATCGGGCTTGCCGCCGTTCTGGCGCTGGCCTCGGCCAACATGCCGATGTCCTATCTGGTGCAGACGGCCTACACCGCGGTCGACGAGTTCACCATCATCGCCGTGCCGATGTTCATTCTTGCCGGCACGCTGATGGAAAAGGGCGGCCTTACCGCCCGGCTGATCGGCTTTTCCCGTGCCATTGTCGGCCCGGCGCCCGGCGGCCTCGCCACCGTCACCATCGTCGCCTGCACCTTCTTTGCGGCGATTTCCGGCTCCGGACCGGCGACGACGGCGGCGATCGGCTCGATCATGATCCCGGCGATGGTGAAGGAGGGCTACGGCAAGGGCTTCGGCTCGGCGATTTCGTCGTCGGCCGGCGGCATCGGCGTGGTCATTCCGCCGTCGATCCCGATGATCATCTACGGCATCACGTCGGAGACCTCGATCAGCGGTCTTTTCATCGCCGGCGTGGTGCCGGGACTGATGCTTTCCGGTGCGCTGTTCCTGACCAGCGCCATCATCAGCCGCCGCCGCGGCTATCGCGCCCGAAGCGCCGAACCGCGCAGCTTGCGGCTGGTCGGCCGCGCCGCCTGGGAGGCGAAATGGGCGCTGTTCGCGCCCGTACTGATCCTCGGCGGCATCTATTCCGGCATCTTCACCGTCACCGAGGCCTCGGTGGTTGCGGTCTTCTATGCGCTGTTCATCGGCATCTTCGTCTACCGCGAGATCAACGTGACCGGCTATTTGGACAGCATGACCTATGCCGTGCGGATCACCGGCACCGTGATGCTGGTGCTGGTCACCGGGCGCATCGTCGGGCGCATCCTGTCGGTGTTTCAGGTGCCGCAGGCGGTCTCGGCGTATCTGATCGAGACCGTCTCCGACCCGACCATGCTGATCCTGCTCATTCTGGTGATGCTGGTCTTCATCGGCATGTGGATGGAGACGCTGACGCAGATCATCATCCTGACGCCGCTGCTTCTGCCGGTGGTCACCAATGTCGGCCTCGACCCGATCCAGTTCGGCATCGTCTTCGTGATCGCCTGCGAGATCGGTTATTCGACGCCGCCGCTCGGCGTCAACCTGTTCGTTGCCAGCGAGATCGGCAACACAACGGTCGAACAGGTCAGCAAGGCAAGCATCCCATTCCTGGCGGCGGAGATTTTCGTCATGGGCCTCGTCGCCTTCATCCCAGAGTTGAGTATGTGGTTACCGCGCCTGCTCGGCTTCGCAACCTAGATAAAACCAAGGAGGAAATGCAATGAAACTTCTCAGGCATGCAATGATCGGTGCGCTTTTTGCGGCGGTGTCGGCGGGGCCGGCACTGGCGGCGGACTATACGATCCGGCTCAGCCACGGCGACAACGAGAACAACCCGACCCACAAGGGCGCGGTGAAGTTCGAGGAACTGGCGGAGAAATACTCCGACGGCCGCATCGACGTGCAGATCTTCCCGAACAACCAGCTCGGGTCTGAGCAGGAAGTGGCGCAGGCGCTGCGCACCGGCTCGATTGAGGCGGAGGTCCTCTATACCGGCAATCTGGTGCCGCTGGCGCCGTCGGTGGGTGTGATGATGCTGCCCTACGCCTTCACCTCGAACGACGAGGCGCATGCGGCGATGGATGCGCTCAAGGACCCGCTCAACGAGCGGCTGCCGAAGGAGGCGGGTGTGCGCATCCTCGGCTATTTCGAAAAGGGCTTCCGGGTTCTGACCAACTCCAAGCGCGAGGTGAAGACGCTCGACGACCTGCAGGGCCTGAAGATCCGCGTGTCGAAGAACAATATCGCCATCGAGACCTTCAAGTCCTGGGGGCTCGATCCGATCCCGATGGCCTGGGCGGAGGTGTTCCCGGCCCTGCAGCAGGGGGTGATCGACGGCCAGGAGAACCCCTACACGACGTCGATCTCGTCGAAGTTCTACGAGGTGCAGAAATACATCACCGAGATCCATTACCTGATCTGGTCCGGTCCGATCATCATCTCCGAACGCTTCTACCAGGGCCTGCCGGCCGACCTGCAAGAGGCGCTCGACCGCGCCGGCGAAGAAGCGGCGGTCTATGAGCGCGAGGTGTCGGCGACCGAGACCGATAAGGCAATGAAGGAGCTGGTCAAGCTCGGCATGGTGCTGAGCGGCGCGCCGACGGACGAGGAAAAGTGGCAGTCGGCGGCCAAGGCCCTGTGGCCCTCGTTCTCCGACGATATCGGCGGCAAGGAGTGGGTCGATAAGGCCAGCGGCATCATGGAAAAGGCCATCAAGGGCGGCAGCGAATAGACCCCGATTCCTCCAGCATGCGCCGGTTTTCGCACGCCCATAGCAACGACGGGGCCGAAAACCAGCATAACAAGTGCGGATGCGCCGGCTCAGGCGCACCGGAAATCGAACTGGCAGGGGCATCCCTTGCCAGTTCTTTTTTGTTTCGTCGCGACGCCAGTCGCCAGATCACAGCATTGCCGGGATTTGGGTTGGCAGGCCGAGCGCGACCATGTGAAATGTCGTTGTGCTGATCTCGATGCCGATGTGATCGATTTCCACGGAGACCTGACCCGGCATTGAACGATGGTTCCACCGAAAACGGGCCCATGTTCGAACCCGTCCTGCTTGTCTTCGCTGAGACCGGCAACGAGCGTTGGCGCTTCAAAACAGGCGAATAGCCCGCCACCCGCAGGCCCGGTCCGGCTGCGCCACCTCGGGCCAGATACCGGTGTGCCACAGGGGGGCAATATCGGGCGCCGTTGGGGGGGGCAATCATCAACGCCGATTGACACGCCGCCGATCCGGGAACTGCAGGACCTGCCCGTCACCTGCCGACCTATGACCGCACGGCAATCAACAGCTGGGAAGACAGCGCGCTCAAGCAGGTCGTCCAGGCTGTCGGCCGGCGCAAGCGCGTCATGACCGCGCTCTGGACCGAAGCCTGCCTGACCTTTCCTGCGCTCCATGCGACCCAGGAAGGCTATGACGTCCATGTGCTGGCCGGCGACGACTGTCCGGGTTCGCTGCTTGCCGAACGGAGCCTCGGCCCCGGCCGGCGCCCTATGCGGAGACGGTGGAAGCGGCGGCTGTCGAGGCGTCCGGCTGGCGACGCCTGTATTTGCGTCGGTATTCCGATGGCGATAGGCCCACTTCTTTCCTGAAGGCCTTGCAGAAATAATTGGCGTCCTGGAACGACAGATCGAGCGAAATATTGGTGATCGGCAGGTCGCTTTCCCGCAGCAGTTCCTTGGCTCGCTCGATCCGCTGGGTCTTCAGATAGGAGATGAAGGTCATGTCCATCTCCTTGCGGAACAGCCGGCTCAGGTAGCACGGGCTGATATGGGCGAAGTCCGCAGCGTCTTCGAGCGTCACGCCCTTGTGCATGTTGCGCTCGATATAGTTGAGCACGTCCTGGATATGATCGGGCGCATGGGCGCCGCGGGTCTCGGTCGCTTCGAACAGCACGTCCGTGATCCGGTAGAGCATTTCCTGCATCTGGAAATGGCTGTCGAGGTCGAGGCGCTGGGACGCCAGCGCGTCGATCTGGCGAGCGAGCGCAGGCGGCAGGTCAAGGCCGCGGTTGTCGACCACCTGCACCATGGCCCGGACATATTCCAGCACGGCACGGCGCGGCGCGGTGTCCTTGCGGGCGTAGATGGTTTCCATATGACGGCGCACCAGAGCGAGGCATTGGCGATAGGCGGTCTCATCGACGAGGGCCGCGATTTGCCCGGCGATCGCCGCCGTCTCGCCGGACGGTGCCGGCGTGGCGGCGACGGGCCGTGCCGGAGCAAGGGGCGCCTGCGTCGTGGCCACGGAAGGCGTGATCGAACTGAGGCACTCGCCGACTGCGTTCAAGAGGTCTTCGGTGCGCACGGGTTTTAGCAGGAAATTGTCCGCCTTCAGGTGGATCGCGCCCTGCATGATCTCGAAATAGTCGTAGGCGGTGAGGATGATGACCTTGGTCTTCAGGCCGCGGTCGCGCACCATCTGGATGATTTCCAGCCCGTTCGGACGCGGGATCTTGATGTCGACCAGCATCAGGTCGATGGAATACGCGTCCAGCAGATGCACCGCCTCGCTGCCGTTGCGCGCCTCGCCGACGATATTGACGCCGTCGAGATTGGTCTCAAGGATCTTGCGCAGGGCGCGGCGCTCCAGTTCCTCGTCTTCGATGATCGCGATGTCGAACATGGGTCAGGGATCCGTGTGGTCGGTCCTGAGTCAGGTGTGGCTCAGAAGGCTGCATCGTCGAAGTCGATCGGCAGGCGAAGGCGCACCAGCGTTCCCCGTCCACCCCGGTAGGGACTGACGATCTCCAGGTGATGGTCGTCGCCGAAATAGTGCCGCAGGCGGCTGTCGACATTGTAGAGGCCGATGCTCTTGCGGCCGTCCCGGTCGGCCGCGCCCGCCAGCACCGCCTGCTTGCGGTCGGAACTGATTCCGTCACCATTGTCGACAATGTCGACGATGACGTCGCGCCCGTCCCGATAGGCCAGGATGTCGACCAGGCCGCCGCTCTCGCGCGGCTCGATCGCATAGTTGATGCAGTTTTCCACAATCGGCTGCAGCACCATGAAGGGGCAGGTCGTCATGCTGAGGTCGTCCGGGACGTCGACCTGGAAGTTGAAGCGATCGCCGAGGCGCAGCCGCAGCAGATAGAGGTAGTTCCGGACGTGCTCCAACTCCGTTGCCAGAGGGACGAATTGCGAGCCGCTCTTCTTCAGCACATAGCGCATCATGTCGGCGAAGGCGTGGACCGTCGTTTCGGTCTCCTCGGCCCCTTCGATCAGAGCGAGCCGGCCGATCGTGTTCAGCACGTTGAAGAGGAAATGGGGATTGACCTGGTAGGACAGCGCCTGCAACTCGGCCTCGCGCAGGGACCGCTCCAACTCGGCGCGGCGCTTGGATTCCTCCATCAGGCGCAGGTTCTTGGCGTAGAGTTCCTGGGTGACGCTGTTGGCGTAGCTCTCCTCCACGATGTAGGAGGCGATGTAGCAGAGCGAAGAAGCGGCCGAGCGCAGGCGCTCGTAGGTGATTTCGCCGGTCTCGTCGTGGAGCCGCAGAAGACCGGCGTTCTCGCGCCATGACTGCTCGGTCGGGAACAGGCCCGACATGTCGACAAGGTCGGCCGCCGTGTCGCCATCCGTCAGGTTCACCTGGCCGCAGATCACGGCGCCCAGATATTCGCCGCACATGGTGATGGGGGCTGCGAAGTCGACGAGGCCCGCATGGCACTTGTAGATCGAGGGACCGCCGTTCGAAAGTGCGGTGCGCCCGCCGACCGCGTCGCAATGGTAGCAGCGCTCGCGCCATACCGGATGGCCGCGGATGGTCTGGCAGAAACCGCTGAAGCCGCTCGGCTTGGTCACCGGCTCGCCCTTCGGATCGACGATGACCATGGCAACGCCAACGGCGGCGCTGAAATTGTCCTGAACCTTCTGTAGCATGTCGACGCTGGTCAAATTGGACAAACGTCTCCGCCCCGCGGCTTTGGCCCCGGCAATTTCCAGGTCTCTCCGCAACGCCAGTGTGTCGTCACGGTTGGATCTTTCCAGAAAATCCGTATTCACTGGCAAGCCTTAATGAGGGCGTCCGTTCGATCCGCCCGCTCCCACAAGAAGCCCTCCGTTTCTCTGCCAAAATGGCCGTACGCCGCCGTTTTCTCGAAGATCGGCCGGCGCATTGCGAGCGCATCGATCATGCCCGACACGGATAGCGGGAACACCGTGCGGACCGCCCGCGCCAACGCCTCCGAATCCAGACCGCGTTCGCCTTCGGCTGTTACACCAACCATTTCGGGTTGGCTCTGACCTATCGCAAACGCGAGGGAAATTTCGCAACGGGACGCAAGGCCGGCGGCGACCACGGTCTTGGCGATCAGACGCGCCATATAGGCGGCGGTGCGGTCGAGCTTGGTCGCGTCCTTGCCGGAAAAGGCGCCGCCGCCGTGCCGGCCGATGCCGCCATAGGTATCGACCATCAGCTTGCGCCCCGTGAGGCCGGTGTCGGCCGCCGGACCGCCCAGCACGAAGCGTCCGGTCGGGTTGATCAGCACCCTTGTGTCGCGCCGCAGCCAGCGACCCATCACCGGCGCGATCACCTCCTCGATGAGGCCGCGCAGCATCTCTTCGCGGCCGATGTTTGGCGCGTGCTGGGCGGCAAGGACGAGGCTCGTCAGTTCCGCCGGGCGCCCACTGGCGTCGTTGCGGAAGGTGACCTGCGCCTTGCCGTCGGGCCGCAGCCAATCTAGGCGACCGGACCTGCGTGCCGCCGTCAGCGCCTCGGTCAGCCGGTGCGCATAGTGGATTGCGGCGGGCATCAAGGTTTCGGTCTCGTCGCAGGCATAGCCGTAGAAGATGCCCTGGTCGCCAGCGCCGAGCTCATTGTCGCGCGACACCCCTTGCGCGATGTCCGGCGATTGTTCGTGCAGGTCGGTCAGCACGAAGCACCCGTCGGCATCGAAGCCGAGGGCGGGATCGGTGTAGCCGATCCGGCGCAGCACGCCCCGGGCGACGGCGACCACGTCGACCCGTGCCGTCGACGTGACCTCGCCGGCGATATGCAGGCTGTTGCCCGAGGCCATGACCTCCACCGCGACCCGGGCCCCGGGGTCCTGGTGCAGATAGGCATCGAGAACCGCATCCGAGATCTGGTCGCAGACCTTGTCCGGGTGGCCCTCCGTTACGGATTCAGAACTGGTGTAGGTCGACCTCATGGCGCCGTTTCCTGACGTTTCGTTAGCCGCCGATTTCGCAGTTCAAACCCATGCCCTCGACCACCTTTACAAGGTGCGAGACGTCGTCCGGCTTCATGTTGGCGACGTCGCCCATCGGATAGGGACGGTCGAGGAGGGCGTATTTGTTCTCGCCATAGGTGTGGTACGGCAGAAGGTGCACGGTATCGACGCCTGGCATCAGCTTGGCGAACCGGCCGACGGCTTCGACCGCCTCTTCGTTGTCGTTCACGCCCGGCACGACCGGAACGCGGACGACGGCATGAGTGAGGGAGGCGATGCACAGCGCGTTTTCCAGAATGATGCGGTTGTCGACGCCGGTATTGGCCTGGTGCACCTTCGGGTCGATCGCCTTCAGATCGATCAGCGCATGGTCGACATAGGGCATCACGTCGCGCACGACGTCGCGGGTGGTGTAGCCGGTCGTCTCGATCGCCGTGTTCCAGCCCTGCTCGTGACAGGCTTTCAGCAGCTCCCTGGCAAAGACGTGCTGGAACAGCGGCTCGCCGCCCGAAAGCGTGACGCCGCCGCCGGAGCGGCGGTATTGCGTGGCGTCCTTGCGCAGCTCGATCATCACCTCGCGCACGGACATCAGCTTGCCGGTCATGGTCAGCGCGTCGGTCGGGCAGACCTTCGTGCAGGTGCCGCATTTGACGCATTTGTCGCGATCGACGAAGCCCGGATTTTCCCGCGACAGCGCCTTTGTCGGACAGACCGGCACGCACTGGCCGCAATGGATGCAGCTCGAGGCGCGGTAGAACAGCTCCGGCTCCGGGTTCTGGGATTCCGGGTTGGAACACCAGCGGCAGCGCAACGGGCAGCCCTTCAGGAAGACGATGGTGCGGACCCCCGGCCCATCGTGGATCGAGTAGCGCTGAATGTCGAAGACGGTGCCCTCTGTGTCGTAGTCGATGCCGTCCATGGCGTTGTTACCTTGTCTTTCCCGAAGGCCGGGGTGTTCAGAAGGGGGATTGCTGCGCTTCGATGGCGTCCATCGCCGTGCGGACCGCGGACACTTCCCCCATGACCGCGAGCGACGTGACGTGCTGCGGGCAGGTTCCGTAGATCTCGACGGTGAAGACGTCGGCCGCCTTCAGCGCGATATCGGAGAAGAAGAACAGATCGGTCACATGGGACTGGATCAGACCGACGGCGCCGATCGGGTTGTCCCGGATATAGGCGCGTCCGTGCGGCGGCATGCGCCGCTGCAGCATCTGAAGCACGTCCAGGTGGGGTGCGTTGACGATGCGGATATTCAACATGATCTGACGTCTTCTTTTGTTCGTGTGGCGCGAGGATCAGCGCACGTTGAGGGCCTCGACCATCACGCATTTCCGCTTGCGGGCGAAGGACTTGGCCGAGGTCAGGCCCTCGCCGGTGGGGCCTGCGATGGTGAAGGTCGCAAAGCCTTCGCCGCCGACGCCGATGCCGGCATAGGAGGGGCCGTTCTTGACGAAGATCGTCGTCTGGATGAGCTTCGCCATCTTGGTCAGCTTGCGCACATTGGTGGAGTGCATCATCGCCGTGTGGCGGTTGCCGTGTTCCACCTCGACGGCGAGGTCGATGGCGTCGTCGACGCTCGGCACCCGCACCACCGGCAGGATCGGCATCATCAGCTCTTCCTGGACGAAGGGATGTTCCTTCGGCAGTTCGGCGAGGATCACCTTGACCTCGTCGCCGACCCGGATGCCGATCTTGTCGAGCAGGTAGGCCGCGCTCTTGCCGACGCAGGAGGTCTGCGGGCCGCCCTTGTCGTTGATCACCAGCGCCTCAAGCTTCGCGATGACGGTGGGATCGGTGACCAGATAGGCGCCGCATTTCTGCATGCAGGCGATCAGGTAATCGGTGATCTGGTCGACCGCGATGACTTCCTTTTCGGCGATGCAGGGCAGGTTGTTGTCGAAGCTGCAGCCATTGACGATGTCCTGTGCCGCCTTTTCGATATCGGCGGTCTCATCGACGACGACGGGCGGATTGCCGGCGCCGGCGCCGATCGCCTTCTTGCCGGTCGACATCACCGCCTTGACGATGCCCGGACCGCCGGTGGCGACCAGCATCCGCACCTTCGGGTGGTTCATCATGGCGTTGGTGTTGTCGATCGACGGCTTTTGCACCGTCACCACCAGATTGGCCGGCGCGCCGAGGGCCGCGAGCTTGCGGTTGATCAGCTTGACGGCCAGCAGCGAGACCTCGGTTGCCCGCGGATGCGGACTGAAGACGGCCGAATTGCCGGCGGCCAGCATGCCGATGGAATTGCAGATGATGGTTTCCGTCGGATTGGTGGTCGGGGTGATCGCGCCGATCACGCCGAAGGGCGAGTATTCGACCAGCGTCAGCCCGCCGTCGCCGGTCTCGGCATCGGTGGTCAGGTCCTCGACGCCGGGCGCCTTTTCGGCGGCCAGGCGGTTCTTGATGATCTTGTGGGCGACGTTGCCCATGCCGGTCTGCTCGGCTGCCATTTCGGAGATGCGCCTAAGCGTTGTCTCATCGAGGAACACCTCGCGGATGCCCTCGACGAACCGCTTGCGCGCGGCCATCGAGCAGAACAGGTACTGGCGTTGCGCCAGTTCGGCCGCCGCGATGGCCTCGTCCATGGTGGCAAAGACGCCGTCGCCCGGGGCCATGCCCTCGGCGTCGCGGACCGGTGTCGGTGCAAACGCCGAGGGCATTGGCTGGGACGCCTGACGGCCCTTTGTGCCGAGCTCGCGGATCAGCGCCTGGCTGACGATGTCGTCGACCGGATCGTCTTCAGATCGGGCCGGCTGCCAGCAGCAGCGCTTCGATCCGGGCACGTAATCCGGTCCCTTGCGCGCCGCCGGCGTCGATCCGGCATTGGCCAGGATGCTGGCGATCAGGTCGTCGACGTCCGCGGGAGCCGGAGTCGCGCTGCCATTTTTCGGCGCTGCGCTGGCGGTCGTCGGAGCGGCTTTTTCCATGACCGCAGTTTCGGTCCCGGTGGGCGCTGCGCCGTTCGCATTGACCGCAGGGGTCGGAGCAGGAGCGGGGATATTGGGTGCAGCCGCTGCCGCTTCGCCATAGCCGCCGAGCACCCGGGCCACGGTGTCGCTGATTTCCTGGTCGTTCATTTTTCCGCTCCTTTGGCGGGGTCGTGCCCCGAAATGTTCGAAAACGCGTTCACGGCGTGGCGCGCGATCACCACGTCCTCGTCCGCCGTGCCGCCGCTGATGCCGATGGCGCCGATGACCGTGCCGTTCCGCCGGCAGGGAAGACCGCCGCCGAAAATGACGATGCGTCCGCCATGGGTCGCCTCGATGCCGAAGAGCATCTGCCCCGGCTGCGCGAGCCGGCCGAGGTCGTCGGTGCCCATGCGCAAGGCGGCAGCCGTCCAGGCCTTGTCGGTTGCCAGCGCGATGCTCGCCGGCAGGCTGCCGTCCATCCTGTGGAACAGGATCTGCTGTCCTTCCGCATCGGCCACTGCGACGACGACGGCCAGTGCCATCTGCCGCGCCTTGGCCTCGGCGCTTTCGGCAAGGCACTCGGCGTCAGCCAGCGTCAGCGAGGCGCTCGCCGTGCCGGGGCGTTCCGCCGCAAGCAGCCGTTCGATCAGCGCATCGTGTGCGGTGGCGACCATTGTCCGCTCCCTAATGGGTCTCGACGCTGTCGACGATGCCGACGATGCTGGCATCGGTGACGGAACGATCGAGGGTTCCGGCCTGGCGCGCGGCGCTGCCGGTGGTGACGATGACGATCTCGCCGTAGCCGGCGCCGACCGTATCGGTGGCGATTTCGGTGAAGCCGTCGGGCTCCTGTTTCTCGGTCAGGCGGGCGACGATCAAAAGCTTGCTGCCGGCAAGCGTTGCGTCCTTGCTGGTCGAGACGACCGTTCCGATGACGCGTCCGAGATGCATTGTCCTTCTCCCTATTCCCTGACGAGCCGGACGTGGCGGGCCTTGAGTTCCTCAGCCGCCAGCGGCGTGACCAGCACGCCACGGCCGATCCGCAGCTCTTCTCCTGCGACCGCCTTGGCCGCGGTCCAGCCGAAGACGCCGGCCGTCGTGTTTTGGGGGTGGCTGACCGGGCGGGCGCTGGCCGAAGCCGGCGCAGCCGCGCGAGTCCCGGCGACGGCCTGGTCGAGCCTTGCGGCCCAGGCGAGTTCGATGCCGTAGGCCTCCAGCCGGCCGAGATGGCCGGACGCCATCTCCCGGTAGGCGGCGTTGGCGGTGAGGCCGCGGGCGATGCGCTCGCGGGACGCCGGGCAGCAGCCGTCGCGCGCCGCAACGATCCGCATGTCGCGTTCGATCGCCCCGGCCAGAAGCTGCGAGACGTCGCTGTCGGCAAGCCCGAGCGCCGTGCGCGCGGCAAGTGCAATGCTGAGTGTCGGAACGATCACGACCGAGTGCCGGGCAAGAACGGTCTCGGGGTCGATGAGGTCCGTGTCGTCCGGCCGGTCGTCGGCATCGGCCAGCGCCGGGACCAGCGCGCCGCCGCCGGCCGTCCGCAGGCGTTCCGGCGTGATCAGAGCACGGGCCTTGCGGCTGCGGCGAATGTCGAAGCGCCAGCCGGCATCGGCAAGGGCCGCCAGCGCGCGGATCGCCGGCTCAAGCCCGAGATCGGTGCCGGAAAACAGCACCAGTGCAGAGCGCGCACGGGTCTTGAGGGCCGCAACGATCCGGTCCGACAGGAGGTCGAGGAGAGCCCGGTCAAACAGGATATCGAGGCGCGTGCCGTCCATCATGCACCTGCCTCGTTCGGGTACATGGCGATGCCGAGCGGGGTGACGAGCAGCGGCTCGGCCGGCTTGAGGACACGGCGGCCGATCTGGTTGGCAAAGACCGTGGTGAAATCGCTGAACGAGCAGGCGCCGCCGACCACATGGATGACGGCGACTTCGGGATGGCTGTCGAGCACGCCGGAGACGATGCTCGCCATCTTGTCGACGACCGGACGGACGATGGCAAAGACGTCGCGCTCATTGTCGGGATCGAGCTTTTCCGCCTCGGCCTCGGCGAACGGAATCCGGCGCGCGCCCGCCAGCACCAGCGTCATGTGCGTACCGCCCGTGGCCTCGTCGAAGGAGGCGACGACGTCGCCGTCCCTGAGCACCGAGATGCCGGTCGTGCCGCCGCCGACATCGACGACGGCGCCGTCGCGGATATCGAGGAAGCGGGCGGCGGCGGTCGGTTCGTCGACAACCTCGACGAGCTCGAAATCGGCGGCCTCGACCACATTGCCGATGGCCTTGGCGCTGCCCGGATGGATGCCCGGCGGGATCGCGGCGGCGGCGCGTTGCAGCGGCACGCCGACGCGCTGTTCGAGCTCTGCCTTCATGGCGCGAACCGCCTGCACGGCGCCCATATAGTCGACGACGATGCCGTCGCGCACGACGCTGGAGCGGTGGGTGATGCCGGCCACCGGCCGGTTGTCGGCGTCGACCACCGCCAGCACCAGATTCGCCGTGCCGAGATCGACACCGACCTTCAGCGCGCCCGGCGCCCGCTCGTCGCTGGGCACGGCCGAGCGGAACCGGACCAGTCCGGCGAATTGCAGCAATGTCTTGTCCGTGGTCATCGCCTGTCCGCCCGTCTTCCTCAGGCTTTCCGGATCCGCACGAGATCGTCGTTCTTCAGCCCGAAAGCGTTGGCCTCCTCGATGTCGATATGCATTTCCAGGGCCGAGTTCTCCGCCGCGCGCACGGCAACGCCGCGCATGATGCCGCCGCGCGGACCGTCGACCTCGACGTCGACGTCCTGGCCATTGGCGAGGCCGAGCCCGGCCGCGACTTCCGGCGGCATGTGGATGTGGCGAAGGGCGACGATGACGCCGTAGTCCTTGGTGACGCGGCCTTGGGGTCCGATCACCTCGATCCCGGGCGAGCCGTCGAGGCGGCCGGAAAGGCGCAGCGGCGCCCGCACGCCGAGCACGAAGCCATCGGCCACGGAAATCTCGATCTGGGTGTCTGCGCGCAGCGGACCGAGCACGCGGACCTTGCCGATCTCGCCCTTCGGCCCGCGCAAGGTCACCGTTTCCTCGGCCGCGTACTGGCCCGGCTGCTTCATCGCCTTCTTGCGCGTCAGCGCCGCGCCGGGGCCGAACAGGGCGTCCATGTCGGGGCGCGAAAGATGGATGTGCCGGTTGGAAACGCCGACGGGGATGAGCGCCGGATCCGGCGCCGCGCGGGTGCGGGCGACTGCCTCGGCCGCGGCCTGTCCCTGGGCGAGGATCTCCGCGATGATCCGTTCGATTGTGCTTTCTGCAAGCTGCATCGACCTGTCCTGTTATTCGTTGTCCGGCGTCCGTTTCGGCGCAGCCGGGACCGTTGGCCGGGCCGCACAGGACGGCCAGGCCCGGATCGTTTTCGTTGCCGACCCCGATGCGCGGGGGATCGGAGACGGCGCTAGGTCGTCTTGGCCTTCTTGGCCGTGCCGCCACGGCGACTGCGCGGCGTCGGCTTGGGGTCGCCTGGTCCGCTCTTCGGTGCGGCGTCTGCCGCGCGTTTTGCGGCCGGCTTTTCATCCGCGACCTTGCCGTTGGCGGCCTTCGGCGCGGCGTCCACTGGCGGGACGTCCACTGGCGGGACGTCCACTGGCGGGACCGTCACCTCGGGTTCCTTGGCGGGAGCGGTCTCGACGGGTGCAGCGTCCGCAGCCGCCGTCTCCGCCTTCGTCTGGAACTGAGCGGCGACCGGCGGTTCGGCCTTCGCCGCAGCGGGTTCCTCGACCGGCTTTTCGGTGGGGCTCTCGGCCGGGGCCTCGGCGGGTTGTTCCGCCGGGGCTTCCGTCTTGACCGGGGAGGGGATGTCGGCCGGGTGGGGCTGAGCGGCGATGCCCACGGTCTCGGCACTGTCCACGAGCCGGGACAGCGCCGCGGCCGGCCGTGCGATCACCTTGGTGGAGATGACACGGTTCACCCGGCCTGCGGCCGCGGCCCCCGCAGAGACCGCAGCCTTGATGGCGCCGACGTCCCCGAGCAGCTTGACGACGGTCATGCCCTCGCCCTTGGCCAGTTCGTAGCCCACCAGCTGGACATTGGCCGCCTTCACGGCCGCGTCTGCGGCTTCGACGGCTGCAGTCAGGCCGATGGTTTCGATCAGTCCGAGGCTTTGCTCAGTCATGACTGTCCTCCTTGCCCGCGGGTCAGATGTACGGCGTGGTGGTCGACACCAGCGGCGTCGGGTCCATCGCTCCGAGGAGCTGCTTGCCGACGTCGCGGGCCGCATGGATGGCCTGGCGCACGGCACCGGAATCACCGCTGAAGGTGAAGATCACCTCATTGGAGAAGCTGGTGCCATTGGCCGGCGAGGCGTAGCCGACGGCATCGATGGTCGCCGCCTTGGCCGCGGTATCGGCGAGCACCACGCCGATGGCGGCGGGGGCCCCGACGGTGATGCCAAAGGCCTGGCCGATCGGTGCGCCGAACGCCTTGTTGAGCGCGGCGCTGGCGCGGGCCGTGTACTGGAACTCCAGGTGGCCTGCCGGCGAGCCATAGACGTCGCCCATCGTGCGGTCGATCTCGCCGAGCGTCACTTCCACGGCGCGGCGGGCGTCGGAGACGTCCGAAGCACCGAAGATGATCAGCGAGCCGTGGCCGGCGCCGCCCTCGGTGTCGCGTGCCAGCTCGATCAGGACGACTTCAGAGTTGGTCGCCTTGACCGCCTCGTCGGCCGCGAAGATGTGCGGGCCGGCGCCGACGCGCGCACCGACGATGCCGATGGAGCGGTACTTCTTGTCCATCTTCATCTGCTCGTGCAGCAGCGGATCGACATTGGCGATGACCAGGCCGATCGTGTTGCCGATGGCGGTGCCGACGAACTCCGTCAGATTGCACGCTGCCGGGGCCTTGGCGCGGGGTGCTGCGCTGGCCGGTTCGGGGGTGGCGGCGGGGGCGCTTGCCCCGCCATTCATCTTGCGGATGACTTCCCCCATCAATTGGTCGACAAGAGCGTCTTGCATGACTGCTCCTCCTTGTCCGGTTCAGGGGTTACTCGGCGGCGACTGCTGCCGGGTGCGGAAGGATGCGTTCCACTTCCGTGTGCGGCCGCGGGATGACGTGGACGGAGGCCACGGTGCCGACCTTCTCGGCCGCCACGGCACCGGCGTCGGTAGCGGCCTTCACCGCGCCGACATCGCCGCGCACCATCACGGTGACGAGGCCGGAGCCGATCTTCTCGTAGCCGATCATTGTCACATTCGCCGATTTGACCATGGCGTCCGCCGCTTCAATCGCGCCGACCAGGCCTTTGGTCTCGACCATTCCCAGTGCTTCCTGTTGCATTGTCTTCTCCTTCGTCACGAGGTTCGTAAGTTGATCCATTGCCGTCTTCTCTTTCGGCCTCCTGCTCTGCTGCGTTCTCCCTCGGTTGCTATCCGCCGACGCTGGCGAGCAGGCTCTCCAGCTCGGGTTGGGATGGCTTGCGGGGATTGCTGGCCGTGCAGGCATCGGCCAGTGCGGCCGCTGCGATCTCCGACCGGATGCAGCCGAACTCCTTGATGTCGACACCAAGTCCACTGAGGGTCGACGGGATGGCGAAACGGGTGTTGAGGGCCTCAATGGCCCGGATCAGGCCGCGCACGCCGGCCCGCGTGCTGGGCACGTCGAGGCCGATCCGCCGGGCGATGCGGGCGTAGCGATCCGCCGCGTCGGGATTTGCGGCGTTGAAGGCGATCACGGCCGGCAGCAGCACCGCGTTGAGGCGGCCGTGGATCACGTGGAGCCGGCCGCCAAGCGCGTGGGCGAGGCCGTGACTGATGCCGAGGCCGGCGGCGGTGAAGGCGAGGCCGGCCAGGCAGGAGGCCTGGTGCATCGCCTCGCGCGCCTCCATGTCGTCGCCGTTCTCGTAAGCCCTCGGCAGATTGGCGAAGGCGAGCTCAAGCGACTTTTCGGCAAAGGCGTCGGTGAAATGGGAGGCGCCGGTGGCGACCATGGCTTCAAGGCCGTGGGTGATCACGTCCATCCCCGTATCGGCGGTCACCTTGGCGGGTGCCGTGCGCACGAACTCCGCATCGAGCAGGGCGACGTCGGGGATGAGGTCCGGCGAGATCAGCGGAAACTTGCGGCCTTTGTCCGGATCGGAGATGACGGCAAAGGCGGTGACTTCGGACCCGGTACCGCTGGTGGTGGGAATGGCGACGAACGGGATCGTGCGGCTGGTGTCCGTTTCGCGGACGATCGCGAGAATGGCCTTGGCCGCATCGATCGGCGAGCCGCCGCCAAGCGCCACCAGAACGTCGGGGCGGAACTCGGCGAAAATGCGGGCGCCCTTGGAAATCGTCGCAACCGGCGGCTCGGGAACCGCTTCATCGAAGACCAGGACGTCGCAATCGGCGAGATAGCCCATGACGCGATCGAGCGGGCCGGAGCCGGCCATGAACGCGTCGGTGACGATGCCCACCTTCTGTCCGCGATAGGCGTGGAGGCGTTCCAGCAGTCCGGGTCCGAAGACGATTTCTGTCCGTAGCGAGAAGCTCTGGTAGCGTGCCATCGAAACACCTGTCCTTTGCGGACCTTTGCGGGGTGACCGGGCGGGGGCGGCCGGCGAGAGCGATCAAAAAAAGGTCGGTCCCGCCGGATGTCCTCGCCCGGGGATCGTGCGCGCGGGAGAGGAGCCCGCGCGCCGGTTTTCGTGCCTAGAACGTCTGTTCCGTGCGGCTGATGATGTCGTCCTGCACTTCCTTGGCGAGCACGACGAACTGGGCGGAGTAGCCGGCCACGCGGACCACCAGGTCCCTGTGCGCTTCCGGGTCCTTCTGGGCATCGAGCAGGGTCTGCCGGTCGATCACGTTGAACTGCACGTGCATGCCCTTGTGGTCGAAGTAGGAGCGCACCAGGGAGGCGAAGTTTTTCAGGCCGCCGTCGCCGGCAAGGGCGGATGGCAGGAACTTCTGATTGTAGAGCGTTCCGTTAGACGCGATGAAGTGGTCGAGCTTGGCAACCGAGTTGGCCGCCGCCGTCGGTCCCTTGACGTCCTTGCCCTGGCGCGGCGAGACGCCGTCGGCGAGCGGCGCCTTGGCCGGCCGGCCGTCGGGCAGTGCCGCGACGTCCTTGCCGAACAGCACGTTGGCGGAGACCGGGTAGATGCCGGCCTGGAACTGTCCACCGCGCGGATTGGTGTATTTCTCCACTTCCTTGCAGTAGATCTGAGCGCACTTGCGGGCGATCAGGTCGACGTCGTCGATGTCGTTGCCGAAGCAGGGCGCGCTGTCGAGCATCCGGCGGATGCTTTCGTACTTGCCCTCGCCGGCACCGTTGCCGCCATTGGCCGCGAGCGTCCGGTAGACCTCGTCCTTCAGGGTCGACATGTCGGTCGAGCTGCTGTTGACCAGCACCTGGCGGACCGCCGCATAGACCTGTTCTTCGGTCGGCTCGCCATTGGCAGCGGCCGTCGAGGCACCGGCAGCAAGACCGAAATTGGCGTCCAGCGCCGCCTTCAGGTCGGCCATGTTGAGGGTCTTTTCGTCGAAGACGAACTTTTTCATGGCATAGACGGAGTCACCGGTGTCGGCGACGCCGAAGGCCTGCGGGCCGGTGAAGTTGTAGATCGCGCCGCCTTCCTGGACGGACTTGCCGGAGCCCATGCAGTCGTCGACCATGGCCGACAGGAAGGGCAGGGGCGCCCGCTCGGCATGGGCGTAGTCGACGCAGTTGTCGGCCTCCACCAGGTGCTTCACGAAGAACGCCATCTGCGTCTGGAAGGCGTCGTAGAAGTCGTCGAGGGAGGTCCAGCTCGTCATCCCGCCGGTCACCGGGCCGAGCTGAGTGTCGCCCACCTTGCCGCCGTTCAGCGTGATTTCCAGGACCTTGGCGACGTTGAAGAAGGCCGCGTCGTGCCAGCCTTCGGTCTTGTGGATCGCCTGCGGCTCGACGCAGCCGACGATGCCGTAGTCGCGCGCATCGGCGAGCGCCACGCCGCGGTTCTGCAGGGCCGGGATGATGACCTCGTCATTGTAGACGGCGGGGACGCCAAGGCCGAGGCGGACGACTTCGGCCGCCCGGTACAGAAACTCGTCGGGCGTGCCCTGCCAGACGCGGATCGAGAACGACGGTGCCGGCAGGCGGACATGGGCGACCGCTTCCATGCACATATACGAGACGTCGTTGGTGGCATCGAGACCATCGGCGGTCTGGCCGCCGACGCACAGGTTCTGGAACACTGCATAGCCGGCAAAGGCCTGGGCCGAGACTTCGTCGCGGGTCTTGTTGACGTCGTTCAGCTTGATCCAGATGCAGTCGACCAGTTCCTGCGCGAATTCGCGGCTGATCGACGTATCGGCCTGCAGGTAGGGGTCCATGTACTGGTCGAAGCGGCCCGGGGAGATCGAGTGGCCGCTGGATTCGATCTGCAGCATGCACTGCACGAACCACATCGTCTGGCAGGCTTCCCAGAAGGTCGAGGCACCGTTTTCCGGCACGCGGCGGCAGTTCTGGGCGATCTGCTGCAGTTCCTGCTTGCGCGTCGGATTGCTTTCCGTGCGGGCAAGCTCTTCGGCCTTGTCGGCGTAGCGATGGGCGAAGTTGATCGCCGCATTGTAGGTGATGATGATCGCGTTATAGAACTGCTGCTTCTTGATGTAGGACGGATCCATCTGGTCGAGCTCATCGAGCTTCTTGACCGCATCGGCGATCACGCCGCGGAAGCCGATCGCCAGGATCTTGCCGTAGTCGACGCAGACATGGCCGACGCCGCCGAAGAAGTAGTTGCCGACGGTGAAGACGCCGTTGGCCATGCAATCCTTGGTTTTCTTCGACATGTAGGAGGTGGCCAGGTCGCTGGTCGTCTTGCCGGGCCAGTATTTGAAGGCCTCGTGCAGCTCCGCTGCCGTCTCTTTGGGAATTTCGAACGGGTCGGCCATGCGGGTGGCCATCGTGTCGAATTCCTTCTCGACCCAGTCGAAGGAGAATTCGGGGCAGATCTCGGTGGACCGCGGGTTCTTGGTGATGGACCCGACGACCAGCTCGTCGTCGCGGATGGTGATCGGAAGCTCGTTAAAGATCTTCTCGGCCACCTTGGCGCGGCGCAGGATCGCCGGAAGCCCTTCTGTGGTCTTGTAGGCTTCGGTGGCCAGGACCGCGCGTTCGGATTCCACGTGCGGCCGCGCGTTCAGGATCTGGTTTTTCAACCGGATGACGCGGTCGGTTGGGGTCGTAAAACCCTTCTCAATCATCATCTTCTGCAGCATCATCTTCTCCAGGCTGGGACGATCCGCCGGACCCTTTCGGCCCGTCGGCGCCGGTTTCTTCAGGTCAGGATCTGCGGGTCGACGAGCCTCACGAAGGCACGCAGCAGGCCCGGATGACCGGGCCAGGCGGGCGCCGTTGCAAGATTGCCATCGAGAACCGTCTCTTCCGGTTCGACCGCGACGTAGTCGCCGCCAACGGCGCGGATTTCGGGGGCGACGGCCGGATAGGCCGTCAGCCGGCGCCCTTTGACGACGTCGGCCGCCGCCAGGATCTGCGGTCCGTGGCAGATCGCGGCGACCGGCCGACCGGCGGCCATGAAGGCGCGGGTCAGGGCGAGGATGTCAGGATCGAGGCGCAGATATTCGCAGGCCCGTCCGCCGGCAAGGTAGAGGCCGGCATAGTGGTCCGCCTCGACGAACGCGAAGGCGGCGTTGAGCCGGAACATGTGGCCGGGCTTTTCGCTGTAGGTCTGGTCGCCTTCGAAGTCGTGGATGGCGGTCTTGATGACCTCGCCTGCGCGCCTGCCGGGGCAGGCGGCATCGACAGCCAGGCCGGCCATCTGCAGCGCCTGAAACGGGACCATCACTTCATAGTCTTCGGAGAAATCTCCGACGAGCATGAGGATTTTCTGGGTTCCGCTTCGGGACATAATACGTCGCCGCCAAACTTGCCGTGTGTTTGGAGAAAACGTATTCCTCGTCTCGTAAAACGGTCAACGAGAGTAGTTTGACAAGTTCTGGTAATAATTTGATCCGGCCGTCATGGGCTAATAAAGCGCAGAAACGCTGGATTCCCGACAGATGTCCGGGTAGTTCTGCCAAGGTCAAGAAATGACCGGGAAAGGGTAATTTTTTGACTTGAAGGGTAATTTCTTGTCCTGTGCGGCGCACAAGTGTGGTGCCCCGCTGCCGCCGTCTCGCGCCGACCCGCTCCCCGCAAGCGCATAAGTCATTGAAACCTCAAAACAAGAATCGGCCGCCAAGGGTCGGCGCCGAGGAAGAATAGGCTTCTCAAGCGCTATTTTCTCCGGATCGTATTGGTTTTTGCAAGAAATTACCATCTGAAGCCAAGTCCATCTCGTTGACCCATTATTTTAAATAGACATACGATTTCGGCGATCGAAGCATCCGACTGCGGATCACTTCGGTTTTTGTGTATCCCAAGGCACATCAGTTTAGCCTGGATGATGTTCATCGCCGGGAACGGGGATCTTGTGCGCGGTTTCGAAGAATAGGGCGAAAGCCCGGGCACGACCGAGCCATCGACATCGGGTTCGGCACGCGACATCGAAGCGGTGACCACGCCCTCGGCCGAGCATCACGTGCGGCGCTGTGCCGATGACATCATACGAGGGAAAACATGAGTGCGATCGGTCTCCTCGTCGCCTTTGGCGGCGGTATTTTCGGCGCCGCGATCGGGGCTCTTCCGGCCTTCGCCTTCGTCGGCTTTCTGACCATGTTCGGCGTTGCCATCCAGCTCGCCGTCGCGCCCGAGGCGACGACCTTCTTCAGCATCCCGTTCGACGCCTTCGGCCCGCAGGCAGGCGGTTTCGCCTCCGGCGTCGCGGCGGCCGCCTATGCGGCCTGCAAGGGCAAGCTCGACAGCGGCCGCAACATCGTGACCGCCGGCATGGGGCTCAACAGCCCCGATGTGCTGCTGGTCGGCGGCGCCTTCGGCATTATCGGCTATGTGGTTGTCTGGCTCGTCGGCATGGTGCCGAATTTCGGCCCGGGCCTTGCCTGGACCGACTATCCCGGCCTCGGCGTGGTGATTTCCGCGTTCATTGCGCGCTTCGCCTGGGGCACCTGCGGCTTCTGCGGCAAGGCGCCGGAAGGCGAGCGTTTCTTTCACCCGACTGATGCCACCAAGTGGCTGGCGTTCCAGAGCGATGTCGGCCAACTCGTGGTGATCGGTATCGGCGTCGGCCTGTTCGGCGGCTGGCTCGGCGTGACCTACGGCACGCCCGGTGCGCTGCTCGCCTTCGGCATCGCGGCGGCAAGCCTGTTGCTCCTGACGCTCGGCGTGCTGACGCCGGTGACCCACCATATCGCGCTTCCGGCGGCCATCGTCGGCGTGGCGTCGGGCAGCATCATCTGGGCGGCGATCGCGGGGCTCATCTGCGCCTTCGTCGGCGAGTTGTTCGCCCGCGTCTTCCTGTGCCGCGGGGACACCCATATCGACCCGCCGGCCTGCACCATCGCGGCCATGACCACGGTCTTCAACTTCCTGACATGGATCGGTTTCTGGGCCTTCCTGCCGATCCCGATCTGATCACCAAGACGGCGATGCCGCCGGCGACGGGCGGCACGAGGCATCCTCCCTGTCACCCATTGCCTCGTGCCGCCCGGTCGCGCCTTGAAAATCCGATGGACGCTGAATGCGCCTGCGGCCCCCGCACCGCGACATGACGTGCCGCAACATGAGGAGAAACCATGATCCTGACCATCAACTGCGGCAGTTCGAGCTTGAAATACCGGCTCTACAACGCCGACCTGACCGAGGTCGTCGCCACGGGGCTGATTGCGCGTATCGGCGAAGATGGCGCCTATTCCAAGCATCGTGCCGGCGACGGCGAGGTGTTCTTCCGCGGTCCCATCGCCGACCAGAGGGCGGCCTTCGACATCATGGCGGAAAACCTGATGCAGTCGGAATTTGCCGTCATCGATGGCCCCGAGGCGGTCACGGCGATTGGCCATCGTGCAGTCCATGGCGGCGACGTGTTCGTCGAGTCCACCGTCGTCGACGCCACCGTCATGGAGCAGCTTCAAGCCTGCGTCCGCTTCGCGCCGCTCCACAATCCCAGCAACATCGCCGGGATCGAAGAGTGCCGGCGGCGGTTCCCGGACGTGCCGAACGTCGTCGTCTTCGACACCGCGTTTCACCAGAGCGTGCCGCCCGAGGCGCATGTCTACGCACTGCCCTACGAACTCTATGCCGACCATGGCATCCGCCGCTACGGCTTCCACGGCACCTCGTGCCGCTATGTCAGCCAGGCAGCCGCCGACATCCTCAATCGCCCGATCGAGGATCTGGCCATGGTGGTCTGCCACCTCGGCAACGGGGTGACGCTCGATGCGGTCAAGGGCGGCCGGTCGGTCGACACCAGCATCGGCTTCGGCACCTTCTGCGGCGTGCCGATGGGCACCCGCTCCGGCGACTTCGATCCGGCCATCATCTTCCATCTCGTCAAGGAGGTGGGCATGCCGCTCGAAGAGGTCGAGGCGCTTTGCTACCAGAGGAGCGGTCTCCTCGGCGTCTCCGGCGTCAGCAACGACATGCGCGAGGTGGTGACGCGGGCGGAGGCGGGCGACGAGCGTTGCGCCCTTGCCGTCGACATCTTCGTCTACCAGATCAAGAAGACCATCGGCGCCTACGCCGCCGCGATGGACGGGCTCGACGCGCTGGTCTTCACCGCCGGCATTGGCGAGAACAGCACGGAAATCCGCTCGCGCATCTGCGAAGGCCTCGGAGTGCTGGGCGTCAGGATCGACGAGCGCACCAACCTTTTGGTTCAGGACGGCCACACCAATATCAGCGCGCCCGGCGCGTCCGTCGCGACCCTGGTGGTGCCGACCGACGAGGAACGGATGATCGCGCTCGATACGGTCCGGCTGGTCACCGAAAGCGTGCGGATGCCCCCGCCGATAGCTTCCCAGGCACTCGCCCATGCGCAAGGCGCCTAGAGAGTGTCCCCAAGACCGGCAGCGGTTCAGCGCTGGCGATAGTTCATCGGAACTGAGCACCTAAGCCTGCGCTGCAAAGACAACGTCACGGGCAAGATAGCCGATGCGGTTGCCTGCCGCGTCCACGACGTCGATGCCGGGCAGGTTATTGCCGAGAATGCGGGCTTCCCGGCGTCTCCGGCATCTCCAACGACATGCGCGTTCTTCTGGAAAGCGACAGGCCGGAGGCGAGGGAGGCGGTCGATCTCTTCTGCTATCACGTCGCCAAGGAGACCGGCGCCCTAAGTTCCGCGCTCGCAGGTCTCGATGCGCTCGTCTTCACCGCCGGCATCGGCGAGCATTCCGCCCCGGTGCGCAGCCGTATCTGCGGCTATCTCGGATTCCCCGGCATCACCCCTAACGAGGTGGCCAACGAACGCGGCGACGCGGCCATTGCCGCTTCCGGGTCGCTGCCCGTCCATATCATCGTCACCAACGGGGAAGTCTTGATCGCACGGCACGCCGTCAATCTCCCGGACGTCAAGAGCGCGGCATGACGTTTCCCGCGGCTTCGTGGCTGCCGCAGAAACGGTGGCTGCGAACCTCGCCGATATTGCCGTGCGGACCCGCCGCTCTCCGGCAGGACGCGGCATGGCGAGCCGGCTTCGGGTGACCGACACACCTGCATCCGAACCCTCCGAGGCTTTGCCTATCTGGCCGTCGTCATTGATCCTTGCTCCCGTCGAGTTCTAAGGGCAGCAGGAAATGAGCACCGAGGGCGTTTAGGACCCCTGGGCTATTCAGGCGATGAGCCGGAACGTGGCATTGGGTGACATCGGACGTTGCACTTTGAAAATGGAATGAAATGAGCCACATATTGCGTTTGTAGGCAATGTCAGTCTGTCCAATCTCAAGGCCGCCCAGAATCTAAATATAAATGATTGAAGAATATACGAAGTTCGCCGTTGCGCCGATGATGGACTGGACGGATCGGCATTGCCGGTTTTTCCATCGGCTGCTGACACGTCGGGCGCTGCTCTATACGGAGATGGTGACGACGGGCGCGGTCATCCATGGCGATCGCGATCGGCTGCTTGGCTTTGGTCCCGCAGAGCACCCGGTGGCCCTGCAACTCGGTGGGTCCGATCCGGCCGACCTCGCCGAGGCCGCGTGCATTGCGGAGGACTTCGGCTATGACGAGGTCAACCTCAATGTCGGCTGCCCGTCGGACCGGGTGCAGTCCGGCCGCTTCGGCGCCTGCCTGATGGCCGAGCCGCGGCTCGTCGGCGACTGCATTGCGGCGATGAAGGCGGCGGTCGATATCCCGGTGACCGTCAAATGCCGCATCGGCATCGATGACCAGGACACCGAAACGGCCCTCGATGCGCTCGCCGATGCGGTCGTCGGCGCCGGCACCGACGCGCTCTGGGTCCATGCGCGAAAGGCCTGGCTGGAGGGGCTCAGCCCAAAGGAAAACCGCGACCTGCCGCCGCTCGACTACGACCGGGTCTATCGCCTGAAGGCGCGCCTGCCGGACGTCTTCGTCGGCATCAATGGCGGCATCGCCACGCTGGAGGAGGCGAGCGCCCACCTTGCCCATGTCGATGGCGTCATGCTCGGCCGCGCCGCCTACAAGGACCCAAGCTTGCTCGCCGCCGTCGACCGCGTCATCTACGGCGAGGCAGGACCGGATGCCGATCCGTTCGCCGTCGTCGACGGTCTCATCCCCTATATCGAGGCGGAGCTTGGTCGCGGCGCGCACCTGTCCCACATCACGCGCCACATCCTCGGCCTCTTCCAGGGCGTTCCGGGCGCCCGCGCCTGGCGCCGCATCCTGACGGTGGGGGCGGTGAAACCGGGTGCCGGCGTCGATGTGATCCGTGAGGCGCTCGCCGCGGTTGCGACGCACCCGCTGGACTCAGCCGTCGATTTGCGCGAGACAGGGCCAGCCGCTGCGCGCCGTTCTGCCGCAGCCGAGGGCTGAACACGCGTTTTTCCGGCAGACTTTTCCGGCAAACAGGACCCGACCATGGAAATCACCGCGCCGATCGGCGAAATCGTCATGCTCGCCGCCGCGCTGGCGACCGCCGGCGCCGTTGCCGGCGTGCTGGCCGGCCTCTTCGGCATCGGCGGCGGCGCCATCCTGGTGCCGGTGCTCTACCAGTTCCTGGCCTTTCTCGGCGTCGACGAGGCGGTGCGCATGCACCTGTCGGTCGGCACCTCGCTCGGCATCATCATCCCGACCTCGATCCGCTCGTTCCTCGCCCACAAGGCGCGTGGCGCCGTCGACATGGAGCTGCTGAAGACCTGGGCCATCCCGGTGCCTGCCGGCGTGGTCATCGGCTCGCTGATCGCCGCCTATGTCTCGGCCGACGGGCTGAAGCTGATCTTTGCCGTCATCGCGACCATCGTTGCCGCCAAGATGCTGTTCGACCGCGGCGGCCTGCGCCTCGGCGACGACATCCCCGGCAATCCGGTCCGCGCCATCATCGGCGGCTTCATCGGCCTCGTCTCGACGTTGATGGGCATCGGCGGCGGCGTCATGAACAACACCTTCATGACGCTCTACGGCCGGCCGATCCACCAGGCGGTCGCCACCTCGGCGGGCACGGGAACGCTGATCTCCGTTCCCGGCATGATCGGCTTCATGTGGGCCGGCTGGGGCGAACCCGGCCTGCCGCCGTTCTCGATCGGCTACGTCAACCTGCTGGCGATGCTTCTGGTGGTGCCGATCACGGTGATGGTCGCCCCGCTCGGCGTCAGCCTCGCCCACAAGCTGTCGCGCCGCGGACTGCAGCTCTTCTTCGGCATCTTTTTGTTGATTGTCGCCGTCCGCTTTGTCCTCAGCCTGTTCCTTTGACGAACCCGCTCCCGCTATCAACCGGCATTGACGACGTTCGGTTCAGCGTGCCGGGAGGATATGGCTGGCAGGGCCCTTGCCTGATCTCCCATGGCTCGCGGTCAATGCCGGTTCCAGGCCTTTATGGCCTTAAAATAAGCCGGTCGCCGCGGATCTCCGAGGACGAGGCGGCGTTCAGAAAATCCATGCCGAGGAGGCTGGTCTGAAGCGCGCCCGGGGCGGCAACGAACGCCTCGGCGTTGCTGAGCCCGATGCGCGAGCCGACCGAGATCCTGTCGAGCCGGACCGGTGCCACCAGCGCCCGTCCGTTGGCGGTGGAGACCGGGATCGAATAGTGGAGGGTGTTGACGTCGATGCCGGCGCGTTCCGCGTCGCGCTGGGTCAGCACGATGGAGCTCGCCCCGGTGTCGACGAGGAAGGAAATGCTCTCCCCGTCAACATCGGCGTCGACATGGAAATGGCCGTCGTTGGCCCGCATGACGGAGACGGCGCCGGAGCCGTCCGAGGTTTCCGCCACCATGCCGGGGACGAGCGCGGCCATGGTGCGCCGGCCGATCATCTCCAGGTCGTAGCGGAACGCGTAGAGCCCGACGAGGACGAGCGCCAGTCCGCCCCAGAACACGACGGCCTTGAACACCTCGCCCATTTTCGGCCGCGAGGCGAGCATGGAGCCGCCGAGGACGACGAGGAGGGCGATGAGGGCGGCAAGCCGCGGGCCCTCGAAATCGAGGATGTCCTCCGGCTGCGGCGGCCAGATCAGTTGCGCGCCGACGATCAGCCCGATGCCGATGGCGGCAAGGAGCGCCCAGACGAGCGGCCGGTTCATGTCGCCCCTCCGGGAGTGTTCGTCGCGCCTGCCGGAATCTCGCGGCCCTCCAGCTCCTTCAGGACGGCGCGCCTCTCCGCGTCGGAATAGGACGACCAGCGGGCGATCTCCTCGATGGTCCGCCCGCAGCCTTCGCAAAAGCCGCTGGCCGCGTCGATCCGGCAGATGTTCATGCAAGGGGAGGGGACGGCCATGGCTGCGGTCGCGTGCTCGTGATTGTGGGGCAGGGCTCTTTTCAGATAAGGGGACGGGGGAAAAAGGCAACCGCTACCGGCCGCACGGGATGTGCGCCGTGGTTGTGCGTCAATACGCCGGCGCCGCGTGCAGCTTTCTTGGACGTGCCGCCGGTGCGCCTGTTGCCGACAAAACTTGGCCGGTTATAGAGTGCCGCTCACGACTCGCCATACTGAAATCTGCAGAATCCCAAAGGAGCCAAACCGATGACATCGAGCGCAACGCAGGCGCCCTTCGACGACATCCGGGCGCTGTTGCAGTCCGTTCCGGGACCCGATGCCGATGCCGTCGCTGCCGTGCGAGCACGTGAGGCTGTCCTGACCAAGCCGCTCGGCTCGCTCGGGCGCCTGGAGGAAATCGCTGAATGGCTGGCCGCCTGGCAGCGGCGCGAAATGCCGAAGGTGGACATCGTCCGCGTCGCCATCTTCGCCGGCAACCACGGCGTCGCCGCGCGCGGCGTCTCGGCCTATCCGCCGGAAGTGACAAAGCAGATGGTCGCCAACTTCACCAATGGCGGCGCTGCCATCAACCAGATGTGCGCCTCCCAGGATTTCTCGCTGAGGGTCTATGAGCTGGCGCTGGACCATCCGACAGGCGACATCACCGAGACCGATGCGCTCGGCGAGCGCGACTGCGCGGCCACCATCGCCTACGGCATGGAGGCGATCGACGGCGACATCGACCTCCTTTGCATCGGCGAGATGGGGATCGCCAACACGGCGGTCGCAGCGGCGATTGCCCATTCGCTCTATGGCGGCGCGCCGGAAGACTGGGTCGGCCCCGGCACCGGCGTCGTCGGCCCCGGCCTTCAGGCCAAGATCGCCGCCGTCGATGCCGCGGCAAAGCGGATGAAGGCGGAGGGCGTTACCGACGGGCTGGAGATCCTGCGCCGGGTTGGCGGCCGCGAGATCGCCGGCATGGCCGGCGCCATCCTTGCCGGCCGGCACCACCGGGTGCCGGTCGTCGTCGACGGCTTCGTCGCGACATCCGCCGCCTGCGCGCTGCATGCGGTCAATCCGGACGCCATCGCCCACTGCATCTTTTCCCACCGCTCGGCCGAGCCGGCCCATACCCGCATGCTGGAATGCCTCGGTCAGACGGCCCTGCTCGATCTCGGCCTCAGGCTCGGCGAGGGCACGGGCGCGGCGCTCGCCGCCGGCATCATCCGCGTGGCGGCCGCCACCCATTCCGGCATGGCGACCTTCGAGGAAGCCGGCGTGGCAGCGAAATCGCAGGACTGAGACGGGCAGGGGCTTTTCGCGCTAGCGCATGTTGGCGCGCTTGCGCTGGGCGGCCTTGCGCTCTTCGATCGCCGGCATCACCTCCAGAACCCGCGACTGCGGGAAGGTGACGATCACCTCGGTGCCCTCGCGCAGCTTCGACCGGAGGTCGAAGGTGCCGCCATGCATCTTCATCAGCGCCTGGCAGATCGGCAGGCCGAGGCCGGTGCCCTGTTCGGCCGACTTGATCGCGATCGAGCCCTGGCCGAAGGACGACAGCACGATCGGGATTTCCTCTTCCGGGATGCCCGGGCCGGTGTCGCGCACCGAGACATACTGCCCGCCGCCGGCGGTCCAGCCGGCCTTGATGGTGATCTCGCCGCCCGGCGGCGTGAACTTCACCGCGTTCGACAGGATGTTGAGGATGACCTGGCGCACCGCCCGCTCGTCCGCCCACAGCTTCGGCATGTTCTGCTCGAACTGGTTGAAGATGCGGATGTCCTTGTTCTTGGCCTTCAGCGCGACGAGGTGCTGGCAGTCCTCCACGATGTAGAGGAGCGTCGCCGCCTCCTCCTGCAGCTCCTGGCGCCCGGCCTCGATCCGCGACAGATCGAGGATCTCGTTGATGAGGTTGAGCAGGTGCTCGCCGGAGGAGTGGATGTCGTTGGCGTAGTCCTTGTAGGTGGCGTTCTCCAGCGGACCGAGCAGCTCGTTCTTGATCACCTCGGAGAAGCCGAGAATGGCGTTCAGCGGCGTGCGCAGCTCGTGGCTCATGGTGGCGAGGAACCGCGACTTGGCAAGGTTCGCCTCTTCGGCCCGGCGGCGCGACTCGTCGGAGATGCCCTTGGCCTGCTCCAATTCGGCAATCAGCGCGTCCTTTTCCGCCTGGAAGGAAAGGGCGGCGAGCGCGGTCGAATAGAGCCGGTAGCCGAGCATCAGGAAGAAGATCTGCGCGCCCGCCGAGGTCACCGCCATGACGTAGTGGACAGGCACGTTGGAGGCCATATGGGCGAGCATGGAGCAGGCCGTGATCGGCACCGTTCCGGCCCAGATCGCCATCGGCATGTTGGACGCCAGCATGGTGACGACGGCGATGACGATGAGTAGCGCCGCGAACTGGAAGGTGACGAAGGCATTGCCGTCGCGCGACGGCAGGAAGAAGAACGCGCCCCAGCAAAGGCCCTGCACAAGGGCGACGGCGACGAAACGCCGGCGCCAGCTCTTCAGCCGCACGTCTTTCTGGTGCTTGCCGATGAGGCTGCGAAACAGCGACAGCTTGAAGGCGCTGGCGGCGAGCACCAGGCTGAGCCAGCTTATGACGAAACCCTTTTCCACCCACAGCGAGGCAATCAGCGCGGCAAGGACGGCGAGCGCCGGCAGCAGCAGGATCGAATTGAGGCCGCTGCGGGCATGCGCCAGCGTCAGCTCGTAGTCGAACGAAGCGCGCGTGCCGGTCTGCGAGGTCAGCCGCTCGCGCACGTCGCGCACCGCCCGCGTGACGTCGCGTCGCTTCTGCGCGCGCATCCGGCTGAGCAATGTCTTGTCGTCGCTGGCTGTGACCGTCGTTTCGGCCATCGACCGCCATACCTCAGGGTTTGCAAGGGGTTGAAAAAACCGCTTTCAATCGGCGCAATTCTTCGCCTTAAACGTTAACAACCACCTCAATTTTATGGTTAACGGCAAATGAGACGGACGAACCGGCGCACCGGGCGCAGATTGCCGAGACCACTTCTGGTTCTCCTCGTCCTCGGGCTCGTCCTTGCCGGGCTCCATCTGGACGACCTGATGGAGCTGTCAGGTATCGAAAACGACAAGGAATCCGTTGCCGGAACGCCCTATGTGGCAGACGGCGACAGCCTCACTTTCGGGGACGAGCGCGTGCGCCTCCTCGGCATCGATGCGCCGGAGCTGCGCCAGGACTGTTCGAACGATGCGGGCGCCTATCCGTGCGGCCGCCGCGCCCGCGATGCCCTCGCCGAATTGGTAAACGGAGGATACGTTTCCTGCCGCATTTCGGGGCGCGACCGGTACGATCGCGGCCTTGGCTGGTGCCGCCGCGACGGCGTCCTGCTCAACCGGGAAATGGTCCGGTCCGGCTGGGCGACGGCCGACTGGCGCTTCCTCGTCGAGGAAACGGAGGCCCGGCTCGCCGGTCGCGGCATCTGGCAGGGCCCGTTCCAGAGCCCCCGCGACTGGCGCCGTCTCCACCCCGCCAGGTGAGCGCCGGCGCGATTGAAAAGGGCAGCGCCGCCATGCAAGGCTTGGCGCAAGAAGAGGACAACGCGCCGGGGGAAAGACCGGCGGGAAGGGGGGGTCGGAATGAAGCTCTATGTGGACAGGTCCGGGGCGCCCAATCCGCGCCGGGCGCTCATGTTCCTCGCCGAAAAGGGCATCGACGTGCCGCTCGAACGGGTCGACCTCGGCAAGGCCGAGCACCTCTCGGAGGAATTCGCCGGCATCAACCCGCTGAAGCGCCTGCCGGTTCTGGTGCTCGACGACGGCACGGCGATTTCCGAATCCGTCGCCATTTCGCGCTATTTCGAGGAGATCCATCCCGAGCCGCCCCTGTTCGGCACCGGCGCGAAGGACAGGGCGCTGGTGGAGATGTGGAACCGCCGCATCGACCTCAATCTCGGCACCGCGGTGATGGCCGTGTTTCGCCACACCCATCCGGCGATGGCCGCCTTCGAGGTGCCACAGGTGCCGCAATGGGCCGAGGCCAACCGGCCGCGCCTGCTCGACTTCCTGCGGCTGTTGGATGGCGAACTGGCGGGCCGCGCCTTCGTCGCCGGCGACGGCTTTTCCATCGCCGATATCAGCGCCTATTGCTATGTGGAGTATCTGCGTCCCGCGCGCATGGCGGTGCCGGAGGACTGCACCTATCTGCTCGACTGGAAGGCGCGGATCGGCGCCCGGCCGAGCGCGGTGGCAACGGGCAGAGCGACGGGAGCGAAGACCTGACGGCAGGCACCAAAGCGCGGACAAAGGCGATAGGCGCTAAGGAGATCGAGGCGCTGGCTGAGGGCGTCGCCAATTGCCGGATCTGCCGCGATGCACCTGATGGCGCCCCATTGCCGCACGAGCCGCGCCCGGTGGTGCGCCTGTCGCGCACCGCGCGGCTCGCCATCTGCGGCCAGGCGCCGGGAACGCGCGTCCATGCCACCGGGCTTCCCTTCAACGATCCCTCGGGCGACCGGCTGCGCGACTGGATGGGGATCGACCGCGAGGTCTTCTATGACGCCTCGCGCCTTGCCATCGTTCCCATGGGCTTCTGCTTTCCCGGCCAGGACGACAAGGGCGGCGACCTGCCGCCGCGCCGGGAGTGCGCCAGCGCCTGGCACGACCGCCTGTTCGCCGCCATGCCCCAGCTCGAACTGGTGCTCGCCATTGGCCAGTACGCGCAGGCCTATCACCTGGGGCCCCTGCGCCGTCGCTCCATGACCGAGACGGTCGCCGCCTGGCGCGAGATCATGGCAGCGTCGTCCGGGCCGGCGATCCTGCCGCTGCCCCATCCGTCCTGGCGCAACACCGGCTGGCTGAAGAAAAATCAATGGTTCGAGGCCGAAATCCTGCCTATCCTGAAGGCCGAGGTGGCCCGGCTGACCGGGCGCCGAAGACGGGAGGGAACGAGATGAAAAAACCGTTTTCCGCAATCCTGACGGCGGCCTGCACCGGCACGGCACTGGCGTTCGGTTGCGGCGTGGCCAATGCCCAGGCCTTTTCCGTATTTCCGGACAGCTCGGAGCGGGCGCTCGCTAACTGGGAGCTTGAGAGCCTGAGCTGCCAGGACCTGTGGGTGGCGCGCAACGAGATCTATTACCGCAACGGCTATTGCTTCAAGACGAAGCGCGGCCGCAATTTCTTCGACAATTCCGGCTGCTCGACCAGCAATCCGCCGTTCTCGCGCGTGGAAAGCAACAACGTCGCCCGCATCAAGCGCATGGAAGGCAATCTCGGCTGCCGCTGACCGGCCGTCTTCCAACGAAAAACGCCGCCCGGCCCGATGAAGGGCCAGACGGCGCTGCGGGGCATCGCAACTGTTGAAGCGGCGGTCAGACCGCAGCCGCGTAGGCGGCCGCGTCGGCCGCGGCCGGTGCCATCGCGGCGCGCTCGATGAGTTCGTCTTCGACGATCGAGGCATCGATCCCGGCCCGCTCCATGATCTGAAGCGTCTCGGCGAGGCCGGTCTCGCCGACCGCGCCGAGCGCCCACAGATACGCGGAGCGCATTCCCGACTTGCAGTACATCAGCACCGGCCCGACGGCCCCGGAGAGCACGTCGGCAACGGCGTCGATGGCGTCGGGTTCGGTGATCTCATAGCCGGCGACCGGCACGTGGTGGAACGCCATGCCGAAGACGCCTGCGGTGTGCCGCGCGGCCTCGGACGAAAAGGCAACGCCCGGCTCGTCGTCCGGCCGGTTGCAGAGGATCGTGCGAAAGCCCATGGCCGCCGCCCGGGCGATATCGGTCTCCGACAGCTCCGGGGAAACGGAGATTTGCGGCGTCAGCGCGGTGAATTTGGCCATTGTTCGGTCTCCTTGGCGGCGGGCGCTGGGAGCGCTCTCGGCCGACCTTCGTCGTTGGGTTGAAAGGTAGCCGTTCGCGCGCCCAACTCAAGGCCGCCACGCGCCGAAATTAGAAGAAAAATCTAATTTTCCGCTTGCGATAGCCTGTTTGAGCAAATATGGAGAGAAATAGGGGGTAATAGAGGAAAATGGTTTTACCGGAGTGAAGCCGATGATCGACCGCGTCGACCGCAAGATCCTGTCCATCCTGCAAAAGGACTGCACCGTGCCCGTCGCCGAGATCGGCCGAAGGGTGGGCCTCTCGACGACGCCGTGCTGGCGCCGCATCCAGCGGATGGAGGAGGAGGGCGTGATCCAGGGCCGCGTCGCCGTGCTGGACCCGAAGAAGGTCAACGCCAAGGTGACGGTGTTCGTCGCCATCACCACCGACAAGCACACGGAGGACTGGCTGTCGCGCTTTGCCGAACTGATCAGCGAGTTCCCGGAGGTCGTCGAGTTCTACCGCATGAGCGGCCAGGTCGACTACATGCTCCGCGTCGTCGTCCCCGACATCGAAGCCTACGACGCCTTCTACAAACGCCTCATCGCCAAAATCGACATCGCCGACGTCTCCTCGTCGTTCGCCATGGAGCAGATCAAGTATACGACGGCCCTGCCGCTGAGTTACATTGAGGATAAGAAGGAGTAGGGGCTCACCAAAATCGGAAATACTTTAGAAATCAATTTCCTAATCGGATCCAGTATTGGCGTCCGAATCGTTGGAGGAAATGTCTTCAAAGCAGTACCTACCGTAGTCTTCGATATTGGCCGGCAATACCACATCGGCGACCGCAGTAAGGATCTCCCCGATGTCGGAGGCAAAGCGCTGCATGCGCCTATAGTGATTGAAATCCTTTTCCGACATGAGTTGATGCCCGACTTCCTTGGCCAAGGAATCGAGTTCATCGTATTGTTGCTGCCAGTGGGCACCCCAACGAAGACGGTCCGCCGCAGTGAATATGTTTGCACACGGCAAACGGTACACCCTGATCTTCTCTAGGAGGTCATCGTCCTTTAACCCGCTTCTCCTCCAGATATCGTACAACTCTTTCATGCAGAATGACGACTCCAAGTATTTTTTGCTAAGGATAATGCAAATCCGGTCGCCGGCGGACAGCATGTTCATGAAGTCGGAGATGCGGTCACCGACGTGGAGTTCATCTTTGTCGCGATAAACGGTTATGCCCCGGTCGCGGGCGTCGTTGCACAGGGCTTCCACGGCTTCGTCACGACCGCGGCCCTCGGGGGTCTCGTCACCCCAGGCATATGAGACGAATATCTTGGGCACAGCGGCCTCCTCACGCTGAAAGGCGAGTTCGAACTCTTCGGCTTTCTGGCGTATCTCGCTAGCTTGCGCGGTCAGGCCGAAGCGCTTCTGTTCCTGTTCGACGATCTCGCAGAGCGCTGCAAGCAGCGTTTTGGCCTGTCCTCGCTGGGCTGCAACACGGATGTCGCCCTTCCAGCCTTCGGCGCAGCGTTCTTCAACGATGCCCCGACTTCCTGTCCGGGTCTCGGACACATAAACGCCATGTCGCCAATAGTCGCCCGACAGTCCGGCTTGCGAACCGATCCGCGAAATGATGCCGCGCATCAGTCCGGGCGGCAGCAGGTCGAAGGCATAGGATTTTTCTTCCGTTGGGCGGTCGGCGTTCCATTTCTCGGCAACGGCCTGCGGTGACTCTTCGGGCAGAAGGTCGGGGGCGATGTATTCGGGGGCGCTGCCTTCGTCCGGATCGTTCCCGCTAACCCGAAAGCAAACCCCGCAGGATTCCATGAATGTGAGAAAAAGCTTCTGCTCATCGATGCTATAACCTTCAGCGTCCCACAGCAGGGATGCCAAATCGATCCGGTCGAAACGACCATGTCGACTTCTCGTCAGGCGTTGGTAGACATTTTCTCGATCGAAAATCGAATAGATCGCATCCAGAGCCCATTGCTGGTCGAGGATAATTCTGTCGCGAAACAATTCGCGCTGGTAGAACACTGTGCCGGTGTTGTGGAGATAGTCGAGCAGCAAGTCCTGATCGGAAATCCCACCAGCCTCAACGCATAGCGTTCTGAACTGGGCTTTGCTGAGTACCTGATTCCGGCGTTCGTTCACCGGCAGCTCCGTATCGGCCCGGTGCATTTCCTCCAATTGCCGTTTGACCGTCGCCCGGCCCGCCCCGATAACGTCGACCCCTCGCGTCTGGTCAAGCCATTTGATCGCCTCAATGATGGCGTCGTCCAGCGACGCCCTTCCTAGATCTTTGAGTGCGCTGTAGTGGACATGCTTGCAAAACGGAAAATCGGACCGGTTTTCAGCAGGCAATGGAGGTTCCAGAACCTCGTCGCGGGGGCCGTCGCACTGGTTCTGTATGATAATGAGTGGCGAGGTCGTGCCGCCGAATTGGCGAACATAGCTCAGCCAATATGCCAAAGGTTGATTGGCAAAGCGCATCCCGCCATATTCGTGCTCGATTGATCCTTCCGATTTTGTCGTCCAGACCAGCGGGAATATGGCGCGGCTCTTCATGAACAGCGCATGGGTGCCGTGATAGATGTCCTGGCCGCCAAAATCCCAGATTTGCATTTTTCTAGCAGGCTGGTTCTCCTTGCCGGTATGCGGCAGCGGGGCAGACAATATGCGAATGCCGTGCGTCGAAGGTTCCTTGCGATCGCCAAAGTCCTGTCCGCTCAACCGCCGACAGATTTTTGTCTTGCCGACGCGGCCGTTGCCGAGAATCATGACCTTGACGTCACCGATGGTTTCGCGGCCCTCGCCAAGGTCGCGAAAATGGGAGCGCAGTCGGGCCAGGCAGTTGTCGCCATAGTACTGCGAAAGCACTTCCGCCGGCACACTTGGCAACGTTGTATTCCACAGGGTTGCCGTTGAGAGAGATGGTCGAAACCAAAGTGTTTCGAAGTCGTCTGAAAGGTGGCAGCCGCTGCAATTGACCGTTTGGAGGTTTTCGAGGCCGGCGAGGGGCGCCAGGTCGCTGACCTGTGTGTCGCTGCAATCGATCTCTTGGAGGTTTTGGAGGCCGGCGAGGGGCGCCAGGTCGCTGACCTGTGTGTCGCTGCAATAGACCGTTTGGAGGTTTTGGAGGCCGGCGAGGGGCGCCAGGTCGCTGACCTGTGTGCGGCCGCAATTGACCGTTTGGAGGTTTTCGAGGCCGACGAGGGGCGCCAGGTCGCTGACCTGTGTGGACCAGCAATTGACCGTTTGGAGGTTCTCGAGGCCGGCGAGGGGCGCCAGGTCGCTGACCTGTGTGCGGCCGCAGTCGACCGTTTGGAGGTTTTCGAGGCCGGCGAGGGGCGCCAGGTCGCTGACCTGTGTGGACCAGCAATAGACCGTTTGGAGGTTTTGGAGGCCGGCGAGGGGCGTCAGGTCGCTGACCTGTGTGGACCAGCAATAGACCGTTTGGAGGTTCTCGAGGCCGGCGAGGGGCGCCAGGTCGCTGACCTGTGTGCGGCCGCAATTGACCGTTTGGAGGTTTTGGAGGCCGGCGAGGGGCGCCAGGTCGCTGACCTGTGTGCGGCCGCAATTGACCGTTTGGAGGTTTTGGAGGCCGGCGAGGGGCGCCAGGTCGCTGA